>CAJXLN010000008.1 GCA_913056255.1 uncultured Thermotogae bacterium | reverse complement strand
CAGCGAAATTGGAAACGTAGATCTTGTGTGTGTTGGCATTGACCCCGACACCACAAGGATAGGATCCTACGGTTATCGTTGTAGCTACAGTGTCTGTGTTGCCATCTATCACGCTGACCGTGCCATCAGCGAAATTGGAAACGTAGATCTTGTGTGTGTTGGCATTGACCCCGACACCACAGGGAACGTATCCTACGGTTATCGTTTTTATTACAGTGTTTGTGTTGCCGTCTATCACGCTGACTGTGTTATTACCATGATTGGCAACGTAGATTTTGTCTGTGTTGGCATCAACACCGACACTAATGGGATAGGATCCTGCGGTTAGCGTTATCGTTTTTATTACAGTGTTTGTGTTGCCGTCTATCACGCTGACCGTGCTATCAATGTAATTAGCAACGTAGATCTTGTGTGTGTTGGCATTGACACCGACACCCCAAGGATGGGATCCGACCGATACGGTCGCGATGACGGTGTATTGAGAAGGAGTATTTTGTGTACCTGTGAAGTTGACATCACTTCTAGGACCACTCACAGTTATATTTGATGGATTAAATGTCCATCCACTTTTTGACGGTGTAACCGTTACGCTGCCATTTAAGCCACTCTTTGTCCAGTATCCATTTGAATTTGTTACTACCGATTGTGAGCCGTTACTGAATGAGATTGCCACTCCATATATTGGACTCCCAGATGAATCTTTGACATATCCCGAAATGTTGTAATACTGAGAAGATAAACATCCGGAAAGCATCAACATTAAAGCAAGAAGCGATACAATTAGTAAAAGCAATCTGTTCTTCAAATGAAACACCCCCTTTTAATTTGAAATAAAACAGACAACTTTTTAAGTATATCACTTCTAAATGTGCGTGAAGATTAAGGACTTAAAAAGCTCTATAAGTTTTTTTAACTCTCCATCTGACAATTTTTGTGTCTTAGGTGTTACGATTATAATCGTAACACCATTTATAGATTTTTTTACAGGTTTAGTATATTCATCTTTTAATCAATAATAAAACTTCATTTAATGATTTTATTACACTTGAGTAAATATGTCAACATCCAAAATTGGAATTTTTCGTTGATTGAAGCCACTAAGAGCCACTAAGCAGTGGTTAGAAGATTTTTTCTTCAAAAATCACAGATTTCCTTTAATTTCCTGAATTTCATGATTTTGATGTTTGCCTCTTTTTAACACAAGTGATAGAATTCAATTGATATGAGATATGATTCATAGTTCTTATTGAAGGTCAAAGATGGGTGGAGGAGGAATTGAAATGAGGTTGAAGGACAAAATTGCACTTATAACGGGAGCAGCGAGTGGAATAGGATTGGCCACAGCAAAAAGATTTGTAGAAGAAGGTGCAATTGTTGCTGCATGTGATTACAATGAAGAAGCTCTAAAAGTGGCCAAAAAAGAGGTGGGAGATTCTTACCGTATCTACAAAATGGACGTTTCGAAGCACGATGAGGTTAAAGAGATCGTGAATAAAATCGTGGATGATCTCAAAAAAATAGACATCTTAGTCAACAACGCTGGGATAACAAAAGACAATTTTCTTGTCAAAATGCCCGAAAATGATTTTGATGCTGTCATATCTGTAAATCTCAAAGGTGTGTACAACGTTACACAAGTGGTTGTTGAAAACATGATGGAAAGAAAGAGAGGAGTCATCCTCAACGCATCGTCTGTCGTTGGAGTGTACGGTAACATAGGCCAAACGAATTACGTTGCATCCAAAGCTGGAGTCATAGGCATGACGAAAACATGGGCAAAAGAGTTTGCAAGATATGGAATACGTGTAAACGCTGTTGCTCCTGGATTTGTAAAAACACCTATGACGGCTAAAGTTCCACAAAAGGTCATAGATTATATGAATTCCAAAACACCTCTTGGAAGAATGGGAGAGGCTGTGGAAATAGCAAACACCTACCTTTTTCTCGCATCCGATGAGGCTTCTTTCATAACTGGTCAAGTACTTGGCGTAGATGGAGGATTGGTGATTTGATTGCTAAGAGTTCCAACGTCTTAAGGACTGCAAATCTTTTTGAAAGATTTTTGACAGTGCATACAACGAGATGGATAAATGATTTTAAGAAACAAGAATTTCTCAATCCGGATATTTCATGTAAGAACTACGATAATACACGTTCTCAAAAACGGTGCTGCTCACCTTAGATAAAAATGTGAAAGAATGTGCCAAAATGCTAATCTCCGTTGCCGAACCAGAATTCAGAGAGGAATTGACAAAAAAAGCACGCAAGTACAATCTTATCAGATATTAGGAGGTACTTTTATGAGGAGGAAAGTTTACATCGTAGGAGCGAAAAGAACGGCAATAGGCGCTTTTGGAGGAAGTTTGAAAAACATACCGGCGCCCAGATTAGGAGCAACGGCTATAAAAGCGGCAATTGAACAGGCAAAAATAGTTCCAGAAGAAGTGAATGAAACTATCGTGGGTAACGTGCTCATGGCCGGACAAGGCATGGGGCCAGGAAGGCAAGCATCGATGTATGCTGGAATACCAGCTGAGGTTCCGGCTTTCACCGTTCATATGGTATGTGGAAGTGGAATGAAAGCTATTATGATAGGAGCAACTGACATAATAGCCGAAGAGGCTGACTTGGTTGTAGCGGCCGGCATGGAAAATATGTCTCAAGCTCCGTATCTCTTGCCCGCGAAAGTGAGATTTGGCGCAAAATTTGGAGACATGAAACTCGTCGATCATATGATTTACGATGGATTAACGGATGTATTCAACCAGGTACACATGGGAATCACGGCTGAGGAAATAGCAAAGCGTCTGAAAATATCACGTCAGGAGCAGGATGAATACGCTTTAGAAAGTCAAAATAGAGCGCGTAAGGCGATAGCCGCCGGAAAACTCAAAGACGAGATAGTATCAATTGAAGTGAAAGAAAAGAAAGGAATGCGCATATTCGACGTTGATGAAGGCCCAAGGGAAACAAACCTGGAGAAGCTTGCAAAATTAAGATCAGCTTTCAAAAAAGATGGTACTGTAACTGCCGGAAATTCTTCCACCATAAATGATGCTGCAAGCGCGGTAATTCTGGCAAGTGAAGATTACGTCAAAGCTCACGGTTTGAAGCCATTGGCTGAGATCATATCCTGGGGACAAGGTGGTGTCGATCCGATGATCATGGGGTTGGGACCAGTTCCAGCAACTGATAATGCGTTGAAAAAAGCAAAGCTATCTTTCAAAGACATAGGGCTTTTTGAAGCCAACGAAGCTTTTGCGGTTCAAACTTTGGGTGTGATGAGAAACTGGGAGCGAATGTATTCTGTAACAAAAGATTACATCATGGAAAGAACAAACGTAAATGGAGGGGCAATCGCATTTGGTCATCCGTTAGGTTGTTCTGGAAACAGAATCACGGTAACGTTGTTGTATGAAATGATAAAAAGAGATTTGGAATTTGGCCTCGCCACACTTTGCATAGGTGGCGGGATGGGAACGGCAGTTATTTTAAAAAGAGTATAAGGGCAGTGGTCTGTTGCCCTTTTTTTCGATGAGTAAGGATTTTTTCAACTTTAAGAAGCGATTTTTGAAATAACAAAAATACAGATGTAAATAATCAAGAAAAAAGCCCCAATTCTGTATGAAAAAGTGGTAAAAAGTGCTATTGAGTAAAGAGAAAAAAACAACGTTAACATTGTGACCATGATGGGACAAGCGATGCGCGTTTCTTGAGAGGTACGCTTTTTTTATGAAGAATCACGCAAAAAACAGGCCGACAATTGTCGGCCTGTTTTTATCCATACTGAAAAATTACATTTCAAATTTTTCGATAAATGCTTTGTAAGCGAGGTAAGAATGGTAAAGATCGGCTTTTGATACTATCTCATAGGGAGAATGCATTCCAAGAAGTGCTGGGCCTGTATCGATGACGTGCATGCCCTCTTCTGCAAAGTATTTTGAAACAGTTCCACCACCACCGATGTCCACTTTTCCAAGCTCCCCTGGTTGCCATGCGATTTTGTTGTCGTTGAATAGTCTTCTTATTTTTCCAACGAACTCGGCATCGGCATCATTTGCTCCGAATTTGCCCCGACTACCCGTATATTTTGTCAAGACTATACCGTGTCCTAACAACGCCGCGTTGTTCATTTCATGAACTTCTTTGAAAGTTGGATTGACTGCTGCGCTGACATCTGAAGATAAAACGGCAGTGTTCTCTATAAAATCTTCTAAAAGCAGGCTGAAGTCTTGATTGCGCGCACTCAAAACTTTTTTGATCGGCAAAATCCAGAATTGATTCTTTGCTCCTGTGCTGCCATCACTCCCAATTTCTTCCTTATCGAAGAATACGACAACCGTTGGTCTGGAAATGCTTTTGGCATCCAGAATGGCCTTCAAGCTTGTATAGGCACAGATCCTATCGTCTTGCCCATAAGCAGCGATCATACTGCGATCGAATCCCATCTCTCTGGGCTCTGTTGCGGGAACTAACTCCAATTCAGCGCTGGTAAGATCTTCTTCCACGATTCCATATTTCTCATTCAATACCTTAAGAACATTCAATTTTATCGAAGAGTCGATCTTATCAAAGGTTATTGGCTTCGATCCAATTATAAGATTTAACATTTCTCCATTTATATCCCTGAGCTTCTTGTTAGGATCATTTTCTAAATGAGGCAATAGATCACTTATCACGAATACAGGATCTTTCGGATCGTTTCCAACATTGATTTTCACAGATTCTCCACTTTCTTTGACAACGACTCCTATCATCGCAAGTGGAATGTTAAACCATTGGTATTTCTTTATCCCACCATAATAATGCGTTTTAGCAAGAGCAATACCTGTATCTTCATAGACAGGTCTTGGCTTAAGATCTATTCTGGGTGAGTCAATGTGGGAAGCTATAACGTTAAAACCTTTTTCAATTTTCTTCGGTATTCGGTAAACCGCCACTGTTTTTGATCTGTAAACCTTGTAAGCTTTAACTTCATTTTTAAAATCCGCTTTTTCTATTGGAACGTATCCCGCTTTTTCGAGAAGCTTGACCGTTTCTTCAACTACAATTCTTTCCGTCTTTCCCTTAGATAAGAAACTCATGTACTCAGAGGAAAATTTGTTTACTACCCCTTCGTTAAGTCCCTTCCACGCATTTCGCGGTAAAAACTCAAACTTTTTTTTCAGATCTTCATATTCTTTTTTTGACATTTTGCTTCCTCCTCTCAATTTTTTTTGTGGTAAAAAAAGCTATTTTTGAATTTTATTCATATGAGAATCCAGATCCACTATGAGCTTAACTTCACCTATACCCATATTTAAACTTTCTGCTATTCTCTCCACATTCCAATTTTTTCTTTTTAAATCTATCACTTTTTCTTCTTTTGTAAGAGGTTTTGCGATAACTTTTTCTTTCAATTCACTACCCTGATTGGCGCTCAATGTACGATCTTCAATCTCAACATCGTTCTTTTTTTCTCCTTTGAAAGCGGAAGACATGTGCTTGGAAAAGAGATTTTTGGCGTCCGAAATGGCCTCATTGAGTTTCATATATTCAGCATTGGCACTACGGATTGCCGATTTTAACTGTACGATCTTGCGCTCAGCGGTGTCAACATTGACACTTGTAACATGTTGAATCTTACCGATCAATTCAGATATATCATCAGTGTTGAAAACATTCACATTCTCACGTTTTCTCGGAAATACAACAAGGACTATTATCACAGGAAAAATTCCAACTGCCACGCCACACACAAACCAAAGGAAAGCATTCACTTTTTATAATCGACCTCCGGAAATTTAAGGTCCATCGGACCTTTCCATATCAATTCGTTCCCATCTACACTTGTGGGAGTCGGCAAAACAGAAATGAGCTTGCTTCCTTTGGGAATACTGAATATCACCTTGGAATTTTTATCCAGCTTCATATCAACTTTTCCCATGGAGATCTTCACAAGATCGTCTGTTGAACTAACAAGTCCAGATACAACACCGTTTTCTTCTATTTTAAGCGCAGTTGTACTTTCAGCTGTCATGGTAGACTGATAGCTCAAAGCTCTAATTGGCTTTTTTATCGATTTTGATAATTTTGTAAACATGTTATTGTAAGCTTTTAATTTGTCCTTATTGCTAAGAGATTTAAATTGATCCATGGCTTTTTTTAAATCTTCCGGCTTTTTAAAAAGAAAACCGGCAACGGTATGTATAGAAACGGATGTGGAATCATTACTGAAAATGTACTCCGATTTGTAATACGTTTGTTTATAAGTCGTTTTGTTCTTGTTCATCATGAAAAACTGATAGACCATAACAGCGCCTAAAACTGCCACCAATATCCATAAAAACCGCTTGTAACGAGACATCGATACACCTCCGAGTTTATTTCAAATGAATTTTTTTCCAATATTCCACAAGATACTTTCCAAGGTATTGAACTTCTTCGATTGAGTCAAACTTGGATACCTCTTCCTCAAGGATTTCTCTAAATGTCCGATTATCGGAATTATTATGGGAATTTTTTTTTGAAAATGTCACCTTTTCGCTTGACAATCTTTCAAAAACCTTATCCATGATCCTATCTATCATGGTGTCAATAAGGATGTTGAAATCAGCGACAGCTTTTCTTTCTCTTCTCTTTTTGTAAGAGAAAAACGAATCTACCACATTTCCCCCTTTTAATGTTTTCCGACGAAGATAATCACAACGTTATTTTATCATAACTGCTCTATCAAAAAGCCCAAACGCTCTCAACGGGTACAGTTACAAATACGTATAAAAATTTTCATGGTATTTGATCGCTTTGATCCCAAAGGATTCTACAAACCTTACCATCTCACTCTCAAAGAATTTTTCGCTTTCGTCGTGCTCCACGATGATAAGCGAAAGACCAGCTTCGACAGCTTTTATTATTTTATGGTATGTCACATCACCGGTTACATACACATCCGCCTTTGCTTCCAACGCTTTTTCAATGAATTCCGAACCAGAACCAGAACAAATCGCCACCCTACGAACTTCATGTGGCCCAACGGCAGCAAGTCTTACCATTCTGGATTCAAGCACATTTTTAACGAAACGAGCGAATTCGCGTATATCCATAGGTTTAATTTCCCCAACACGTCCTATACCAGAATCATCTCCAAATGTATTAGGTACGAGTGGAGTAACGTTGAACATTTTCAACTTCTTTGACAGCACATCGTTCAATCCCCCAGCAGCGGAATCGTAGTTGGTATGTGCCGCGTAAATCGTGATACCATTCATGATTGCCGTGTATATCATATCACCTGTTGTGTTTTTTGTGGTCAAATATTTTATTCCCTCAAATAGGAGAGGATGATGTGTTAAAACCAACTGACATTCATTGGCAACAGCCATTTTCAGAGCCTGCGGTGTTGGATCAAGACTTACAAGTACATTTGATAGGTTTACATTTGGACCATCTACCTGGACACCTGAATTGTCATAGTTTTCTTGAAGTGAAAGAGGTGCGATCTTTTCTAATTCATCCAAAAATTCTCTTATCAGCATTTTGTTGTCCTCCAAACTTCAATTTTCTATTTTTAAGCCTTTTTCAGAGACATCGAGTTCCAATTTCTTCCAACCATTTGGAATCTTTGGATTAACATCACCTACAACACCGATAGATGGACCAGAACCACATAAAAATGTTGGAAGATTAAAATGAGAGTTCAGATATTCGAAAAACTCTTTCGCCTCTGGATGTTGTAAAAGACGCAAATTTTGGTGTAATTCGTCTTCAAAACCTTCTTTGATGATTTCCCCTCTTGCAAACCCGGCGAGTAAAATTCCCAATCTCTGAAGATTGAAAACAGCCTGAGAAAGCAAAACTTCTTTATGAAGTGCTTTTCTCGACTCATCGGTTGAGGTTTTAAAAGGTGGCACAAAGACGGTCAAAGATCTAAAAGGAACGCCAATTCCGAGCGAAGTATATCCTTCAGGAGTAGATGCACTAACTCTCATGCCACCGTAAACAGCCGGCGCAACGTTATCGGGATGTCCCTCTATTTCAACAGCTTCAGTGAAAAGGAGATTTGGATCGATTGAACCCGTAAAAGCCATGGATACTCCCAATGCAGAAACTACTGCTGCAGCGCTTGAGCCTAAACCTTTACCAATAGGTATTACACTGTGCTTTACAATACGAACATTCGTGTCTTCTCCATTTTCTTTCAGGAAAACCTTCACGGTTTTCGCAATCAGATCTTCTCCCGAAAGGCCAATTCCCCTTTCAATCACTTCGAAGTGATCACTTTCTTCAATTGTCACGACATTTCTGAGATTCAGTGCAATTCCCAGCGTGTCAAAACCGCTTCCAAGATTCGCCACAGTTGCCGGAACTGACACCGATACCTTTCTCAAAGTCCCATCTCTTTTACAAGCGTATTCACATCATTTGGAATGGTGGAAATTTTATCCATCTTTCTTAAAATGATATCTGGATCTTTTAAGCCATTCCCCGTAAGCGTGGCAACCACTGTTTCACCACCTTTGAAGGTTCCAGATTTTGCCATCTTTATAGCACCGGCAACGGACGCAGCCGATGCAGGCTCGCAAAAAATTCCTTCTTTTGAAGCGATAAGACGTTGTGCGCTGAGTATTTCTTCATCACTCACCATGCCTATAAAACCTTTGGATTCGTCACGAGCGGCAATGGCGCGCTTCCAACTTGCTGGATTTCCTATACGGATTGCCGTGGCAACAGTTTCCGGATGTTCAACGGGATGGCCATGCACTATTGGTGCCGCACCTTCTGCTTGAAAACCCATCATTTTTGGTAGCTTTTTTGCTTTTCCTTCTTTTTGGTACTGAGTGTAGCCCATCCAGTAAGCAGTTATATTCCCAGCATTTCCAACTGGAAGAAAATGGTAATCGGGAGCATCACCAAGTGTATCTACAATTTCAAAAGCCGCTGTTTTCTGTCCCTCAATTCTGTTAGGATTCAAAGAATTCACAAGTACAACAGGATAATCATCACTCACTTTTTTAACGAGTTTCAGGCAATCATCGAAGTTGCCATCTACTTTAACCACCTTGGCTCCATATATCATTGCTTGCGCAAGTTTTCCCAATGCTATTTTTCCATCTGGTATGACAACGATCGCCTTTAGATCGAATGCCGCCGCGTAAGCCGCAGCAGAAGCGGAAGTGTTTCCTGTGGATGCACATATAACACTTTTAGCTCCATATTCAATGGCTTTCGCGATCGCCATCACCATTCCTCTATCTTTAAAAGAACCTGTTGGATTCATTCCTTCATACTTCAAATACAAGTTCACTCCCAGAATTTCACTGATTTTTCGCACTCGAATGAGAGGCGTGAAACCCTCTCCGAGAGAAATAAGAGGAGTTAAAGGTGTAACCGGCAGCAGGCTAAAGTATTTTTCAAGCAGTTTCAAAATCGGCACCTCCTTAAAAGGTTTCAGCTCCTTATTTGAATTGTACCACGAATCTTAATGAGAAAGCTCTTTCTAAATCTCAAACATTTACATGCCATCAGGATGGAATTCAGAAAAAGGAGACAACACCATCATTGTTGCCGTGGTGGACAGTGGTGTGGATTACAATCATCTCGATTTGAATTTGTCGGTAATAAGAGGATAGGATTTACAATTTATAGAATTACCACCGCACAAATTTTTTACTTATATTTCATGTAAATGAAATCATTTAAGAGTAAGTTTATAATTAGCATAAGACCATAATGATGTGGAGTGATATTGATAGGAAGGCCTAAGAAATACAGGATCGTTGAGTACCTCCTGAAGCCTACAAAATTCAAACCAAATAGAAAAATCAACGGTTATGTTGAACTGACAATAGATGAATTGGAAGCTATTCGTCTTGCTGATGTTGAAAATATGTATCAGGAAAACGCTGCACGTGTTATGGATGTTTCTAGACAAACATTTGGTAGAATCATAAAATCTGCTCACACGAAGATCGCCGATGCCATTATAAACACAAAAGAACTCAGAATAGGTAAAAATGAGAAGTGCCGCAATGTTAAATTGATAAAATGTGCAAGTTGCGGCAAGATATGGAGAGTTCCTCTGAATTATGACAAACACAGGTGTCCTGAATGTCATGCAAAAAACATTGAAGTTATTGAAATGAACAATGGTAAGTTAAAGAGGAGGAATTAAAATGGGCTTTAACACGCTTTTTTCCGAATTAAAGATTGGAAGCTTGAGATTAAAAAACAGAATAATTTTTCCACCAATTTCAACTAATCTTGCAGGGACTAATGGAGAAATCACAGACAGATTTGCTTATCACTACGCCAGAAGAGCTAAGGGTGGGGCAGCACTTATTACTGTAGAAAATGCCTGTATCGACTATCCAGCTACAATGGAAGGTGCAACTCAGCCAAGGTTAGATGACAAAAGATTTGTACCAGGCTTGAGCTATTTGGTCGAAGAGATACATAAATATGGCGCTTTAGCCTTTGTCGAACTTACCCATCAAGGTCTGTTTGCTTCACATTTACCCGCAATTGCGCCATCGGATGTTTCTCTGAGACCTGATGGTGTGCATCCACACGTTTTGAATTTTCAAGAAATAGAAGAGGTGGCAGAAAAATTTGCAAAAGCAGCATTTATAGCAAAAAAAGCTGGTTTTGATGGTGTGGAAATTGAAGCAGCTCATGGTTTACTTGTAAACGAGTTTTTGTCCCCTATCGCAAACAAAAGAACGGATGAGTACGGTGGAAGCGTAGATAATCGCACAAGGTTTGCAAAGCTCATTATCGATAAAATCAGAGAAAAATGTGGAGAAAACTACACGATTACCGCAAGACTTGGAGTTATAGATTACGTTGATGAAGGAATAAAGCCAGAAGAAGACGGAGTAAAAATAGCTAAGAAATTTGAAGAGTATGGTTATGCGGCAATTCACGCTGATGTTGGCTTTGGAAACAAAGAAAAGAGACTCGAACCGATGGCTTATCCTCAAGCATGGAGATCAAATCTTGCCAAGATTTTAAAGGATAATGGGGTTAAAATTCCTGTAATAGCAGTTGGAGTCATTCGAGAACCGGCCGTCGCCGAAAAATTGCTTAGAGAGAAGAGTGCGGATCTCGTCGCTTTGGGAAGAACCTTAATTGCCGATCCAGACTGGCCGATTAAAGCCAAATATGGAAAAGAGAAAACGATCAGAAAATGTGTGGGCTGCTCGGAATGTATAATTTCAAGACACGCTGCGGGAACTTCCATAAGATGTGGAGTTAATCCTAACGTTGGAAAAGATAGGAATTACGAATTTTTGATTTCTACCGCAAAACCCAAAAAGATAGTGATCGTTGGAGGTGGGCCGGCTGGATTGAAGGCTGCACGGATAAGCGCGCTTAAAGGTCACAAAGTTGTGGTATTTGAAAAGGAAGAGGAAATCGGTGGAGCTATCAGGTTGGCAGCTGTACCGCCCGGAAAGGACAAGATGAACTGGCTTATAGATTATTACAAAGAAATCCTTAGAGAATTAAAAGTTGATATTAGGACATCTGTAAATGCAAATGCAAAAGTTGTCATGAGCGAGAAGCCAAATGAAGTTATACTCGCTCTTGGAGCGGAACCACTTGTTCCTCCAATAAAAGGGATTGAAGGTCCTAACATAATGCTTTATTCGGAGGTTCTTAAAGGTAAATCTCCAAGTGGTGAAAGAGTAGTCGTTGGCGGCGGAGGATTGGTTGGATGCGAAACAGCACTTCATCTTGCAAAATCTGATAATGAAGTAACGATCGTTGAAATGCTTCCTGACATTGCGATTGAGATGGAACCGATAAGCAGAAATTACTTGCTTAACGAATTGAGGGAAAGCAATGTTAGAATTTTGAAATCGTCTAAAATAAAAGAAATTTCTGATAATTCTGTGAAGATAGAGAATGATGGCAAAGATAAAAGAATTCCATTTGATCACTTTATCGTAGCTTTTGGTGGAAAACCGCGTGAATTCGAGCCCCTTCCCGTTCCCACTCACGTGGTTGGAGATGGACTGAAAGTCGCGAAATTGGTTGAAGCCGTGCGTGATGGATACGCGGTAGCGTTTGATATCTAGCCAGAATGACTCCCTGAAATTCAAAGATTCCGATTTCAAGTCGGAATCTTTTTTTAGGGATCAGGTCTTGAAATGCAAGTTTTGTTTATTTTTCTTTTCTCATGGGATAGATACTTCCAAAATGGTCGAAGGTTTGGATAAGAATACATCTTTATGAGTCACTATATAATAAGAGTATTTCGTATTTGATTTGATGTTTAGGTCTAAATAAGATGTGATATATGGATTTTTGATAGTGGTTAGTAAATTCCATTTTCCGTTATTGATACGGCGATAGATTAAGAAACCTTTGATATTGTCCGGTTTTGAATATGTCCACGAAAGCAATATCGCATCAGAAGCAATAGATTTTGCGATGAAATTTTGCGGAGGTAAGAGCCCTGAAACAGATGGGGCATTGATGACACCTATGAACAATAAAGCAACAGAAAATACCCCGATAGCTACTATCACAGTAACTAAATTTGACATTCATATTCCCCCTTCAAAAAAGTTTAATTACCAAAATTTTATCACATACCTTTTTAAAAACCAAATATGTTTAGACTGTCCAAAAAATAAACAGCGTGGTTAAGAGGAAAATGAAGGGTCATTGACAAATCGTTGGGAATGAACTTCAGAAGGTCGTCACAATTCAAAGACCGTCTCCATCTATTCGTCTCATGCGCTAACATGAGGTTAACCAATTGCAAACATTACTTTATGGCCAGGTCTTGAAATGCAAGTTTTGTTTATTTTTCTTTCCTGTTTTCTTTTGAGGTTACATGGTAAAGCACACCATCAAGTTCTATTCTCAATGGTCTGTTCAAGAAAAGACCATAACATAAAACAATTCAAGAATCAAGACCTGACCCCCTGTTTTTCCAACTCCAAACTGATATCCAACGATTTAACATGGGTTGTCAACGCTCCAATGGAGATCACATCCACACCGGTTTTGGCAACATCCCTTACATTTTCTTCTGTTATGCCTCCCGAAGCCTCTACAATAGCACGACCGTTTATGTAATTTACAGCCTCGAACATCGTTTTTACATCCATATTGTCAAGCATGATTATATCAACTTTCGCCTCCAGCGCCTCCTCGACTTCGTTCATGTTTTCCACTTCCACCTCAATTTTAGTGGTATGGGGAATTTTAGCCCTAATGATATTGACTGCCTTTAATATGCCGCCAACTGCGATAATGTGATTATCCTTGATCATAACAGCATCGTATAAACCCATTCGGTGATTGTTGCCACCTCCAATTGTAACGGCGTATTTTTCCAATATCCTCAAAGTAGGAGTGGTTTTACGAGTATCGGTGATGCGGACAGGAAAATCTTTAACAAGTGCAAGATAGTGATGAGTTTTTGTCGCTATTCCAGACAGTCTTTGCAAAAAATTAAGTGCAACCCGTTCACCTTTGAGAATGGTTCTGGTGGGTCCTCTTAACTTCACGATTTCATCACCATCTTTAACCGAATCACCATCTTTGAGCAATGGCTTGAATTCTATGCCTTTATCTAATCGGTTAAAAACCATTTGTGCTACATTCAGCCCAGCGATGATCCCCTCTTCTTTAGCTAAGATAAAACCCTCACTCTGATGATCGGATTCGATCAAATTATCGGTAGTAACATCACCCATTCCCACATCTTCCAAAAGGGCTCTTTGAATGATCACATTCACCAGTTCATTGTTCCAATACATATTCTTCATCCTTATTCTTTGTCAAAACTATATGAGTATGGACCCATTCTTTATTTGGATGTGGATGATCAATTCGAAAGTGTGCGCCTCTACTCTCTTTGCGCAGAATCGCGGATTTCGCACAAAGATTTCCTATCGTTAGCATATTTTTCAATTCCCACAAGTTCTCGTCAACATATTCGGTATCAGAGAATAGTTCCAGCTTTTTTTGCGACCAATCAAGCAGATCTTTTAAACCCTTCTCATTCCTTTTAATACCTGCTTGATTCATCATTTTTTTCCTTAACTTTTCTCTTATGCTTTCCAGGTTTAAAGAGGACACGCCGTATGGTTTTATAGATGGAGTTACAAGATCATCTATTTTGTAGTTTCTCCTAACTTTTTTTGCCTTGATCGCTTGATAGATACGATGGGCAAAAACAAGGCCTTCAAGTAAAGAATTACTGGCCAAACGATTTGCTCCATGTACGCCTGTACAGGCAACTTCACCACAGGCGTAAAGATTTTCTAAATTCGTTCTTCCGAAAGTGTCCGTTTTAACTCCCCCCATCATGTAATGGGCAGCAGGTACAACCGGTATCCACTCTTTTCGCATATCGAATCCTCGATCTTTTAAGGTTGTAAAAATGGTGGGAAATCGGTGTACTATGTAATCCGGATCAAAATGGGTAACATCTATCCATACATAGGGTTTATCTCCGTGTGCAATTTCGTTCAAGATAGCCCTTGCCACTACGTCTCGAGGGGCAAGTTCAGCTAATTTGTGATAAGATGGCATAAATCTTTTTCCGCTGCTGTTGCGCAATATGGCGCCTTCACCTCTGACGCTTTCAGATATTAAAAAAGAGAGACCACCAGGATTGTACAAGGTTGTAGGATGAAATTGAACGAATTCCATATCTGTAATTTCAGCGCCAGCTCTGTAAGCTATGGCCACCCCGTCACAGGTAGCAACATCTGGATTGGTGGTATTCTCGTAAACTTGTCCGCAACCCCCACTCGCTAGAACGACAGCCGATGCTTGATGAATTTCATACTCTTTTGCACGATTATCCCATACCAAAACTCCTACGATTCGATCATTGCTGCCATTCTTTAGTATCAAGTCGACCACAAAATTTTCTTCCTTTATCTCAATATTTCCATGCTTGTCGATTAGATTTGTTAAAGATTCTCTAATTCTTTTTCCGGTTGCATCGCCGCCAGCGTGTAAAATACGTCGTTTACTATGAGCTCCCTCTTTGGTGAAATCCAGTTTTCCTCCAACACGATCGAATTCGGTTCCCAATTTCATCAAATTTCTTACCTGTTCAGGTCCTTCTTTTACAAGTATTTCAACGGCTCTGGAATTACAAAGACCCGCTCCCGCTTCGATGGTATCCTTCATATGTAATTCCCATGAATCATCTTTATCTAAAGAGACGGCAATCCCACCCTGAGCGTATTGGGTGTTACTATCTTCTGTATGCCTCTTGGTCAAGACGGTAACGCTACCAATTTTGCTCAAATTCAAAGCGGCATACAGTCCAGCAATACCTGTACCTATCACTATAAAATCAGACTTTGAATAATTCGCGTTTTTCGCTTTGGCTGCCTGATTCAACGTCAATTCACTTCTAACATTCTGGCTAAAGCATTGTAAGCTTTGATCCTTATATCTTCTGGGATTTTTATCTCAAATTCCATTTTTTCCAGGGAATTAACCACTTTCTCCAAAGTGGTTTTTTTCATATTGGGGCAGATGAATCGTTCTCTCAACGGAAGGAACTTTTTGTCAGGATTTTCTATTTGCAAGCGATGAATTAATCCCTCTTCAGTTCCTATAATCAGAGTATCTGCATTGCTTTCTTTAGCGTAACGTAAAATTCCCGAGGTACTGCCTACATGATCAGCCAAAGCCACCACCTCGGGTTTGCATTCAGGATGAACCACAATTGGCGCATCGGGATAGGCTCTTTTTAATCTCTTGGCTTCTTCGACCTGAACGGTGTCATGAGTTGGACAATATCCGTTCCAAACGATCATCTCTTTGTCAGTATGAGACGCAACGTAATAACCTAAATTTTTATCTGGAACGAAGATTATTTGTTTTGCGGGAACGGATTCAACTACTTTTATGGCATTAGAAGAAGTACAACAAATGTAGCTTTCGGCTTTAACGGCTGCTGTGGAATTAACGTAAGTTACAACCTTGGCCTTGGAATATTTTCTTTTCATCTTTCTGAGCGATTCTACGTCTATCGTGTCAGCTAACGGACATCCGGCATCCTCAACTGGCAGCAAGACCGTTTTGTTCGGTGAGAGAATCTTCGCACTCTCAGCCATGAATTTTACACCACAAAAAACAATCACGTCAGCATCAGTTTTGGCAGCTTTTCGACTTAATTCGAAAGAATCACCTACGAAGTCTGCCGCATCCTGAATTTCAGCAATTTGATAGTTATGAGCTAAAATTATGGCGTTGCGCGCTTTTTTCAATCTTTTCAATTCACCTAATAATCCCGTTGTGTATGGACACATACTTATCGCCTTCTTAGATCCGTTGTCATTAAGAACCCATCCTTAAATAATCACAATATCTTAACTCAAGTATAGAGTTTTTTCGAAGCCTTATCAAAACTGATTCGCTCGTTTGTCCATCTTTTAGTTCACACCCCGAGGCCCAAGCCGAGAGTGCCCTTTGGCACTCGTTACTTCGACATTCCCAAACAAAGCAGTCACCCAGAGGGACTCGTCTTTCTAGCACCCTTGTTTGAGTGGAATTTGTCATCACCGTATTTTATACTAAACCAACTTTAAAAGTGAAGTCATTTGACTTGATGCAATCGCCTTTCGGTGTCTGGTCCTCGCTGTGCTGCGGAGGTCACCTGCAAGGCAATTTGCTCTCCGTCAAATTTAAATTATATTTCGGATTTGAAAAAGATTTAGTATATATTGGCTTCTTCTGCTTTTTGTTTAGGAATAACTTCTAAGTACTTTCAAAGGAAATTTTAGCATATATACATACACATGTCAAAGTTGAGAGTTCCGTAGCTTCGATATTCAAAGAACAAGCAAAAAAAGTCTCATTGCCACGAATACAAGGCAAGGATTTCTAGCACAACCGGAAAAACTTCATCAGCCATTTTATTTAATGATATACTTGATTTTGTAATGTCTCAAAATCTAAACATTGAATTTGATATTTGATAGAAGTTATCAGTTTGCAACGATCGTCGTACTTTTTGTATTTACACGAGAAAAGGAAAAATCTAACGAGGATAATAACTTTGTTTTTTGCTTAAAGGAGATGAGCGAAGGTGAAAAAAATTCAACTTGGAAATACAGATGAATTTCTTCCCGCAATAGGCATTGGTACTTGGGGTATGGGTGGCAAATTTGAGGCCGATTATTCAAGGGATCGGGATTTCATTGAGGCACTTGTGAAAGCTGTTGATTTAGGAATGACGCACATTGATACAGCCGAGTTTTATGGAGCAGGTCACACAGAAGAAATTGTGGGGAAAGCGCTTAAAGAAATAGGCGCAGACAGAGTGTTTTTAACATCCAAAATTTGGCCAGATCACTTGAGATTAAAAGATGCACTGAATTCCATAGAGATCAGTTTAAAAAAGCTTGGAACTGATCATGTCGATCTTTATCTTGTACACTGGCCTTCAGCTGAATTGACGATAGAGGAAACGATGGAAACGATGAATGTGATCTTAAAAAAAGGCTACACAAGATTCATAGGCGTGAGTAACTTCTCGCTAAATCAGCTCAAAGAAGCCATCCGATTCTCGAAAGCGCCCGTTGTTTGTGACCAAGTTAAATTCAACATTCAGGATAGAACGATTGAAGAAAATGGCTTGCTCGATTTTTGTAAGGAGAATCATGTGACGATCACAGCTTACTCTCCGTTGAACAGAATGGATTTCGATCACGCATTGAGAAAGAAACTCGAAGAAGTTGCAAAACGCAAAAATGCAACGTTGCCACAGATCGCCCTGGCGTGGATAGTTAAAAAAGGAGCTCTGGCAATACCAAAAGCGACGAGTGAAAAACACCTGGAAGAAAACGCGAAAGCGAGCGACTTGGAGCTCAGTGACGAAGATATGGAATATTTAAAAGGAGAGTGATATTTTCACTGCCTGTTGCTCGTTTTTCGAATAAGCGACATGATCTCTTCTTTAACTTTTCCTGGGTTTTTCACTCCATACACAACATAAGCCGGATCGTTTATCGCAACATTTTGTGAACGTGCGCTTCCAATCACTCCACCAACACCGGCTTTCGTCTGACCTTCTAAACCACCAAAGACCGTATTGGCGCCGCCTCCCATACCGGATGAGGTGATAGGGATAATATTTCCTATGCCAAAAATTCTCTGCAAAAGTCCTCTGTCCACTTCTATATCAGTTATGTGCGAACTTATGATCGTTCTATCTTTTCTATGAAATATGCCGGATTTTAACGAGATGCCGTTTTCATTCATTTCATAAGAGAACGTGAGTCTGTAAATCTGGGAGATAGCTATGCCTATAAGAGAAACGACTGTAAAAACTTTTATCTCCGAAATCCCTTGAAACCATTCAAGGATCGCACGATAAATTTCATTTGATGAAAGGGCTTCTATGCTAGAATAAAGGAAGTTGATTTTTGGAAGGAAAGCTACAAGGTCCAGAAGTCCGATCCAGAAAAACCACCCAAAATTCACCCTTTTAAAGGTATAAAGCAAGGCAGGTAAAAGGGACATTAAAATCCAAATGAGTAAATACCATCCAAAACCAATTTTATCTTTGATTGCCAAAGAAAAAAGCGCCCAAAGGAAAAAATAGGTGAATATAAAATACCTGATTAAGAAAGAAGTTACCGTTGGTTTGAGTTTCACTTTGCTCACCTCCTTCTCTCCCCATAAAATTTTATCACTTTTCCTTACTTCCACACACATTAGGAGAAAAAGTTATACAATTAAGAGTCGTATGCGAGAAATCCCTAAGTACGCTTCCGTGAGGGGAAGGCAGTCAATTCGATCATGAAGCGAGAATGTCGTGACACTCTCAGTCTTTCACTTCTCGATCATAAAATCTACACAAAAATCTTGACAAGCATGAGAGACTTAAGGTATAATGCCATTAACTTGGTGTTGAGTGCGTAGCTCAGTGGGAGAGCGCTTCCTTGACGCGGAAGAGGTCGCAAGTTCAATCCTTGCCGCACTCACCAGAGGAGATAGAAAATGAAAGAAAATATGGAATTCCGAAGATCTTCTGAAATCAACGCGTGGTGGTGGTACGACCGGTATTTTGGCCGTACTTGACGCGTGTTTTTTTAATTGATGCTAAAAAGCCAAAATACCGGAGATTCTTAAGAATCTCCGGTATTTTTTTATATCAAATAGGAGGTGGTATTCATGGAAAGAAGAGTGTATTTGAAAGGTGAAGATATTCCGAAGTACTGGTACAACGTTAAGGCTGATTTGCCATTTACTCTCGATCCACCACTGGATCCAGAAACAAACAAACCGATAGAACCGGAAAAATTAAGCGTGATTTTTCCCAAACAGTTGATAGAACAAGAAATGACGTTGGATAGGGAAATTCCCATTCCCAAAAAAGTTCGTGAAGCATATTCTATTTACAGGCCAACTCCTCTCGTACGCGCAGTAGGACTTGAACGTGCGCTCAACACACCAGCCCATATTTACTACAAAAATGAATCTGTCAGTCCAACGGGAAGTCACAAGCTTAACACGGCGATTGCTCAAGCTTATTTCAATAAGGAAGACGGAGTTTTCAATCTCTCAACTGAAACGGGGGCAGGTCAATGGGGGAGTGCCCTTGCATACGCGACCAGACTTCTTGACATGAGTGTGGAGGTTTTCATGGTAAAGGTCAGCTTAGGACAAAAGCCCGCCAGAAGATTCATGGTTAACTTTTTTGATGGCAAAATTCATCCGAGTCCAAGTTCTCTAACGGAAAATGGAAAAATGTTTCTAAAACAAGATTCAAACACGACTGGAAGTCTCGGAATGGCGATAAGCGAGGCAGTTGAATTCGCTTTCAAATCCGACAATGTTAATTACTCTCTGGGTAGTGTCCTTGATCACGTCTTGCTTCATCAAACGATCATAGGCGAAGAAACGAAAAAACAAATGGATATAGTTGGTGAAGAACCAGATGTTCTTATCGGATGTTTTGGTGGTGGTTCCAATTTTGGTGGTTTCATGCTTCCATTCATGCCTGAAAAACTGAAAAACAGCAAATTGGAAATAGTTGCTTGTGAACCCGTCGCGTGTCCATCTCTGACAAAGGGAGAGTACCGCTACGATTATGGCGATTCAGCAGGATTGACTCCCCTGTTAAAAATGTACACATTGGGAAAAGATTTCGTTCCTCCGTCTATTCATGCAGGAGGATTGAGGTATCACGGTGCAGCTCCAATAGTCAGTAGATTGGTACACGAAGGAATGGTGAAAGCGATAGCTGTTGATCAGAAAGAGGCTTTCGATGCCGCAAAACTTTTTGGTGTTGTGGAAGGAATTATACCAGCACCAGAGACAAGTCATGCAATTGCTGGTGCGATTCGGTATGCCAAAGAATCAACCAAAACTGGAGAGAAGAAAGTAATAGTTTTCAATTTCAGTGGACATGGTTTACTTGATTTGAACGCTTACGCGTAGAGAATGAGGCCATTAAAGGCCTCATTCTCCATTTCTTTTGTGAGATTTCGCCAAAAAACGCCCAAAAGGGCGCTTTGCAACCAAAAACTTCGTTAGTTTACTTGCGGGGTTCAACGGAAAATTTAATTGCAGTTCTGGTGTCACCATCGATTTCGACGTCTACAAACGCCGGGATACACACCAGATCCATCCCGCTTGGTGCAACATACCCTCTCGCGATGGCAATTGCTTTTACTGCCTGATTAACAGCCCCAGCGCCAATCGCCTGGATTTCTGCTCTACCATTTTCTCTCAATACTCCAGCAAGTGCGCCTGCAACAGCATTTAGTCTAGACTTTGATGAGACCTTTAGAGCTTCCATCTTTTCTGCCTCCCTTGGTAGATGCTTTTAAGATACGAACTATGTTTGAATATTATACACAAAATTCAACGATGAAGTCAACAGGTATTAACATCTTTGTTTTATCTTTTCCATTCAACGACAACCGTCATCTCTCCAATAGGCTTTACCAGATCGGATAACTCACATGGAAAGCCTCTGTAAAAAGTTTGATATACTTTTGTCATCTCTCTGGCGACAAAGACTCTTGATGTAGGACAAATGTTACATATTTCTTCCAAGGTTCTCTTCAAACGATACGGAGACTCATAGAAAACAGTTGCCATATTGAGTTGCGAAACCATTTTAAGAGTTTTTCGAAGTTTTGATCCGCGTGGGAGAAAACCTAAAAACACGAAGTGTGAAGCGTTTAAGCCACTTGCTGCTATTGCACTCACAACGGCACTTGGACCTGGAATAACATCTACTGAAATACCACTTTCATGGCAAAGGTCAACTAATTTCAATCCCGGATCGGAGATTACCGGCATTCCAGCATCACTGACGAGGGCGTATTCTGCACCCTTCTTCATTTTTTCCACGATCTTAGGCATCTTTTTGGATGAATTTCGATCGTTAAAAGATATCATTTTTTTAGATATCATGTAGTGATTCAGCAATTTCATCGTTTGCCGTGTATCCTCACACAATATCGCATCGACCCCATTCAAAACTTCTAAAGCTCTTTTGGAGATGTCCAAAAGATTTCCAATCGGAGTCCCAACGAGTTTCAATCCCATATCTTCACATCCACAACGTGTTTTTTCCAATCTATTTCCTCGTTAAACGGCACAAACTCTGTATCAAAAGTGTCGCGAAATCCCTTGATAATGGCATCTTTCACATCTACAGTTCCAACGCTGGCGTACTCGGAAATACATGTGGTCGTTTTTCTTAGTCTTTTCTCAAGCATTTTTGTCTGGTCTTCCGTAATTTTGAAACTATTTGAATACTCGGTGAAATGACATTTCATTGGAATAGAGCCATGCTGTAGGACAACTCCATTCTTTCGCGTTTGTGCGCTTCCAATGAGTTTTTTACCCTCTATTGTCACTTCGTGAATGCTTGTAGTTGCAAAACATGCCGCGAATTTCGTGTATCTTTCTTCAGAACGTTCTTTAGCGATCTCACAGTCCAATCCAACCTCCCTTAGACCTTTCACAAGTGCCCTGGAAATTTCAAGGTAAGTCCTCATGACGCCTTTAGGCATCATGTATTCTGGTACCGCAACTGCATAAGTTAAGTCATCGTAATGTAGAACGGCTCGTCCACCACTTGGGCGTTTCACAAAACCGAATTTCATTTTTTTCAGATAATCAACGTTTATTTCATCGGGATTTTGAAATTTTCCAAGCGAAAGTGTTGGAACACTCCACTCGTATAAGCGCAAAATTGGGATTCCATTCCGCGCTATATCCATCATTGCGAGATCAGTTGACATGTTACGCTCGCCGTCAAAAGCACCATGGTTGATCATGTACCACTTCAATTCAAGCTCATCTTCTTGTACATGATTATGTATCTGTGGACTTTTTTCAACGGATAAAAAACATCAAGATTCACAATGCGTTCAAACTTCAGATCGTTAGTGATTCCAGATACCTCTTTTTTCTGATCAATTCGTGCTTTGAATATTGCAACGATTCCACCGGGTTTAGCAAAATCTTTAGCATATTTGGTGACCTTTTCAATGGAACCTACACCTCTTGATACCACCAAATCAAAGGTACCTTTATGTGTTTTAGCTAGCTCTTCAATACGTTTGGTTACCACTTTGATGTTTCCAATTTCCGACATGTCGATGGCGCTTCTAAGCAAGGCGGTCTTCTTTTGAGACGAATCGACTAACATGAATCGTGTATTTTTAAAATAAGCCGACATGGCAACGCCTGGATTTCCAAAACCGGTTCCTATGTCAAGACACTTTGCCGGGTTTACAAATTTCGAAAGTGCTTTGGCAGCCAACAGAGGCTCAACTACGAAAACATAAGGGATCTCCTTTGAAGATACCGATGTAAGAGCATGAACTTTGTTCCACTTCTCAAGGAATTTGATGTATTTTCTTAAACTGTCTATCGACTTTGATTCTATATCAAGATTGTTTGTTCTAAGCGCTACGAGTAATTCCATAGTACCTCCTTTTTTATAATTATCCTGAATTTGATTCAGGATTTCTTCTTCGATCATAGGAAAACATCATTTTTTTACCACCAATGTCACTTTTCTTCCTGCTTTTTCTTTGTACAAGTTTCTGGTACCTCCACCATGATAAACGACTTTGATCGCATCATGTGTCACGATTGTCGCACCAAAAACTTTAACTTCCGGAAAAGCTTCGGGGCATATTGGGGTGGAAGGGCCCAATATGACCACTCTATCGGTTTTTGCATGTTTAATGATAGAATCGTACGTTCTGTTCATGATCGTTGTAGCCGAAATGAGTAGAACACTGCATTTCGGAAGGAGCTCTGGTATTCTGTCTGGTGAAAGCGTCCCTGGCATTTTCTCCTGCTCAAAAATGTACAGCTCTTTCGATCGTTTCTTTATATCATCTTTCATTGGTTCAAAATAGCCGACCATTCCCACCACGTCGGATTTGGATAGTTCAACTTCTTCCATGACATCAACAGCTTCAAAAATTTCCTCATTATTTATACACGCATTTATCGTTGCCATTCCCAAAGAACGTGTTAAAGTGTCATTCGAGTCGAACATATCTATGAATTCTTCTGCCAAAGTTCCCGTATTCGGTAGTTTATCATAGATAGAGCAGCCCCATGGTATAGATTTCCTATCTGTGTAAGCAACACCGGTTCTACCATCACTTAAAGCAACTGCACATAGAGATACTCCCATAACGTAATCGGAAATTTTAGCTTCCTTCGTTTTTTCCATTGCCACCCTTTTTAGAATGTTGTATCTGTTCATTTTAAACTCCTCCTCTAGATATAACACCACTAACGATGTTTTTCCTTGCGATATAGAAAAGTATTCCTATGATCACGAGATTAAATATGGAGCCCGCTCCGAAAAGGTTCCAAATCGAGTAAGACGTTCCATATTCTCCAATGAAATTGTACAGCATTATGGACACTGGATACAAATTTTGAGAATTTAAAAGCACAAGTGGAAGTACGAAAGAATTCCAAGATTCTACAAAAACCAACACTCCCACGGTGATCAGAGAAGGCAAAGCAAGTGGTAGATATATCCGAGTCATTCGAACAAATCCTGAAGCACCATCTATTTTTGCCGCCTCATTTAAACTCTTTGGAAGGGCAAGCAAAAATGGATAGATTAAAAAGTACGTTATCGCAGCACTGTGGATTGCCACCGATATCGCAACACCTTCCAATGTATTCAGAAGATTCAAGAATTTAAATGTTATCACCAACGGAATAAGTGTGTGCATCCCGGTAAAAAGTGCCGCAAACACGAGTACATTCCCAAAATTAGAAGCTTTTTTGTGATCTACGCCAGCCCAAGCGGCAGGAAAAACGGTAAGAAGTGTTATGATCACGGCAATTGCTGCGATTTCTAAGCTGTTCTTTATGGCGTTAAAGAAACCGTAGTTTTCGAAAAGAGCAAAAAAGTTTGAAAATGTTAAAGAATGCGGGATCAAACTCATGGGAATCAAGTTTTCCTTCGAAAATCCCATAATGATTATGTTCCACAAGGGGAGGAGAACTAAGATACTCCAAAATGATAACCACATGGCTTTTATGAATTTCCACACCGAGTTTGGGAATTTGAACACATTTATGTGGATCTGACCTTCAAAAGCTAAAGTTAAGGCCACAACGATGGAAATCACGCTTGATAAACTCACGGCGTTTACGCCATGAAATGACACTCCTACGAACATATAAACCGCATCCAACAATGCTCCAATTACGAATATTTTCTTGAATTTGGAAGATTTCATGAGATAACTAAGGAGAGCCGCAACATAAAATGAAATTGGGACAAAGCTGAATAATCCAGAACCCATTCCCCACAGATCGAAAAAGACATGTACTACAAGTGTAAAAGCGATTATTCTAAACTTCTTCCGAGATCTTCGATAATTCCAGCCAATTGCAAGCAATGCGAGCATTATTATTCCAACAACTGTGGAATACGCTCCCAAAACACCGTAATTATTCGTTGAATAAAATTTGTCGTATATGAACATTCCAATCAGAGTAGTAGCGCCCACTATCGATTTTTGCCCAAATCCTGAAACCATACTCGGACCTCCACTTGTCATCAAGAAGATCGTGGTAAATTCCTTAAAAGAGCCAAGAAAAGTGAGAAAGATGTATGGAAAAACGATCGGAAGTGTGTGAGGAATGTACAGATTAAGGGCCTTTTCAATTGGATCCATTCCTTCCATTTTTGCAAGATCTTTCAATTGTGGAGAGATCGTCTGCAGGGCACTGAGTATAACCATTGTCATGAGTGGAATGCCAAGCCATGCGCTGACGAATGCCGTCCAGAAAAAGGCCGCTGGAGCATTTGTGGTAAGATCGAAATTCATTCCCAAAAAGCGTGAAAATATTGAATTGCCACCGTATCCCTCAACGAGAGAAGTCCAGGAAACTATGCTTATGTACGCTGGAATTGCCCAGGGTGTGAGTATCAACATGTACAAAAATTTAGCTAATTTTTTCATCGATGCTATTGAAAGAGCGAGGGCATAAGATATGATGAGCTTCATTACCAAAACGGAAAGCGCCCATATGGCCGTGATCTTGACCGAAAGCGCGAGACCGGGGTCGGTAGCCGCAAAAGAAAGATTTTTCAATCCAACGAATTGTATGTTTGGAGGGGAAAAATCAAAAAAGGATATTGAAATCCCCCAAATGAATGGAAAAAAACTCACTAAAAAGACCAAAGAGGCCAGGGCAAATGTGTAAGCTGGTTTTGCCCTAGCCACTAACAACAAAAAAACAGCAGCGCTTAGAAGAAGAACGGTGAAAAACAAATTCATTTATGCTGGTATATGTATTCTTGTGCCTTTGAAAAAGCTTCTTCAAGTGGGACTTTGTCATTCAAATAAAGGCTTAAAGCTGTAGAAATCGCCTTTCCGTACGCCTCCTTGAACACTTTACTCGTTGGAAGTATCAGAGCTTTTTCTGCGCTCAAACTCATAACTTTGAAAAGCTCATCACTTCTTTTAAGTGCCAGCATGGCTTTTTCATTCGCCGGAAGTTTGTAATTTTGTTTGCAGAATTCTTCCTCTATTTTTGTTGAAGTGATGTAGTCTATGAAATTTTCAGCCGCACGGCTTTTTTTAAAAAACACGAAACCTTTAGAATCGAATACGGGAGGTATAGGACTTCCGTTATCAAGTGAAGGGTATGGAACTATCGAAAAATCGAGTTTAGAATTCAGGAAATCCGGTATCAAAAATGAGCCCATCATCATCATGCCAGATCTTCCGGACTTGAAAGCGTTTATGAATGCCATTTTTTTGTAGGAAACAGCTATCTTTTTTTCGTTGAAAAGGTAATTGAAAAGTTGTGCCGCTTTTAAGGTCCCTTTTGTGTTTGCCAAGGGAATGCCATCTTTTTGCGGTATATTTCCACCGTTAAAAGCTGCGTTGAACGGATTGAAAAAGTAAGGAGAATTATTTTGGAAAACAATGCCGATATGTCCACTTTTCTTGAAGCTGCTTGCCATGTTCTCCAAATCAGACAACGTCCAATCGGTAGAAGGCAAGGACATTCCGATATCGTTGAGTAGAGTTTTATTCACGTAAACGACTTGAACATCTGCGTAGTAAGGATACGCGTACTCGACATTGTTGATGAGAAATGATTTGTAAAACGAGGGTGTAGTTTTCACGTTTTTAATTGGAATTATCGCTTTTGCATCAACCAATAACCCAATGTCATTGTTTCTAACAAGAGCCAAATCCGGAAAACCCTCTCCAGTGCTGAGAGTAATTCTCAATTTTTGAATCATGTTTGGTACATAAACAAGGTTCACCTTGATGTTCGGATGCGATCGATTGAACTCATTCACGATCGACTGAAAATCCTTCTGTCCTTCCCAGCTGAACCAAACTGTCAGGGTAGTGGCAAAAGAGAAGATCGTTACCAGTAACATCACTCCCACAAGTACAAAGGTACGTTTCAAGTTGATCACCTCTTTTTTTAGAATTATTTTCTGATTATACTATACTCCTTTGAGCGATGTAATTCGCTACCATGAAATGCTTTAGGTAAACACTGCACTACGCAGTGCTTATGGAGGTGGGAAAAATTGAAAATATCAATCGTGGGTGCTGGAGCATGGTCAACAGCGATTTCAAGATTACTGATCAAAGGTGATCACGAAGTAACGCTCTGTGCAAGACAACGATGTGATGCGGAAAAAATGGAAAAAAGCAGGGAAAACAAAAAACACCTTCCGGGAGTAAAACTTCCCGATTCCTTGAAATTTTCTTATTTTGATGAAATTCCTTCATGTGATATTGCGATTTTCGGTGTCCCCGCACAACATGTTCGTGAAACACTTGAGCGGGTGAATTTCAAAGCAGGTGGAATTGTGAATTTGGCTAAGGGACTGGAGATCAAAAGCTTAAAACGCATGGAAGAGGTTTTTTCTGAATACATCAAAAACAGCGATTACGCTTCACTTTCTGGTCCAAGTCATGCGGAAGAAGTTGCAGCTGATATTCCGACCAGCGTCGTTGTTTCTTCAAGAAATTCTGAATTCTCTAAAGTCGTTCAAGAGCTTTTCAGCTCCACAAGCTTCAGGGTTTATACAAGTGAAGATCTCACGGGTATAGAAATAGGTGGCGCTCTTAAGAATGTCATAGCAATTGCGGCTGGAGTGGTGGATGGACTTGGTGGATGGGACAATTCCAAAGCGGCGATTATGACGCGAGGCCTTGCTGAAATCACGCAAATAGGCGTTAAATTGGGCGCGAACCCTTTGACATTTATGGGACTTTCAGGATTGGGCGATCTGGTGGTAACGTGCACAAGTCGGCATAGCAGAAATCGAAGAGTTGGAGAGATCATTGGGAAGGGAATAAATCTTCCAAAAGAAAGTACTTTCGTCGCAGAAGGGCTTCACACTGTTGTGGCAGAACTGAAATTGGCGAAAAAACTTCATGTAGAGGTACCAATAGCTCAGGCTGTTTACTCTTTGGTATACGAAAACTTCTCACCTAAAGCAATGATTTTAAAGCTTATGAACCGCCCTTTGAAAAAGGAATAGGACTGAAATAAGGTGCTTATCATGAATTGGAATATAGAATGGTCTCGTCTACGATATTGGTATGCTAAACGAACTGTTTTTGTAGTAAAATGGTAGAGGAGGAATTCAGTTTGCTTACCATTTGGGAGACTAATCTCGGAAGATTTACAGTTGATTTGAAAATAGACAATTTCACATTCAACAAGGCCAACGAAGAGAAAAAAGCGAAAGCGTTTTTCTTCTCGATAGTCAAGCATTTGACGATTGGGAAAATCTCTCAAGAGACACTTGAAAAGGTCAAAGAGTTAAATTTGAGAACTCTGTCTTTTGCTTTTGCCAAAGCCAATGGCTTCGAAGATCTTTACAATCCAAAGGAAGACAAACCTTTCTACAACTCTTTCAGAAATGCTTTAAGGATAAAACGAAGTAATGATTCTGAGCAACGTTGGCAGAATGCCGTTGAAAGATGGAAGAGTGGGTTCATGGATAGGCTTGGTGTGGCACTGGAAGAGTACAAGAAAGCACTTGGCGAAAAAAATCAATTTGCGCGAAGTGCAGCAAGGTTGGAGTGGTTTCTTTCTCCCGGTATTATTTCTAGGATCGGGTCAAAAAACTTAAAAGCGCCCTTATCTGACGAAATATTCACAGCTCTTTCCAAAAAACTCACGAGATCAGAGATCAGGAAGATTACGAAAAGTTGGTTTGAACTTGAGTATTTTTCTCATCGAAAAAACATCATTGAGTCGGTGATAAGGGCTTACTCAAGAAATGATTTGGCACTTGCCATATATGGGATTATACCTCAAACCGAAGGAGTTGTGTGGGATTTTCTCGTGTTGACAAATCCCGCAGAAAATGAGATGGAAGATCTCATAAAATTTCAGAGTAGAAAGTTCGTCACCGTGGAATCCGTTATGAGAACTATTATCAGTAGTATCACAGGAAATAATGAAATACCTTTCTACAAGTGGGTGAAATTTTCTATCTATGACGATACCGATCATAATCTTAACAGACATGCAATTGAACATGGCATATCGATAAATTTCGGTACGAAAGAAAATTTTCTGAAACTCTTTTGTTTTCTCGATTTTCTGTATTTTGTACTCTCAAAGATAAAAAACGTGTTGAAAAGTGAAACGAAAAGAACGGAGGTGAAGAAAATGTCTTCCATAACGAGAAATGTGAAAAAAATACTTCAAGAACTTCCGAAAGATGTAAAACTCGTTGCAGCTGCGAAAACTCGTACGGCCGATGAGATAGATGAAGCTGTAAGAGCAGGAGTTGAAATAATAGGTGAGAATTACGTTCAAGAAGCCGAGGAAGCTTTTCAAAATGTGAAAGAAAAGGCAGAGTGGCATTTCATAGGCCATCTTCAAAAAAACAAGTTAAACAAAGCGATTCGCATATTCGATATGATAGAGACGATAGATTCCGTTGAGATCGCAAAAGAGCTTGATAAGCGTTGTGCGCGTGTAGGTAGAATCATGCCTATATTGATCGAGGTTAACAGTGGTAGAGAAGCCCAAAAATCAGGTGTGATGCCTGAAGATGTTGAAAAGTTGGTGAGAGATATATCCGTTTTGAAAAACATTCGGATTCTTGGCCTTATGACAATGGGTCCACGAACGGGAAATCCTGAGGAATCGAGGCGGTACTTCAAGATCACAAAAGAGATATTCGATCGACTAAAAGCGATGAATATTTCCAATGTGGACATGAAATACCTTTCCATGGGAATGTCGAATTCTTACAAAATTGCCGTAGAAGAAGGAGCCAACATCGTTAGAATAGGAACAAAATTATTTGGTGAAAGAACTTACAAAAAAACATGAAGGAGAATGCGTTGTGTGGATGATCATTTCAGACTCACATGATAATCTTGACAAAGTTCGTAATGCCGTGAAGATCGCCCATCAATATCAGGTGAGTGCCGTTTTTCATTTAGGTGATTTCGTGTCTCCATTCGTGATTCCGATTCTTTTGAGTGATGAGTACGAATTCTTTGGGGTTTTTGGTAATAACGATGGAGATCGACTTTTTGTACAAGAAAAGGCTAAAGGACGTATTTTGAGATCGCCCAACTGGATCACATTTCAAGACAAAAAAATATACCTTATGCACGAACCACGTGCGCTTTACCCTGCACTTGAGTCTCAAAAGTACGATTTTGTCTTTTTTGGGCACACTCACAGGCTTGCCATAAAGGGTTACGGGAAGAGTTTGGCAATCAATCCGGGAGAGAGTTGTGGATATTTAACGGGGAAAGCAACTTGTGTGCTTCTCGATCCTGAAACTCGAAAATCAAGAGTGATAGAACTTTGATAAAAGATTTCCTGAAGAGTCACTGGCAAAGGTATGCTTTAGGAATTGTTTTTTTGGTAGTCGTAGACTATCTACAAATTTTAGTTCCAAAGCTGATCGGAAAAACGGTCAATTTGTTAACTGAGCCTTCTGTAAATACGAAGCTCATTTTGTATTACACTCTTGGCGTTTTTGCAATAGCCACGGCTGTCATGATTGGTCGCTTTTTCTGGAGAATACTCATAATAGGCGGCTCCAGAAAGTTCGAAAAATACGCCCACCAAAATCTTTTTGAAAAATTGCTCAGACTTCCAATCTCTTTTTTTGATACCAGAGGGGTGGGGGATCTTATGGCATATTTCACCAATGACATCATGGCTGTACGTATGGCTTTGAGTCAGGGCGTGGTGATGTCTACAGATGCCGTTGCGATGACAGCATTTGTTTTTTTTGGCATGCTCACGACTGTGAGTTACAAACTCGTTCTTATTTCGCTTATCCCTATTCCATTTGTGGCACTTTCATCATGGACATTTGGTAGAAAGATACATAAAAGGTTTAAAAAAGTCCAGAAATCTTTTTCGTCGATCAGTGAGCGAGCTCAGGAAAGTTTTTCCAACGTTAAAACCATAAAATCTTACGGAGTGGAAAAAAATTTCGAAGAACTTTTCTCAAAAGAATGCAATCGTTTTGTCCAGAACAACGTATCTTTACTTAAAGTTTCCGCGATCTTCGACCCAATAATCGACTTTTTTGCGGCAGCCACAACATCTATAGCTTTGTTCTACGGTGGGCGCATGGTCGTAAATGGCACGGTAAGCTTAGGCAGCTTTATCGCGTTTATTTCCTATCTTGGTATGCTAGTATGGCCATTTATAGCACTTGGATACGTTGTAAATGTCTTACAGCGCGGTAGGGCGTCGATGGAAAGGTTATCGGCAATAATGAACGAATCCGAGAGAAATTCCGATGGCTTAGAATTTCCCAAAGATCCCAGAGCTTTGAGGTTGAAATCGTTGGAATTCTCCTACGGAAATACCAAAGTATTGAACGATGTTAACATGTCCGTTCAAACAGGCCAAAGGGTTGCCATTGTTGGTAAAATAGGATGTGGCAAATCAACCCTTGCAAAGCTTTTGGTGAAGCTTTATGATGTAGAGGACGGACACATATTTTACGGTGACATGGATATAAACGATATAGAAACGAAGAGCTTAAGGGAACACGTGTTGCTCGTACCACAAGATACATTTTTATTCAGCAGTACTGTAACGAGGAACATCGCTTTTGGAGTTGAGAAATTTCATTTCGATGATGTGGAAAAGGCTTCCAAGATCGCACATTTTCATGAAGAAGTTGTTAAGTTCGATAAATCCTACGACACAATGGTAGGAGAGCGAGGCGTAACACTTTCAGGAGGACAGCGACAACGTCTCACTCTTTCGAGAGGAATTTTTAAGAGCGCCCGTATCGTTATACTGGATGATGTGTTATCCGCGGTAGATTCCGAGACGGCGTCAATGATATTGAGAGATCTGTACAGTCAATTGGATAATGTAACACTGATCGTGATCACCCACAATCTGGCTGCAATTAAGGACAGTGACGAGATCTACGTGATGGATAAAGGTAGAATAGTGGAATTCGGAGATCACAGCAGCCTTATGAAGAAAAAAGGCTTCTATTACAGGCTTTTCATGATTCAACAGATAGAACGAGAAATAGGTACCTAAATCTTTACAATAATTTCGCAAATCGTTGCCGCTTTTTTTGATATCATAGAAATGGTTTTTTTATGCTCGGGAACGGGAAGACTCTCCATTTCAATGGAGAGATGAGAATGATGTACATGTAAATTCACAACCATGCAGCTTGGACTTCCGGAATTCAAGCCTGCTGAAATCATGTAAGGTCTGTCTCCAAGAAGAAGACGATGATCTACGAAACAGGAAGCCCACAGCTAAAATTGAGGGTAGTTCATTCTCCACAAAGACAGAGAGGGATATAGATGGAAGTATCCAAAGAGCTCATTACGGCTTTAAAATCCAAAATATCTAAAAAATCGTGGGAAATGTGGTTCGGCACCTTCAGTGTGAAATCCACAACGGATACGTTGATCGTTTTCACCGTTGGGAATCTTTTCATAAAAGATTGGCTTAGTCAAAAATACGATAAAAAGTTTAAAGAAGCCATACGAGAAGTTTTGGGAAAGAATATCCCATACGTCATAGAAGATGAAATGGCTGATAAATCTTTCCAGACAAAGGAAAAGAAGAAGGAACGCTTGATCAGAAAACGTCCCGTTGTTTTTAGTGAATTTAACAAAGAGTATACCTTTGAAAATTTTGTGGTTGGTCCATTCAACGAAGAAGCTTACGATGGAGCACTCGAGGTGGCCAAGAATTTGAGTAAGATGAATCCATTTTTCATATACGGTGGGGTAGGTCTTGGAAAAACGCATCTTCTTCATTCTATGGGTAACTACATTTTGAAAAACAGCCCTGATATGCGTGCACTGTACGTAACTGCAGAGAAATTCATGAACGATCTCGTCATGTCTATAAGGAGTGGAACAACACAGGAATTCAGGAAGTCTTTTCGAGAAAAAATAGATGTGTTGATAATAGATGACATCCAATTTCTGATAGGGAAAAACGGAATACAATCAGAACTTTTTCACACTCTTAATCATTTGATAGATCATTCCAAACAAATAGTTCTCTGTAGCGATCGGACACCTACGCAATTGTCTGAATTTCAACCTCGTTTGGTTTCACGTTTTCAAATGGGACTTGTTGTAAAAGTCTACAAGCCTGACATAGAGACTGGAATGCAGATCGCACGAACCTTTGCAAAAAGGAATGGAATACTCTTAACTAATGATATGGCAAAGGAAATAGCAATGTCTTCCGATAACATACGAACGATCAAAGGAATAGTGACAAAACTCGTTTTCAAAAGTGTCAAAAGAACTGTGAATAACTCTCTGATCTCGGATGTTGTCAAAGACGTTGTGGGAAAGCGTACACCTGTTAGAGTTGGAAATTCGGAGAAAGAGAGATTCTTTCAAGCATTGTCAAGTGTTTTTGATGTACTTCCAGCAGAACTGGACGCAAAATTGAGAACGGCCAGGCTCTCATCGGCAAGACAAGTAGGCATGTATTTTGCCAGAAAATATATGCACAAGACCTTTTCCGAGCTTGGAAAATGGTTTGGAAGGGATCATTCGTCGGTTATGTACGCGTATAAAAAAGTCGATGAGTCACTCCGGAAGGGAAATTCTAAAATAAGAGAGAAGATATCGATCCTTCAGAAACTTCTTCACACAGAAAGCGAAAAATCGGTAAGCTAATGGGCAAAGCTGAAAAAGAAGAATACAACGTATCATTTCTTGAAAATTTGAAATTATTTTCTTGGATTTTCAAACACGTTAAACCCTATTGGAAAATACTGAGTTTATCGATTGCACTCATGATGTTTGCAAGCTTCATGAATCTCATTCCTCCTTATTTGAGTAAAAATGCCATAAATCTTTATCTTTACCCCACCAATTATTCTACAACTCAGGTCCCATCTCAGGGATCCATTAGATCCGGATCAACTTATTTCATTCCGTCACTAAATGGAAAGTACAAATTGATCCACGAAGGAAGTAAAACGTTCATCAAAGGCGAGGGGCATGAATATCCAGTTAGCGCAAAAGACATAAAAAGTATGAAGATAAATGGTGTCGTCATGATAGCGATCGAGATTTTCATCATCTATCTGATCATATTCTTCGCTTCCTATGCCCAAGTGTGGACGTCTCAAATGGTGGCTATAAAAACCGTTAACGATGTGCGAAATGTACTTTTCGATCATATTTTGAGACAACCTATGAAGTTTTTTGATTCGAATATCAGTGGTAGGCTTGTAACACGTGTAACCAACGATACTCAGAATTTAAACGACATGTTCTCAAAAATATTGGTTTCAATATTCAAAGATACCTTTCTCATAATTGGAATTTTGTATGTACTCTTTACCATGAATAGGTATCTCTTTTTGGTAGTTCTCCCCGTTTTTTTAGCGGTTGTGTTGATCACGTATCTGTTCAGGTTTTTTTCAAGAAAGATTTATCGTGTTATTAGGGCGAAGCTCGCAGCCGTCAATGCCTTTTTGGCAGAACACATAAGTGGGATAATGGTGATTTTTCTGTTCAACAGAGAAATCGAAAAATCGCGTGAATTTTATAAGATCAACGATAACTATTATCACTCGACATTGAAAATGATACTCGTTAATGCCATTTTCAGACCGATAACAAGTTTCACGAGGTACTTCGCCATTACACTACTTGTTTGGTTCGGAGCACATGCCATTATAGCTGGAAACGTTGAGATAGGGACACTTTTTGCCTTCATCACGTACATTGGAATGATTTTCCAACCCATAAATGACATGGCTCAAAATTTTTCTAACCTTCAGTCTACCATGGTTTCCGTTGAGAGAATACGCGGACTTTTGAATATACCACTTCCACAAAGGCCTACTAAATCAAGCGCACGTATTCTTTCCGGTGAAATCGTTATCGATAACCTTTGGTTTTCCTACAACAGTGATGAATGGACACTGAAGGGAATTTCACTGAACGTTAAGAGTGGAGAAAAAATCGCAATAGTGGGACATACAGGTGCTGGGAAATCCACGATATCCTCCATTTTGACAGGGCTTTACGACTATTCAAGTGGAAGTGTTAAAATCGGAGGAGTGGAACTAAAAAAATGCCCAATTGAAGAGCTGAGAACTAAAGTCAACGTAGTTCTTCAAGAAGTGATGCTGTTTTCTGGCACTGTCCTTGAGAATATCACACTGTGGGATAAGAGAATATCACGTGATACGGTCTTGAAGGCAATTCACGATCTTGAACTTGAAAAATTCGTGAATTCCCTTCCAAATGGTGTGGATACAAAGGTGAGAGAAAGCGGGACTAATCTTTCTACAGGCCAAAGACAGCTTATCTCTATCGTACGTGTATTCGTGAGAAAACCTGAGGTTGTGATAATGGATGAAGCCACCAGCAATGTCGATGTCGAGACGGAGTCTATGATTCAGCATGCCATTCAAAAACTCACGTTGAACAGAACGACGGTGCTCATAGCACATAGACTTTCGACGATTAGAAATGTTGACAGAATTGTGGTAATAAGCGATGGTGAAATAGTAGAAGAGGGCAGTCATGAGGAGTTGATGAAGGAAAATGGGATATACGCAAAACTCTATCGTCTCCAAAGCTTCGAAGAATACCAGATTTCTTGAAAATTACATTCTCGAATTGTCGGACTCTCCAATGCCAATTGATTGGAACATTGGAAGAAAGCTCGTAGTTGAAGTGGGGTTTGGCAATGGCGAGCTCATAACACGTATGGCAAAAGTAAGGTCGAAGGACTTTTTCGTGGGAATTGAAAATTCGGAAATTTCGTGTGAAAAAGCCTCTATACGTTCTGGCAAGCTTGGATTGAAAAACATCAAATTTATCAAGGGAGATGCCAGATTCTTGATTCGTGAAATCTTTTCTGACAGGAGTGTGGATCTCATTCTCGCTTTCTATCCAATCCCGTGGCCGAAAGCATCTCAGTCGAAGCGTAGGCTTTTCGGAGATGACTTTCTGAAGAGTGTGGCAACTGTTTTGAAACTTCATGGCAAATTCGTCATAGTTACAGACGATCAATATTATTTGAAGTGGACGGAGAAGAACATGGAGCGACTCGAAATACCATTTGATGTTCATCAGCTCAAACCAATAAAAGCGACGAAATACGGAAGAAAGTGGGAGAGTTTTGGAAAGAAATCATGGTCAATAGTTGTACATCCACGTCATTTTGAATTGAAAAGAATTCTGGAGGGATGCTATGTGCCGCATGCGCACCTAAAAGAACTGAATTTTGAAAAGCTCAAAGAACTCTCTGTGAGTAAATTAAGGGATTCAGGTTCGATCGTTCAATTCAAGGGAATTTTTGAGGGAAAATATGGATATCTCATAAAGGTCGTAGCCACGGATGACAATTTCTCCCAGATGTACTACCTTTTGGTGAAACGCCAAAAAGATGGATGGCTTATAAGATTGGACGACACGGCTAAGGTTTTCAAAACACCGGCAGTCAAAAAAAGTATCAAACTTGTGGCTGAATTTGTATCAGTGTAGTCTTTTTTGATACAGTAGGTTTACTTGACTAAAAACTCCCTTTCAGGTATAATCAACATCGTCATAGTTGAAATGTGGTTGACATTCGGAGAGATGGCCGAGAGGTCGAAGGCGTACGCCTGGAGAGCGTATGAGCGGGAAACTGCTCCGTGGGTTCAAATCCCACTCTCTCCGCCAACACTGGGGGCTTAAAGGCCCCTTTTTTGATAGGAGTGTAGAGAAATTGCCCAAAAAACGTTTTGGACAGGTTTTTTTGACAGATCCATACATAGCAAGAAGAATGGTTGAGGAATCCGATGTATCTCAAGGTGAAACGATCCTTGAAATAGGGGCAGGCAAAGGGATACTAACGGAGGCGTTGCTTGAAAAGGGTGCAAATCTCATATCTTTCGAAATAGATCGTGATCTCTTCGAAGGATTGAAAAAGAAATTCAATGGTCAAAGAGTGAAGTTCATTTTCCAGGATTTTTTGAGTTTTAACGAACGAATAAAAGTAGACAAATGTGTTTCCAACATACCTTACAACATCTCCACTCCAATACTGAAAAAACTCTTTAAAATGCAAATTCCTTCCATAACCATTATGATACAAAGGGAATATGCTCAGAGACTTTTTGCCAAGCCAAGGACGAAAGCATACAGCTCTCTTAGCGTATTTGTGGCTTTAAGAGCAGATGTCAAGAAACTTTTCGATGTAGATCGCAACGCGTTTTTTCCCATTCCGAATGTGGATTCGACTGTACTGAAAATAACCCAAACGAATCGATGGCTTTCACTTGTTAAGGATGAAAAACTTCTTGATAAAATCGTTCGTCTTTCTTTCTCACACAGAAGAAAAACGCTGAAGAACAACTTGAAGGGTTTAAATGATCTGACCTATTTTTTGAAAAAGAATGGAATTTCAGAAAAAGCAAGAGCCGAAGAACTGTCAGTGGACAATTTTGTGGAACTTTCCAATTTTCTCGTAAGATGATATAATGTTCAAGAAATTGCACACGCTTAAAAAGAAGGTTTTAATTTAAACTAAGTGAAAGCCCAATTTGATTTTTGGGAAAAGGGGTGTGTTTGTTGTGGATATGAGCCAATACCTTGGAGTTTTTGTCGAAGAATCTAAAGAAAACATCCAAGCTTTAAACAATGCCGTCATGGAACTTGAATCGAATATGAGTTCCAAAGATGCCATTGACGAGATATTTCGCTTGATGCACACGCTCAAAGGTTCAGCCGCTACGATGGGTTTTGGGAAAATGTCTAAAATGTGCCATGCATTGGAAAACTTGCTTGACTCGGTAAGAAGCGGAAAGGCGAAGCTTACTGAAAATCTCATCGACTTGCTCTTTATGGGAATAGACAAACTCGATGAAGTGATACTCAGCATTGAGAATGGTGGAGACGATTCGGATTTGAACGTGGAAGAAATTTTAAACATGATATCCAACAAACCTGAATCTTCTGAAAAGGGAGAAAAGGCCAGCTCCAGTCCATCGAAGGACGATGTGAAAGAGAGTTCAGAATCGGAAAGTTCGGAATCAGAAAGTGATGTTGTTTTTTCAGATGCCGTCAGAGATGTTGCACAAAAAGCCATGCAAAAAGGTTTGAATGTCTACGATTTAAACGTGGAGCTTATGAAGGATTCCGTGATGAAATCCGCAAGAATGTACATAGTTTTTCACAAAATAGAGGAAAATGGCGGGCAGGTTATTTATTCCGATCCACCTGTTGAGGAAATAGAAAAGGAAAATTTTGAAACGAATGTTAGACTTGTTACCATAACTCCCATGAAAATGGATGAGCTTCATGATCTCGTTATCAATGTTTCTGAAGTTCAAAAAGTTACCATCAAACCTTTTGAAGATAAAAAGAGCGAGGAACAAGAAAAGAAAGAGAATCCGCATCCTGAATCAGTTCAAAAAGAAGAGAAGGAAAAAGTGCAAAGCAAAGCGGATAAGCGGCGTGTCAAACTCACACAGAGTGTGAGAGTGGACGTTGAAAAACTGAATACTCTTATGAATCTTATGGCAGAATTGGTGATCAGTAGAAGCAGAATTGAAGAAACGTTGAAAAAGTACAAGATAAAAGAAGTGGACGAGAGTCTTTCCCAACTTGCCAGAATAACACTCGATTTACAGAGTACAGTCATGCAAATCAGGATGATACCTGTGTCGTTTGTTTTTGATAGATTTCCAAGAATGGTCAGGGATCTTTCAAAGAACCTCGGTAAGAAAATAAATTTCGTGATCGAAGGAAGGGATACTGAACTTGATAGAGCAGTTGCGGATGAAATTGGAGAACCGCTTGTTCACATGATAAGAAACTCCATAGATCATGGAATAGAATCAGAAAAAGAAAGAATAGGTGCTGGTAAGCCGCCAGTTGGTAAAGTGACCCTCTCAGCCAGACAAGAAGGTGATAGTGTTGTCATAGAAGTTAGCGACGATGGGCGCGGTTTCAATAAAGAGAAGATCATCCGCAAAGCTTTGAATAAAGGAATTATACAGGAATATGAAGTGGCCACGATGAGTCAGGAGGAGATCTTGAATCTTACATTTGCTCCGGGATTTTCAACGAATGAAAATTCTACGGAAATATCTGGTCGTGGTGTGGGAATGGACGTTGTGAAAAAGGTCATAGAGTCTTTGAATGGCTCTGTGTATATTGAAAGTGTAGAGGGAAAGGGCACAAATGTCATTCTACGACTTCCACTTACCCTCTCAATCATTCAAGCTTTACTCGTTGAAGTTGACAAATTCGTTTATGCCATACCAATATCCGCGATAGATAGTACGCTTTCTTTAAAAGAGAGTGATATAAAAGATGTTGAAGGAAGAAAAACCGCGATCATACGGGGTGAGATCGTTCCGGTAGTGGACTTGCGTTCTTATTTTGGTGCAGAGAGCTTCGATGGGCAATCTGAATTAGTCGTTACGAATTACAAATCCAGAAAGTATGGTTTTATTGTTGACAAACTTATAGGTCAACAGGATATAGTTATTAAAGCTCTTGGCAAGCTTTTCAGAGAAACAAAAGAATTTAGCGGTGGCGCCATACTTGGAAATGGCTCCATAGCTCTCATAATTGATGTACCTTCCCTTGTTCAAAAGGCACTTGAGAGGTGAGAATGGTGGCTTTAAAACAACTTGAACGTCCATTTGAAGTGTTAGGGATCAAATTCGGGGATCATGAGTACGCAATTGATATTGGGATAATCGAGATGATCGTTGAAAAAACTGATATCACGTCCGTTCCGAACTCTAAAGATTTTATTAAAGGAGTAATGAATCTCAGAGGAAGGATCGTTCCAGTCATAAAACTGAAAAATATTCTTAACATTAATGTGGAAAATGATGAAGAAGCAGATGTGATCGTCACAAAAGTAGATAAAAACGAGATAGGATTCCTTGTAGATGGTGTAACCGAAGTTATGTGGGTTGATCCATCCGATTTGAATTCATCGATCAAAGCGGAAGAGTCAAAGTACTTTAAAGGTATAATCCAAAAAGGGAATAGAGTTCTTGTTCTGATCGACGTATCGAAGTTTGTAGAAGACGAACTCAACGAGAACTAAGGAGGTATGTTTGATGGCGAAGAGAGTTTTGATAGTGGATGATGCGGCCTTTATGAGAATGCTACTCAAAGATATAATAATCAAGGGAGGATACGAAGTAGTTGGTGAAGCATCAAACGGTGCTGAAGCTGTTGAAAAGTACAAAGAACTTAAACCAGATATTGTCACCATGGACATAACGATGCCAGATATGAACGGTATCGAAGCTACCAAAAAAATAATGGAAATTGACCCAAATGCAAATGTTATCATGTGCAGTGCTATGGGCCAACAGATGATGGTTGTTGAAGCCATTCAAGCTGGAGCAAAAGATTTCATAGTAAAGCCTTTCCAGCAAGGAAGAGTGGTAGAGGCGCTTTCAAAAGTTGGTAAGTGAGGTACGTTAAAAGTGCCTCCTGCCACGCCGGTATCGGGAATAGCTAGAAGTTTTCCCAACTTAGCATTTCTTATTTCTACTGTTCTCATAATAATCGCTCTTCTCGTTATCTTGTATTTTGTGAAAAAATTTGGTGTGCGTCATATGCAATCCAAGTACATAAGAGTTTTAGATTCTTTATCTCTTGGCAAAAGCACGGTTCTATATCTCGTCAAATTGAAGGATGAGTATGTATTTATAGCTTGTACCCCTTCAAGTACAGATATCATTGGAAGATTAGAGGATCCAGAGGATATAAAAGATCTGGAGATTCAAGAAACCGATTCGAAGTTTTCAAAAATTCTTTTTTCCAAATTGGGGAAGAATTTTTTGAAAAGTCAGATAGATAGGATAAACGAATTGAAATGAAGAAAAAAATCTTGTTTCTGCCTCTCTTCTTTTTTAACTTGAGCGTTTTCGCTCAGGGACCTAAACCCCCGACTTTACCGAATTTACCGAGCGTAACGGTTACCGTTGGAGGAACTCCAACGAATGGTCAATTGACGACAACTCTCGCAATATTGCTTATAATCACGGTTATATCTATAGCTCCAGCAATTCTGGTGCTTATGACGTCGTTTACAAGAATAATCGTGATCTTTTCGTTGCTAAGAAGCGCTTTGGGAACTCAACAATCTCCTCCTAACCAAATTCTAATAGGTCTGGCTTTGTTCATGACTTTTTTCATAATGCAACCGACCTTCACAAACGCGTACAACAACGCTTTAAAGCCTTATATGAGTAAAAAAATTGGATATCAACAAGCATTTGAAAAAGGTGTCCAACCATTCAGACAATTCATGTACTCGGAGATAATAAAGCACAAAGATGGCGATTCAATATTGCTCTTTACCAGGTATAGAAAGTTACCTGATCCCAAAAAACTTTCTGATATACCGACTTCTGTGCTAATACCAGCTTTCGTCATAAGCGAATTGAAAATCGCCTTCAAAATTGGTGTGCTTTTGTACATACCGTTCATTTTGATCGATATGGTTGTCGCATCGATACTGCTTGCAATGGGAATGATCATGATCCCCCCTGTAATGGTATCATTACCATTCAAACTTTTGCTCTTCGTATTGGCGAACGGATGGGATCTTGTAATTACAGGTATTTTGAACAGTTTTTGATGGTATAATTTTATATATATATTCCAACAAGAGGTGGTAATCATAGTCACAAGTAGAACTTCCCTAAAAAGAATAGTTATCAGCAATTCGAAATTTGAAGGTTTGAGATTGGCAATGTTGGAAGATGAACAGCTTTTTGAAGTTTATTTGGAAGAAGCGGATGAAGAATCCATTGCTGGTAGTATATATTTCGGAAGGGTAGAAAACGTTGTTCCTAATCTTCAGGCTGCTTTTGTTAACATCGGTGAGGGTAAAAACGCTTTTCTCAGAGAGCGCGATCTGTACGCTTCAAAGCCAAGAAATGGAGGCGTACTTAAAGTGGAGATGCTCAAACCTAAACAAAAGATCATGGTACAAGTCAAAAAGGATGCCATGGGGCTTAAGGGACCACAGGTGACATCTTACATAAGTATAGCCGGCAGATACTTAGTATTCATGCCCCAGATTTCTAGCATAGGCGTTTCCAGAAAAATAGAGAATCCAAAAGAGCGAAAGAGGCTTTACTCCATAGCGAAATCCATTTCGAAAGGCCGGGGAGTCATAGTCAGAACGGCAGCTGAAAACGTCGAGGAAGCCGAATTGGAAAAAGAAATGGATGTATTGTGCAAACGATGGGAAGAAATCCAAAAGAAGTTTCGACATGCAAGAAAACCCCAAGTTTTGTACGAAAACCCGGGTGTTTTAGAATACATACTGAGGGAGAGATTGGATAACACCGTAGACGAAATCGTAACCGATGATCAAAAAACATACGAATTAGTTCAAAAGTTCGTGTCCTCCTTCAAGTCTAATAACAAACCTATAATTCGTCTGATACAAGGTTATGCTTTTGAAAAATTGGGAATTGAAAAACAAATAATATCTTCCCTTTCCAGGGTAGTAAAGCTTCCGAGCGGAGGCGTACTTTATTTCGATCCGACCGAGGCACTACTCGTAATAGACGTGAATACCGGCTCTAACACTTCTGGAATTGATTCTGAAGATCTCATATTGAGAACTAACATAGAGAGTGCTAAAGAAATCCCAAGACAGTTAAGGTTAAGAAATGAAAGCGGAATAATAATAGTTGATTTCATAGATATGGCAAATGAATCTGAACGTCAACTCGTAATCCACGTTCTCGAGGAAGAATTGAAGAAAGACAAAGTGCGCACTTCAATTGTGGAATTTTCAGAATTGGGACTTTTGGAAATGACAAGAAAGCGCATCTCGCCTCCGTTAAGAGAATTTTACAAAGTTAAATGTCCAATGTGTGCTGGCGATGGTGCTATATTGTCTCCTTTGCATCGCGTAAGGAACCTCATTCACGAAATAGAGGATCTGAAAAACGGGAATGGAACGCTCGATGTTGTGGAAATAAAAGCACATGAAACTCTGAAAAATTACATAGACGAAAAAGTAGTGCAATCACTGGCAAAAGATTTAAAAATGGAGCTTAGACTTTCTTTCGATCATCCTATTCCATACGAATACGAGCTGAAGTATAAAATAAAAAACGCTAAGAAAAAGAAAAAAAAGAATTAGGAGGTGCTTAATTGAACACTGTTAATTTTTTATTTGGCATTCACAATCATCAACCAGTTGGAAATTTCGATTTTGTGATCGAAGACGCTTTTCAGAAATCGTACAAGCCATTCGTAGAAATGCTTGAGCTTCACCCGAAAATAAGGGTTGCCATTCATTTTACAGGTTGGCTACTGGAAAAAATAGATGAGAAACACCACGATTACATTGAAAGATTACGCCATCTTGTGCAAAAAGGACAAGTGGAAATTTTTACAGGTGGATTCTACGAACCCATAATTCCAGTTATACCAGAAGACGACAGAATTGGACAGATAAAAAAACTCTCAGATAAAGTAGAAAAAATGTTTGGGAGCAGGCCTCGAGGAATGTGGCTTGCCGAAAGAGTTTGGGAGCCTCAAATCGTTAAATCTCTTGTTTTGGCAGGGATAGAATATGTCGTTGTGGATGACACACATTTCAAAAGTGCCGGACATTATGACGATGAGCTTGTTGGCTATTACACGACTGAAGAAGAAGGTTACACACTGAAAGTTTTCCCTATATCCAAGAAGCTTCGTTACCTCATCCCATTTGAAGATCCTAAGAAAACAATAGAACTGTTGAAAGATCATGCCACACCAGAAGGTAAAAACGCACTCGTCATGTTTGACGATGGAGAAAAGTTCGGGGTCTGGCCAGGAACTTACGAACAGGTTTACAATAAAAAATGGTTGGATTCATTCTTCAACGCGATTGAAGAAAATGAAGATTGGCTTCATATGAAGAGCTTTTCTCAGTATGTTGACTCCTCGAGCTCTTTAGGCCGAACGTATCTTCCCATCGCCTCTTACAGCGAGATGATGGAATGGGCTTTACCAACGCGGGCGCGCGCGGATTTCGAAACGTTGATCTCTGAACTCAAGAAAGATGGGAAATACAATTCAATGGAAATGTTTTTAAAAGGTGGTCTTTGGCGCACCTTTCTTGCCAAATATACCGAATCCAATCTCATGCACAAAAAGATGCTTTACCTGCATGAACTCATGAAAAAAAGCAAGAATATTTCTCCAGAAACTTTAGATGAATACTGGAAAGGACAGTGCAATGATGTCTATTGGCATGGAGTTTTCGGCGGCCTTTATCTTCCGCATCTTAGAGCGGCGGTTTACAAGCATTTGATTCGCGCCGAGAAAAGAATTGACGAAACACACGAAACCAAAGTTGAAAGATTAGACTACGATAAAGATGGATTTGAAGAGATCGTTATGAAAAATCACGAACTTAGTATTGTTGTAGATCCGGATTATGGAGGAAGAGTACTGGAAATAGATCTCAAAAGTCCGGAATACAACCTCATCAATTCCCTTACCAGAAGACACGAAGTTTATCATGAACTTATGTCTCAGGCTATCACTCATGAACAATTGGAGAAAATGGGACAGGCAAAGACGATACACGATGTTGTGCTCACGAAAGAAGAAGGATTGAATAAATATCTGAGCTTTGACTGGTATGAGAGATTTGCCTTTATGGATCATTTTTTCGATAGCAATGTCACTTTGGATGGATATTCAGCTTCCAAATATTCAGAACAAGGGGACTTCGTGAATCAGCCGTATGAAATCGTTGATGGACATACCTTTGTGCGTCACGGACACGTTTGGATTGGGCCTGAGTGGTTGTCGTTGGATGTGGAGAAAAGCTTTGAATTGCGAGAAAAGAGTCTCATCGTTTCTTACAAAATACGCAACAGATCAAATCGAGTGGTTCCTTTGCATTTCGGATCAGAACTTACCATAAATCTTATGGCTGGCGATGCACCTGACAGATACTTGGATGGGGGAGAAAAGCATCTCGCATCGTACAAAGGAGAATTCGATTCCGATGAACTTTCAGCTGTGGCAGAATATGAAAAGGTTTTTGTGAATATGAAACTAAGTGAGAGGGCAAAATTTTGGATATATCCTATATACACCATATCTTACTCTGAAGGTGGATTTGAGAAAGTTTACCAGGGTACGTCCGTTACGCCCACTTGGAAATTTGAATTGGCTCCAAATGGAGAAAAAGTATTTCGAATTGAGCTTTCCACGAAGTAAATATCAATCACCTCCCGCACAAATGCGGAGGTATTATTGAAAGTAAGTCCTTATGTCAATTGGCATAATTATCCTTTTTGAAAGGAGGATACGTCAATTCCTCTCTCCAATGAATCGGAGAGTTTCCTTGACGCAAATTCTATGAAAGTTTGGTGGAAATCATTCGTCGTAGCGACTTTGTTTTTTGTGGCTATTACCGCTTTTTCGGCCATGAATCCATTCATTCCGGTGTTTTCCAATCCAGGGGTAGGATATCGAGTTGTTTCAACCAAATATATAAATGTGGTGTACGAACCCAGATGCGAATACGCGGTGAATCTTTTTTTGAAGGATGGAGACGAAATTTACGAACGTGTCACGGATTTTTACAATTTTCAGCCCTTCTCGAAGTTAACGGTCGTTTTTGAAAATGATACCAACATCGTGAATTCTCTTGCAGATCCGGTTGACAACACGATCTTCATATTTTTGAACTCATCAGCTCGCGGATTTTTTTCCCAAACCATGAGAAGCTGGGTTAACTTCGTTTTCACACACGAACTCACCCACATATTGCTAACGCAAATCGGTGGAAGGTCAGAAGTCAGAGTATACGGTACTCCTTTATCAACTGTTTACAATTCCGTGTTCATTCCGGCATATCTCCAAGAAGGACTTGCCGAATATTCAGAAACTTCATTCAACGATGGACACGGTAGGCTAAACGACCCACTTTTTGAAATGTACATGCGCGGACTCGTATTGTCAGGAAGGTTCAAAGGTCTTGGCGGAGCTGCGACGTACAGTTCAGACGGCTGGTACCCCATAGGCGCGCCTTACATGATAGGTGGGAGTTTTATAAGATATATTGTCGAAACTTACGGTGCGACAACACTTAAAAGGGCAGTTGATGTGCTTTCTGAAAATCACAGTTTGGGTGTTGCCAACGCTTTTTCAAAAGTTATCAAGAAGCCTTTCTCGAAAATAGTTTCAGAATGGATTACCAAAGTTAAAAATGATGTGTCCCAGAAAATAAAATCAATTGATCAGCCCTTGGAAGGTATTCGGATCACACATTCAGGCAGGTGGACAGCCCTTGCAAATGTGGCAAGTGATAAATACGTGTACTATTACTCGGAAAGTGGTGACAATGTAGCACAGATAAAAAGATTGGATATTTCAAGTGCACGTTCTTCATCTGTGTACGAACCCGGAGGTTTTCTTTATCAAGGTGGATACGTCAGATCCATTGCCGTTTCTCCAAACGGAAAATCCCTGATATTCACTCGATTCGTTGCTAAAGATGGCGGCTTTCATGATTACACACAGTGTTTTCTGCTGAATTTGGAGAATCATTCGGTGAAAGAATTACCGCTTGAGGGTGCAATTTCTATAGCGTGGTTTTCGGATGACGAGATAGTTTATTCCAAGGAGAGTGGAGGATTGTATTCAATAGGAGAATACAAACTCAAGGAAGGCACTTTCAAGACACTTGTTCATCCTATTCCTTTAGTTATCACATCTTTGAGCACTTTTGGGAGAAAAGTTTACCTTTCTGCCAACGCAAATGGTGTTGAGGATATTTACGAATTAGATGGAGGAAAGCTGTACAGGATCGTAACGGGAAACTTTCTCAAAAGTGATCCAGTTGTAAGCAAAGATGGCAAATATCTGACTTTCTCCGCTTCAAAGCCAGATCGTAATGGGATCTTCAATATTTACACTGTGGATTTGGAAACCGGAAAATTCTACAAAATCACGAATATCACCGAAGGTGCATTTTCTCCGAAAATGATCGGTGATAAATTGTTTTATGCCGGATATACAAAAAGTGGATATGATTTGTTCGTGATAGACAGATGGAAGCAATCGGCAAAACTTGTAAAGGGATTCACACTTTCAAAGAAGTTGTACGATCCTTCAATAAACATGACACAAGTGTATTTAAGTGTGAATAAAAAGTCTAAACCGTATTTAGACGCTCTGCAAACTATTGGAAGCGGTGTCATGCCTTTGGTCTCTTACGATGGAACTTCTTTAATATATTCACTTAGTGGATTTGACATTTTAAGAGACAGACTCGGTCAGAATAACTTCTATGCTCTTGGAAACATCTCTACTGATAAAACGAGTGACAATTTGATCGTTGGGATGATAAATTACAACAGGTATGTACTTTCTGTTCAAAGCTTTTTGAGTACAAATTTGAAATCTTTGAGTGGACAATTCTCGTTGCCGATAACGACTCTTTTCTTTGAAAGGGATGCGCTTTTTTATCCCACACTCGGATACACCATCGAAGCAAGTGGAACGCATCTGAGTGATAAATTCGAGTTTTCAGGAGTCCTGGAGTGGAACCCTTCTTTTATTCCCAACAATCCTACAGGTGTAGAATCTCTTTACTCGCAATGGAAAGGGAGTTTTTCCGTCCTTAAGCCGTCAACTCCGACTTACAATGTCACTTTGTTAAGTGCTCTCCCGTTCTTCTCAAATGTCTTGGAAATCGGAATGAATTTCAAAAATGATTCTATCAAATTCATTCAGTCTCTGAGTTTTCCGAGATTTCATATTGATCTGTATGATGTGACAGGTCAATATGGATTGAAGTATCTTGACATATCTCAATTTTCTTCGTATCAAATCGAAAATGGGAATATCGTAATTGGAGTGAAATCCGGTTTGGGATTTGACTCGTTTTTATACAGAAGTTTTGAATTGAATGGATACTTGAGCTATGATATCACCAAAAATAAATATAAATATGGATTTGACTTTGATTTTTGAATTTCGTGTGTTAAAATGATCTTTGTAAAAGTTGAAAGAAGCGAACGAAAGGAGGCTGGCAAATGGCGAATTCAAGGTCTGCCAGGAAACGCGTGAGATCTTCTGATAGGAAAAGAGTTGTAAATCAAATAGCGAAATCCAAATTTAAAACGGCTGTTAAAAAGGTAATCATCTCCGCAGAAAATGGTGGCGAAGATCTTCCTCTTAAGATCAGTGAAGCTTTTTCCAAGATAGATAAAGCTGCCAAGATCGGTGCAATACATAAAAATCAAGCGTCTCGTAGAAAGTCAAGACTGATCAAGAGGGTTAAAGCTTTAACTTCTCAAGAGCAAGCAAGATAATTTTTGAATGTTGCGATATGAAAATCCCCGTTTAATAAGCGGGGATCTTTTGGTTTTATTGAACTTAATAAATGATTTTCAGTCGAATAGAATAGGTGGTAGGTTTCCTTGAAAAATTCTAATCTGATAGACGAATTGAAGCATGGAAAGCCTGAAGCATACGAGATACTTTACACAGAGTATGGAGAAAAGATCGGAAGAATTGCGAAGTCCTATCTTGGAGTAGATGACGTTGAGGATGTTATCCAGGAAGTGTTTATCAGGGTGTATAAAAACATTCGCAAGTTTCGGGGAGATTCTGCGCTATCAACGTGGGTCTATCGGATAACGGTTAACGTATGTAAAGATATGCTTTCGAAGAAGCGTAAGCGTCGAGAGATTTTGACGACTTTTGGTGTAGAAGAAAAAGATAACAAAACATTACCAGAACCAGTTGAATACACTCGTCCTTCTGATGAATTCTTGAAAGAAATATCGGCAGAGGAGCTACACAAGGCCATAGATTCTTTAACAAAGGAAGATCGCCTTTTTATAACACTTAGAGAGATTGAAAACATGAGTTATGCTGATATAGCGGATATCGTTAATAAACCAATAGGTACGGTGAAAAGTCGTTTGCACTATGCACGAGAAAGGCTTAAAGAAATACTAGAAAATAATCTTGGATTGTTGGGGAGAGATCATGATGGAATGTGAGGATTATAGGGAAAAGTTCGTTCATGAGGAACTAACCGAGAAAGAACAGAGTGAATTCAAAGAACACCTCAAAAATTGCGCGGAGTGTCGTGCCTTTGTAAAAAACTACAACCAGATGAGAGAATTTATTAAACTTCGAACTGAATTCAGAGCTTCGAACATCCTCAAAAACAAGATCGTCTCAAGAGTGAAATTCAAAAATGCAACAAAAAGGATTTTTAGAGTTGCTCTTCCTACAGCTGCGTTAATAGTTTTAGGTACGTTTTACACGATGAGTTCTTTCTCGACCAAAGATGTTATGTATGAAAAAGTGGCATTAAGCGGGATAAAAATGCTCAATTCTAATCCTGCAACAGAGGTGAATTCTCAATCAAATCTCGATTATCTCGTAAAGATAAAATATGCGAGTGATCAATTTTGAAAAAATTGTTCAGTTTGTCCGTTTTGTTGTTGTTAGCATCAGTCGCGTTTTCATCTTTGATCAAAGATATCGTTTCATCTTACGCTTCACAAGTAATTGAAGGACATAGGATAGTCGTTGAACAAGAAAAGGGAAGTACGACGAAGATTCGATATGAAAATATTTTGAGAAATGGATACAACGAAATCGTTAAAATCGTGGCTCCTCAGCAATTCGAATGGTCTTCTATAGGGGAAAAGACCTATATCGTTTTCGGAAATAAAATGAGGCTATCGCCGGCTACCATAGTCGATGCAGAGCAAACTTTTATTAAAGACGTTTCTAAGGCTTCAACGATTGTGTCCACTTCCACAACGTATTATCATGGAGTAAAATCCCTCAAACTCGTTATCAAAAGCCGCAACGCTACTTATACCGCAATGATTTTAGAGCCTTCTTTGATCATTGGATATCTGAAGATTGATCATAAAAAAGGTAGCATAACGATAGATTACGATTGGATTAAGGCCATACCACTTTCATATTTTAACGCTGTGATAGAAAAGTTCAAGATAATAAAAAAGCCTCCGAGCTCTATGGAAATTTACCTTTGGAAACTGGTGTCAAAGCTCGACAATGTGAGTATTACATCGATATCCATAAGAGATATTTCAGTTGTGATCGTATCGGGGAAGACGAATCTCAATAAAATAATAGTTGCATACGTTTTTCAAAGCGGGCAGGACATCTCAACAAGCGATCTTACGGCACAGTTTAAATCAAAAGGATTCACAGCGCTTTCTATAAAGAAAGATGATGTCGAGATGGTATTGATTACGAAGATGAAGTTGGATCAATTGAGGGAATGGATCAACGAAGTTTTCAAATAAAATAATACGGTGGTTAAAAGTGAAGTCGCCCAATTTGGCGTTTCTATTATAGTGTAAGAAAACATTTTTAATCCTGTGCATAAAGAACACTACAAAATTGTGCCAACAATGCGTTATAATCGGTACGTAAGATCATGACAAGCGAAAGTTGGGTGGAATTCGTGCACATAAAAGCTCTGATCCTTGCAGGAGGTTCAGGTACAAGATTTTGGCCCAAGTCCACACAAGAAAAACCTAAGCAATTTCTTAAGATCACCTCAAACGAGCTAACCATGATTCAGGAGACATTTCAAAGAATACAGAAATTGGTTCCGAAAGAGAACATATTTATCGTCACTAACAAAAATCATTCTCATCATATATTCGAACAATTGAGCATTTCAAAAGACAACGTTATCTTTGAAGCGATGGCCAAAAACACTGCGGCAGCGATTGCTCTGGGAATATCAAAATTTAAAAATGACGATCTGGCAATTGTTCTTCCATCCGATCACTACATACAAGACGTTGATGAATACGTAAAAACCCTCAAAGTAGCGGCAGATTTTGCGTTGAAAAACGAAGCGATCGTTACACTCGGGATAAAACCCAAAAGTGCCGAAACAGGTTACGGATACATAGAAGTGAAAAAGAATTCCCTTTCAAAATCAGACACTCCAGGTGTTATTCGTGTGAAAAGATTCCACGAAAAGCCAAACCTTGAAACGGCCTATTCTTACGTAGAATCGGGAAATTTCTTCTGGAACTCCGGAATGTTCATCTTCAAAGTATCGACGATGTGGAATGCCTTCAAAAAATACATGCCCGATCTGTACAAAGCATTTGAAAAACTGAGAAAAATTCATGATCTTAAAGACATCTCAAATGTGTATCCATCACTTGATTCAATATCGATAGATTATGGTGTTATGGAAAAGGCCGACAACATTTTCGTCATTCCATCCGATTTTGGATGGAGTGATGTTGGAAGTTGGGACGCCGTTTTCGAACTTTCTCAGAAAGACGAAAATGGAAATTATTCATCTTCAAAAAGAGCTCTTTTCAGAGACAGCAAAAACTGCGCCGTGTTCGCCGATAACAAAACAGTCGCAATTGCACATCTTGACGATATCATAGTCGTGGTCAACGATGAGAAAATCCTCGTTATAAAACGCGGAACGACACAGGATGTGAAAAAGATATCTGAAGAGTTTTGACGAAAAAAGAAAAATACCGTGCGCTCTCTTGGATCGCTGCTGCCGCTTCTCAACCTGTCGGGTCTCGACTACCGTCTCGGGCATAAAAGTGGAAAAGATGGTGCCAAAGGGTCGCGGCTATCGCCTTGGTCGGGAATGTCGAAGTGACGAGTGCCCACAGGCACTCTCGGGTCTCGGCTACCGCCTCGGGCATAAAAGTGGAAAAGATGGTGCCAAAGGGCACCTCCACTCCTCCGCTCTCTCGGCTCCTCCACACTCACTTCTCAAATTCAACGATGACTTCACAATACAATTTTACATCTTGTACTTGTGAAAAACTAAAAAGAATTCAATTTATGCTTGACTTTTATTACGGTATCTGACCTTGAATTTGTTTTCAGTGTGAAACGCTAACTGTAATGATATCCTGAGTTAGCCGTGATATGTTCTCAAAGGAAGAGATATTTGGGATCTTGTGAAGAATTAACGCTGAAAGTGCAGCCTTAAACACGGATTTCACACTGAGACTATTAAAATCGAGATTTGCCTCAACCCACACATCAGCTGTTCCGTCGCTGTTACGGGTTATTTCCCATATCTTACAAGGTATGTTTCCACTAACTTTGTAAGATGATGCCTCTGGCATAACGAATTTCAATCCCTTTACGCTTAACCCCTCGTAAACGGATGGAAGATGGTTTTCTACGACAACCATGACTTTGTCAGAAGTTCCTGAGTTAGAGTTGAGGTACTTCACGCTGAAATATCCCGGTAAAAGGACATTCGTTTTAACGTGTGTTCCGTTAACCGTTACAAGCACAAAATGATAAAATCCACCGTTCTGTGGCTCCTCAGCCAAAGAAGCACCTGTTCCACCAGTGATCATGTAAATTATTCCGTTGAATTCGGTTCTCCAATAAAGATGCTCATGGCCTTGAAAAACCATCCTTATATTGTGGTGTTTCGAATTGAAATGCGTGATGAGATCATCGACTTTTTTCGCCATGAACTTATCGGCCCACGCATTTTGGCTGTAATCTTGATATTCGTGAAGTGGTTTGTGCATGAAGAAAAATATGTTTTGAGCTGAAGTTGCAGAATTGAGATCTTTCACCAACCAATTGTACTGTTTTTGTGTGAATTTCCCATTTGGAAAATTCACATTCGTGTCCAAAATCACGAAGTGACTTTTCTCATAATCGAATGAGTAATAGAGTGTCTTCTTCAGAAGTGTTTCGTAATATTTTTGTCCACCTATCCCAGCAACATCGTGATTTCCAACAACTGTGTAAAATGGCATGCTGAAAATTTTCACAACATTCAAAAAATCCATGTACTCTTGTCGTGTACGCTGAGCATCTGCACCGTATCCGTAAATGAGGTCCCCAACGTCTACGACGAAATCAGGGTGTATCCATTCAACATTTTGAACGATTTCTTTAAAAATTTGAGGTTGAGGATCTTCATTGTTGAATGGTCTGTTATCTCCAAAAACCACAAAATTGAATTGTTGTGAAAAGCCCAAAGATACGATCACGACAAAAAACAAAAGTGAGAAAATAATTCTCTTTAATTCCATCTTTCTTCTCTTCATTTTTACACCGCCCCATTCTGTTCCCTTCCTCTTATTTTTTCTCGAAGAAACTTTTGAAATTCATCACGCTACATTTCTTTCGCAGATGTTCTATATTTTATGATAACACGAAAAAGATCTTTTGAAGGCCTGATGATGAACTGTTATCGTATTCTATGGACACTTGAATCAAGGATATGATAATTTCAAGTATCAAATTCAAAAAGCGGTGGGTTTTCTCCTAATAGAGTGATATAATTTATACTGTGTGTTGTTGATTGATAGTTCACGCCAAGATACAAATGTTTAGAAATATATGTAATTTATCGAAGGAGGGAATCCTGAATGTCTACAGAACACATGAAAACACTTAAAATAGATCACGTGGGAATTGCCGTTAAATCGGCAGAAAAATCCGCAAAACTTTTTTCCGATGTACTCGGTTTAGAAACTGAAGAGGAAATACTTAACGATCGAAAATTGAAGATCATCATGATAAAAGTCGGAAAATCAAGGCTTGAACTCTTAGAAGATCTGGATGTCAACGGAACGATAGCGAAGTTCATCGAAAAACGTGGAGAAGGGCTTCATCATATTGCATTCGAGGTCGATGACATCAATGAAACGCTTAAAAAGATGAAAGAAAATGGCTACAGAGTGCTTTCGGAACCAAGCGCCGGCGCCGATAATACAATGGTGGCATTCATTCATCCAAAAGATACGCATGGTGTTCTTATAGAACTCGTTGAGCGAAGTTCCCAAAAGCGGTAGCCGAGGAAGGAGAAAGTGAAATGGATAAGAATGAGGATCTTATTAAACGTCGAGAAACGATAAAACTTGGTGGCGGAAAAGAAAGAGTGGAGAAACAACACGCTGCAGGAAAGTACACGGCAAGAGAACGTATCGCGGCTCTTCTCGATCCGGGAACTTTTATAGAAGTGGACGATCATGTAAGGCACAGATCTACTTATTTTGGACTTGATAAGAAGTATTTCCCAGCCGATGGTGTGGTAACGGGATTAGGAAAGATCGATGGAAGAGATGTTGCGATATTTTCCCAGGATTTTACGGTCCAAGGTGGTTCGCTTGGCGAAATGCATGCTAAAAAAATAGCCAAAATTCAAGATACAGCGATGAAGCTTGGAATTCCAATAATCGGAATAAATGATTCGGGTGGTGCACGAATTCAAGAAGGCGTTGATTCGTTGTATGGCTACGGTGAAATTTTTTACAGAAACACGCTTGCGTCTGGCGTAATACCTCAGATAACGGTCATTGCCGGTCCTTGTGCCGGTGGGGCCGTTTATTCACCTGCGATCACAGACTTCGTTATCATGGTAGATAAAACATCTAAGATGTTTATAACGGGTCCTGAAGTTATAAAAGCTGTTACAGGTGAAGACGTTACACAAGAATCTTTGGGAGGAGCAAGAGTTCACAATTCCAAAAGTGGAGTGGCACATTTCATGGCCAAAGATGAGAAAGATGCGGCTTCCATTGTTAAAAAACTTTTGTCTTACATTCCCTCTAACAACATGGAGGAACCCCCATTATCCAATCCGATTGATGTAAAGCCAGATGAATTTCTGAACACGATCATTCCAGATGATCCTCATAAAGCTTATGACATGATGGATGTTATTGAACGTGTGATCGATCCTGGAACATTTCTCGAGGTTCATTCGAAGTTTGCTCGTTCGATGATCACGGGATTTGGTAAGATAAATGGACGTCCAATTGGAATCGTGGCAAATCAACCAAAAGTCCTCGCCGGTGTTTTGGATATAAATTCATCGGATAAAGCCGCGCGCTTTATACGTTTTTTAGATGCTTTCAATTTGCCCGTGATAACCTTTACCGATACCCCTGGTTTTCTTCCAGGTACTGCTCAAGAGTACGGAGGAATAATTCGCCATGGAGCCAAATTGCTGTACGCGTACAGTGAAGCATCTGTTCCAAAGATGACGATTATCACACGTAAAGCTTACGGTGGAGCGTACATAGCGATGGGAAGCAAACACCTGGGCGCTGATCTTGTGCTTGCATGGCCAAGTGCGGAAATTGCCGTTATGGGATCGGAAGGGGCTGCGAATATCGTTTTCAGAAAAGAGATAAAAGCATCAGAGAATCCCGAAAAAACACGTATTGAAAAGATAAAAGAATACGCCGATATGTTTTCAAATCCTTATGTGGCCGCATCGCGTGGATATGTTGATACCGTTATACTTCCTTCAGAGACACGATCGTATATTACACGTGCTTTGGATATGTTCTCTTCAAAAGCGGAAGGTAAACCCACAAAGAAACACGGAAATATTCCGCTATGAGATTGGAGTGAATCAGAACGATGAGCGAAACTTGGAACATTTCATTGATAGGGATCGTGTTTGCAGTTGGTGAACTTGGAATTATAGCAACATTTTTCGCAATAGTTGGGCACTTCTTCAAAAGAAATTCCGAGCGAAAGAAGAATTCAAAGTCTCTTTCTTCTCCGGCGATTGTTGAAGAAAAGAAAATCATTCAAAAAAAAAGTGTAAAAGATATTCAACAAACAGCTGAAAAAGTCGAAACTATTGAGGAAGAAGAAGAATTGGTAGCAGTAATGAGCGCGGCTATTATGGCATATGCACCTATGGGTGGCAAAATAGTTTCAATAAACCATGTGAATGAAGAAAAAAGAGTCACCAGTCACTCGTGGCGTTTACATAATCCTCGAACTACCTGGAGGATAGGAAAAGTGAGAAGACGAACGATAACAAGCTCAATTACCTCCCGCAAAAATAGTCGTGTAAACGAAGATTAGAAAGGAGACCTTTTATCATACAAAAAGTAGTGATGTTAGATATAAACAAGAATATCTTGGCGTCAGCAAACTCAGCGAGAGCAAGGGAGTTGTTGAAGAAAGTTAAGGCAGCTGTTTTTCAACGTTATCCTTTTACAATTCTAAAACATGCTCTATTCCAAAATCGGAAATAGAAATACCGAAATAAGGTGAGAGCTCGGTATCTACATTGGCAGCAAAGTAACAGTAAGGACAAGCGGCGGTTTCAACATCAAAATAAATATTGGTACTTTGCAAAGAATCAGTTATCGGTATTGTCATTCATTTCATTGTGCCGATGGCTATAATTTTTCTTTTTGAAAGGAGGATGCGTCAATTCCTCTTCCCGAGGGTGGGAGAGTTTCTTTGACGCGAATTCTATGAGCAAAAAATACATGATAAAAGTCAACGGCAAAGTTTATGAGGTAGAAGTTGAAGAAGTGGCTGTATCTGACGTGCAACAAAATGTTCAATTAGCACAACAGCCAGCAGTTCAACCAATTCAAAATCCAGTTGCTACTACTACTGTATCGACTCCTCAACAGCCTCAACAAGTAAAACAGCCACCTGCTTCAAATATCGCGAAGGCAGAATCAACAGAATCAACGGAGAAGACTCAATCTCCCTCATCTCAAGAGGGCACTTCTGAAACTGAGAAAGTCCTTGCACCTATGTCAGGTACGGTACTCAAGGTTAACGTGAAGCCTGGAGATAGTGTGAAAGATAGTCAAACTCTTGTTGTGATTGAGGCGATGAAAATGGAAAATGAGATTCTTGCTCCTCGAAACGGTAAGATCAGAGAAATATTCGTGAAAAATGGTCAACAGGTTGATATAGACCAACCCCTTCTAACGATTGAGTAGTAAATGATAAGTCTTAACGATGTACGAAAACTTTGGAGAGGTGGAAAACGTGTGAAAACTTTCGACGATATTTTCGATAAGGTAAGAGAGAGAAAAAGAAAAATCGCGCTCGTTGGTGCAGAGGACTTGGAGGGTATTAAAGCCGTCAACGAGGCAGCAACTGCAGGAATCGCAGACGCATTACTTATAGGTGATGAGAAAAAAGTCTCAGACAATTTAAAGAAGCTCGGAATCAAAGGAAAATTCGAAATTGTACATGCAAGTAGCGCGACTTCTGCGTCTGAGACTGGTGTAAAGCTCGTTTCAAGCGGCAAAGCCGATATCCTTATGAAAGGTTTAGTTAAGACAAGCATACTACTTAAAGCAGTTCTTAATCCTGATTGGGGTTTGAGAAGTGGGAAATTGCTAAGTCATTTGGTAATAGCTGAAGCTAAAGATTACGATCGATTTATAGGAATCACGGATGGTGGTATGATCATAAGACCAACTCTTGAACAAAAAGTGGAAATAATAAAAAACGCGGTTGGCTTCTTTCACAAAATGGGGAATGATAATCCTAAAGTGGCCTGCATTGCGGCAGTTGAAGTTGTCAATTCAAGTATGCCCGAAACCGTAGAAGCCGCTCAATTGGCAACTATGTGGAAAAGGAAACAGATAACTAATTGTGTCGTGGATGGCCCACTTGGATTCGATAATGCTCTCGATCCGAGAGCAGCAAGAATAAAAAAAGTTACCGGTGAAGTGGCCGGACACGCAGACATTCTTTTGGTTCCAGATATCCACTCTGGGAACTTCATTGGAAAGTCTATGGATTATTGCGCCCATTACACCATAGGTGGCATAGTTCTTGGTGCAAAAGCACCAATCGTCATAATTTCGAGGGCTGATAAAGCTAAGGCAAAACTTGCTTCTATATCACTTGGAGCACTCGCAATAGAAAGAGAGGATAAAAAATGAAAAAAAGCGCGGTTATAGCTATAGGGGGGAATGCAATTCAAGGGCCAAAAGAACCTGCAACAGCTGAGGTCATGAGGAAGAATCTTCGAACTACGGCATCATATCTTGTTGATGCGTTGGATGATTTGAATGTCGTAATCACTCATGGAAATGGTCCACAAGTTGGAAATCTCATGGTCCAGCAAGATCATGCAAAAAAGATCATTCCTCCTTTACCCATTGACATAAACGATGCATACACTCAGGGAATGCTTGGTTATCTCATCATTCAAGCTTTTGAAAATCAACTCATTAAACGTAATATAAACAGAAACTGTGCAGGTCTCGTCACACAAGTTGTCGTTGATCCAAATGATGAGGCATTTCTTAATCCCACGAAACCGGTTGGACCTTTTTACACGAAGGAAGAAGCAGAAACACTCGCCCGTGAAAAAGGTTGGAAAATAAAGGAAGACGCCGGAAGAGGCTACAGAAGAGTCGTACCATCGCCTCAACCACTCGATGTGGTGGAAAAATCACTCATAAGTGATCTCATGAAAAAAGGCATTATAACGGTAACTGTTGGTGGAGGCGGCATTCCTGTAATGATCAAGGAAGATGGCAGTATTGAAGGTGTTGAAGCGGTTATAGATAAGGATCGTGCTTCATCACTTTTGGCGCGTATGCTTGATGTAGATGTGTTTGTAATACTGACTGGAGTGGAAAAAGTTTATATCAATTTCGGAAAAGCCGATCAAAAAGCACTCGATAGAATAACGGTTACACAGGCAAAGGCTTACATGGAAGATGGACATTTTCCAAAGGGATCCATGGGACCGAAAATCGAGTCTGCAATAGCATTTGTCCAGACCACAAAACGACAATGCATCATAACCTCACTGGAAAAAGTTTCAGAAGCTTTTAACGGAGAAACTGGGACCTTCATAATCCCTGACTGATAAAGGAGGAATGATCATTCATCTTCTGGCTCCGAAAAGTTTTGGGAAAAAATTGAGCAAGTTCGAACCGGTTCTTTACGAAAACTTGAAAGATAAGATTTATTCCTGTTTTTGGAATGTCATAGTGGTGGAAAATCCTCAGGATGTGAAATTGGCTTTGGGCTTTTCCAGGTTTGGAACCTTGATCGTGAACACAAGTGATACGCCTGTAGATAACGTGCTTAACTGTCGTATGGAAGATTTGATCTTATCCCTAGAATTTCTGAGTAAGATCATGGAAGAGCGAAAGAAGATCGATGCTGTAGAGAAAGAACAACGCCTTTTAATGGAACCTGTGATGCTGAAACCTAAAATGGCAAGAGTTTACAGAGAATTGGCACGATATTCAGCTTCAAGAACTTCGATAGTGATCGCAGAAGACGGTTTGTTAGAAGATTGGATACTTTCGTCAATCCTTGGAAATTATGAAGTTGTGGACTTTGGTATTATATCTGAAGAAGAAGCGTTGTTAAGAATTTTTGGAACCAATAATCATCCGCCACTTCTTTCAAAAGATGGAATTTTAGTACTCATGAACTGTGACAATTGTTCAGAACAAACTATTTCTAAAATTGCGCGTTCTTCTTCTCTTGGAATATTTTCTCCTTACTTGAGTGATATGAAAGAAAGATGTGCAGCGCGAACGTTGTTCCATTTTGAAAATGCGAAAAATATACCAGAAATGTTACTTCAAGTCGTTGGTACAAGTCGTGTGAAAATTCCTCCCATTCGTGAGATTGCCGATTCACTTCCAGAGATTTTAAGGTTTTTCATTTCAATGATAGGACAGAAGATGTTCATCGCAAATGTCGAAATATCTCAAGATGTAATTAACAGAATAAAGAAGGCAGAATGGAGGGGCAATTGGAGGGAGTTTTTCGATTTTTGTAAGTCAATTGCAATCGGTGAGGAGAAAATAGAGCATCGATTAGATGAAGTGAAAGAGATCCCAAAATTGAAGGAATACACGAAGATGGTTTCGGCAGAGGCTGAGCGAGAACTGATAAAACGTGCCATTCAGATACATGGAAGGAACAGAAAAAAATTATGTGAAGTTCTCGATGTGAACACAAAAACACTTGTAAATAAGTTAAAACTCTACGGATTGGACGGTAAAAAACAAAAGTGAAAACTGTCATTGTTTACCTTCCGCTTGATGCTAAAAAAGCAAAAGAGTCTAATCTTCCTGTAAAACTTCCAATCCTTGCAGAAGATCTAAAAGAAGTAATTGAAGAGAACAAATTATCTCGAGAGGTGATCTTGCGTGGTTTGGAAGCTCAAGTGCATGTTGGGAAAAAAGTCGATTACTACATGTCATATCTCTTGTCCGCACTCTACGATCGCGCAAGAGATGCAGTGAACCACGGAAAACTTGAAGAAGCTCGGAATTACGTCAAACGTGCTGGTGAATACAAGAAGGATTACAGATATCCTTTCCATCTCGGTATAATAGAAAGAGAAAATAAAAATCTCGAAATCTCTGAAGTACTTTTGAGAGAAGCACTTGAAATGAACGAGGATTTTTCCCCGGCGAGGCTTGAGCTAGCGCGAACGCTCATTGCCAGAAGAGATCTCGATGAAGCTGTAGAAGAGTGTAAGCGCGTCATTGAAAGAGATCCATCCTTCACACTTTCATACATCATAATGGGAGACGCTTACATGGAACTTGGAGATGCGAGATCGGCCATCATGGTTTATCAAAAGGCTCTATCAATTGATTCGAATATTCCATCCGTTCATTGGAGAATAGGTGTGGCAGCCAACGCACTTCAAAAATTTTCGCTTGCTGAACGTGAGTTAAAAGCTTCTATAGCGAAGAATGAGGGTGGTTGGCAAACCAAGTACAATCTCTCTTACTCACTTTACAGACTTGGAAAGCTCTTCGAAGCTCTTGACTTGCTTAAGAATTTGTTGAAATCTGGTGTTAATTCTTCCGAAGTCATCACAGAACTCGTTATATTGCAAAAGTTGTTGGGTCTTTACGAAGAGGCTCTCGATACAGTTGAAGTGGGTCTTGAAATGAATATCGAAGAAGAAGGCTTTCTGTTAGCGGCTGTGGATGTTTTCGCTTTTAATGGGATGAGAGACAAAGCGCTGGAAATTTGTGATGAAAGAAGTGATTCAATCTTTGAATCTCGAAAGCAACTCGTGAATTTAGAAAACAATTGGCACAAAGAAATTGATATATCAGAACTCTCACAGCTTTTAGATCTTAAAAACGAAAAACTCGCCCAGCGTGTAGAACTTGTGCTGCAGGGTAATGTACCCAAGGGTGAGGTCTTTGACGAATCCATGCTGAACATATTCACAAAGATTTTGAAAATACACGGTACTCATTTTTATTCCGCTGAGAAGAGTCTCACACAAGCCGCAATGGCATTTTCCGGTTCAATCGACACTGTCGCACTTTTTATCTTTCTGTATAGAATGTACCTACACGTAAATGCTTTCAAAATGGGTTTCACGGAGAGTCTTGAAAATGTGACTGCATCCATAACTGACATATCCTGGAGACTTGGAAAATTCATTGTAAAAACAATCGATGAAGAACATTTCGATATTGAAGAAAGTGCTCCAAAAAAAATAACTGCCCCTCCAGACGCCGCAGAGTTTTTCACATCGGTATTTCTGGCGTTGGAAGGGCACAAAAATCCTCTCGAATTTCTCAAATCTATAGGAACATCTCAAGTGAAGCTAAAAATATTCGAATCGATCATTTCGCCTTCAATTCAATCGTTTTGAGCAAAACGTTGTAAATGTCAGAGTTCACTAATGAATGTATGAACTCCGTTTTTCTCATCATGAGACCGAATTCTTCGATACCAGTAGCAGAGCGTGCTTTCATTGTTCTCTGATTCTGCTTTGTTGCATAAGGGTGTGGAAGTTGTTGTTTCGGTTGATTCTCAGGATTTCTTAGTTGATTCATCGGTTGTTGATTCTGATTCTTTGGATTTCTGATTTGATTCATGAAAGGCATTTGTTTTCTCGAGAAAAGTAGTTTTTCCTTTTCAAAAATCGCTTTCGCGCGTTCTGCTTGTTCCAATGTGATGATAGATTTAATTGAATTAACAAAATCGAGAGTTGTTTTTTCGTATTTTTTATCAGTTTCCGCGATCATCTTTTTCGCCATCGATATCTGCGTTTCATCGTTTTTGATCAAAGCATCGCGCAGCATGGTCAACTCTTTAATTCTGTCATTCTCAAGCGAATTCACGGCTACTTTGAATTTTTTCATATTTTGAGCAATGGCTGAAGCCTGTGTTGAGGTAAACTTCAAGTAATTCATGGCATAGAGAACCTTGGTTTGAAGTTCCAACTTGGCTGTTTGAGAGAGCGTGATGTTCCCAGCAAAAGCCGCTGAGATTAACAGGGGTACTAAAAGTAACACTAAAAACTTTTTCACTTAAACCACCTCCAAAAATTTTGTTCATCATAACTTTCGACTTAACCTTCAGAAAGTGGTTCGAAATTTTCACATCGCTTTCACATCATGTAATGATCTTCGAGAGCAAGAGGAAATGTCAGGATTCAACGAAATTCAACACTGCGTGGCTCACGTAAGACCTGTTTAAGAAGGCAATGATCTGTGAAAAACAAAAACCCCAGCTTCAGCTGAGGATGGTTCACATCATTCTTGTGTTTAACAATGGAGGCGACGGTGGGATTTGAACCCACGAATAAGGATTTTGCAGACCCTCGCCTTTGACCCCTTGGCTACGTCGCCAGATCTGCTAAGATTCTAACATTTTAAGGCTTTTACGTCAAGCCCTGGTATCCATTTTTGATCCGGTAAAGAGCTCAGAAAGAGTAGTTGTCATTCCCCCGTGAAGCTGACCTTTGCGGTTATACATAGTCATCTTCAGCAAATCGTTGAAGTCTTCAGGTCTTATTCCACTTTTTGGAGCCTGGGTTACAGACCTCACAGGATTGACTACGGTGGGAATGACTCTATTTACCGACGGAAAATTAACGGGTTCTACTCTCATTGTGATCAACCTCCTTTTTTCATTTTAGCACTTTTGAAGCTTTTTTTTGATATTATCAAACACACGACACTTACCACTCCTAAAACTATTGTACCAAGAAAGGTTATCAAACTGGAACTGCTCCAAAATCCACTTGAAATTAAGGAGTTAAAACCAGAAGAAATATATTCGATCGCGTAGTAAGCAGTGAAGATAGTACCCATCAGCCCGCCGGTTAAAACATGCGCCATTCCACGTTTCTTGCTGGAAAAGATATCAGTCAATCCAAATATAAAAACAGACGATACGCTAAAAGCCACAAAGGCATCCATGTAATTCGCACCTAATATCATTGAAGTTCCGAGAAGTACATATCCAACGGTCATTGCAATTGATAAAATTGCCATTTATCCCACCACCAAATGTGCGATTGTTTCAAATCCTAAAGCAATAACGTAAGCACTTGATAAGCTCCATAGAACAGAAAAGATCGGCCACTTATAACTTCCCGTTTCCATTTTCATAACCGCTTGAGTAGCAACGCAAGGTATGTATATTAAAACGAAAAGCATCAATGCGTAAGCGTCAACTGGATTGATCGTTGCTTTAAGAAAAGACGTGATATTTCCTCCAGCAAAGGTGCCGAGCGTGGTGACGGTTACCTCTTTGGCTATTCCACCGAATATGAGGGCAAGTGTTATATGCCAATCAAAATGCAGAGGTGCAAATAAAGGCGCGATAGTCTTACCAATTTGAGCTGCCCACGAGTTCGCCAGTGGGGCGCCTATTGGTATATTTGAAAGAAGCCAAACCAGCACTGTTGCACCAAGTATTATGCCTCCTGCTTTTTTTAAGAAGTGCTTTCCTTTTGACCAGGTATACAGCCAAAGTCCTTTTGCAGTTGGTGTCTGATATCTTGACATTTCCATGGTTAAAGGGGAGCTCTCTTTGTTTCTAAGGATAAAGTTGAGAATTACGGCTGTTGTAAGCGCAAAAGTGATACTTACGATGTAAATCGAAAATATGGTAAGCCCGGCGAATTTGCCAAAAAATGCGGCTGATATAACAGCGTAAACTGGAAGTCTCGCACTGCAACTCGTAAATGGATTTATGAGAATGGATATCAGCCTTTCTTTTTCACTTTCTATTGTACGTGTGGTCATTATAGCCGACGCATTGCATCCAAATCCAAGCATCATGGGGATGAAAGCCTTACCACTCAATTTGAATTTATGCATGATTCTGTCTATCAAAAAAGCCGCACGCGACATGTAACCAGAGTCTTCAAGCAAACCCATGGCAAAAAAAAGGAAAAAAATCAGTGGAACGAAGACAAGAACAGAACCAACGCCGGATATCAATCCATCACCAATGAGAGAACCTGCCCATCCTGGAATTTCATGGGCGTATTTTCCAAGAAGATCAAAACCATCACTTATGAGAAGGCTTAAAGGTGTTGATGCGGAAAAAGCGAACTGAAACATCATCCACATAATCGATATAAAAAGCGGAAGCCCTAATATCTTGTGAGTAAAAACGTGATCGAAAGCATCAGATATCGTCCAACTTCTCACAGGGCGTTTTTCAACTTGCTTCAATACGGAAGATATGAATTCATATCGAGAACGCGCCACGATCAAAGAAATATTTTCATCTTCGAATGAGAAAGATTTTGTCGCTTCTCCTAAAAGATCTGATTTTTCCAGAATGGATCTTGCCAGTTCATCTCCCTCTGCAAATGCAAGTCCGAGCCATCTCAATGGAAGATCCTTCAATTTCTTAGAATTGGCAATGATCTTCTCAAAATTTCTAAGAGATGCTTCAAAATCTTCAGGATATATCTTATAGCGCACTCTTGGGGCCTTAGATAAGCATGCTTCCATTATTTCATCTATATTGACGCCTTTAGTTGCAACTGTTTTCACCACTTTGATACCTAATCTCTTGGAGAGTTCAGACGCATTTAGACTTATGTTCATGTTCTTCACTTCATCCATTTGATTAAGGACAAGAACGGTTTTCAATCCCATTTCAGAAAGCTGAATGGTAAGGTAGAGATTCCTGCTGAGGTTAGTTGCATCCACTATGTTTAAAACGATATCTGGATGTTCTTTGAGTAAAAAATCTCTGGAAACGCGTTCGTCCGCAGAACGTGCTTGAAGAGTGTATATTCCTGGGAGATCTACAACTTGCACCGTGTAGTCTTTCCATTTGAAAAATCCTGTCTTCTTCTCAACGGTAACACCTGGCCAATTAGCTACTTGTTGATGCGCTCCGGTAAGGGCATTAAAAAAAGCAGTTTTGCCAACATTTGGATTCCCCACGAGTGCAACTTTTAATTCAGGCATTTACAGGCCCCACAAAGATCTTCTCGGAGAGCCTCCTACCGATCCTAAAAATATGACCATCTATTTCGACGGTCAATTTCCCTTTAAGCACATTATCAAGTACATGAATCCTTTTTCCTATCGCTAAGCCATTTACTTTTATACGTTCAACAAATCGTGGCCCACCACCGAAGAATTTAACGATCTCATATGTACCTTTTTCAACTACAGACAGGGGAGCAGGATAAATAGGCTTAACCCTTATAAGGCGGCTTTCTTCTTCTCGAAGAAATATTTTGGTTGAATCTACAAGGTATATAGTCGGATCTCCCATCGGAGCACGGCGTACAACTTGGATCGTTTTTCCGGGAATCCATCCCATCCCCATCAAGCGATTCTTGAGAGATTCAGGAATTTCAGAGTCTACCAAAGTACATTTCGTGTTTTCGGGACAGTTTCTAAGTGCTATGATCATTTCATCAACTCCTTATTGAGAACCACTCTCAACAACTACGATAAAATTCTAACATTTATTGCAGATTTTTTCAATCTATATTTTGTATATATATACTCCTAATGTGCGTGGAAGTAACGAAATTAACACAAGGGAAAAGTGAGGTCATTGAAAAAGGCATAAACACTTGAAAAACCGACAACACCAGA
>CAJXLN010000007.1 GCA_913056255.1 uncultured Thermotogae bacterium | reverse complement strand
GATAAAGCCAGTTTTACTTACCACTAGCCTTCTCTCAATAGTTTGGACATTTAACTCGTTTGCACCTATTTGGATTCTAACAAGGGGAGGCCCAGTAACTTTTACTACTACTCTTCCTATAGCAATTTACAATACCTCTTTTAGATATTTAGTGTTTGGTGGTGTTGGTAAAGCATCTGCCATGACGATATTCCAAGTGCTTCTTGTAACATCGTTATCTTTGCTTTACATAAAAACCTTAAGGGGAGAAAAATCATGAAAAAAAGTACGGGAAAAAAGGTGAAAGGAATATCTTATCAGATCCTTGCAATTGCCTTTGCTTCATTCATGCTTATTCCAATTTATCAAGCGATAATAACAGCTCTCACATCTTCAAATTCTTCATGGATTTCACCTGCTCCGTTGCTTCCAAAGAATATTACCTTTCAAAATTTTTTGAGTGCTTTTCAACTCGTTCCGCGATTACCAATTTATCTATTAAACAGTTTCATATATGGGATTGGAGTTAGTGCGTTTTCTTTATTAATATCTATTCCGGCAGGATACAGTTTGGCACGATTTAGATACAGATTTAGAAATCCTATGATGATCTTTGTTATATACGCCAACATGTTTGCGCCTATAATGCTTCTTGTTCCCCTGTACGTAATAATGAGAGCTTTTGGATTGATTAACACCTATCTTTCTATGATCTTGGCAGGCTCAGTTTTCACCATACCACTTTCGACGTGGCTAAGCGTTTCGTACATGCAAACGATTCCCATTGAGATAGAAGAAGCGGCCTTGATGGATGGGTGTACTCCGTATTCGATCATATATCGTATCATCATACCGTTGATGAAGCCCGCATTGGTGGCTATTTTCATATACGCTTTTATAACAGGTTGGAGTCAACAATTCACTTTAGCCCTTGTTTTAATTTCGAACGATAAAATGATGCCGATTACTCAGGGTTTGTACCAATTTTTCAGTCGTAGTTCCGTAAGCTGGGGCCCTTTGATGGCAGCCATTTTGATATCAACGCTGATACCCGTTACTTTGTTTTTATTCTTTGAAAAATATATAGTTCAGGGTTTGACTTCTGGAAGCATAAAATGAGAGGAGGATTTTCCCATGATAACGTTTAATGAAATAAACGAGCAACCTTCTAAATTTGCGAAAGTTTCTGAAAAATATTTTGATTTATCAAAAAGCATTGTCAATTTTCTAAAGGAAACAGATCCATCCGAAATAAATTTTGTTGGATGTGGAAGCTCCTACAACCTTGCAATGGGACTTTCTTTTCAGCTCAATCGTTTAGGAAATGAGAAAATACCATCAAAATACTTCAGCGGCTCCGAAGTGGCTTTCCAACTTCGGAAATTTGACGAAAATAGTGTGCTTGTTGGATTATCAAGATCAGGTGAAACCACCGAGACAGTTCAAGCTTTGAAACGTGTTAAAGATGAATTTGGCGTTAAAACTTTGGCGATCAGCTGTGAGCCGGAAAGTTCGTTAACAAAAGTAGCCGATGTGTCAGTTGTTTTGGATTTTGTAAATGAAAAATCGGTGGTTATGACACAATCATTCACTTCAATGGCATTTTTTACGTCTGCACTGATCAGAGATTTGGTAGAACCTGATCGTAGCAGTTTGGAAAGATATCTACGATCAATTCCAAACAATGCAACTGATGTTTTAAAAAACACTGAAAGGCTTCTTGAGAAAATAGATGTTGAAAGCTACGATCATTTTGTCTTTCTTGGATATGACGAATATTTTGCCTCTTCGCTTGAAGGCGTCACGAAAGTGACTGAAACTTCACTTTCTGAGGTCGAGGCCTTTCAAACACTGGAATACCGTCACGGACCAAAATCAAAGGTCAGTGAAAAAACCCTAGCATGTGTATTGTCCAATCATCTTCTTCATTCTGAAGAAGAGAAAATGGCACATGAAATAGCGAATCTTGGCGGAACCGTAATTAACATATCAAAAAAGGAAATGAAGGGTGTTCAAAATTTGGTAATTCCGTATAATTCTGATGACTTTGGAGATTGGTTCCTAAAAGTTATCCCATTGCAAATCTTTGGAGTTAAAAAGGCCATCAAAAAGGGACTTGACCCGGATAATCCCAAAAATCTTACAAGAGTGGTAAAACTCTGAAAATGAGATTTTTTCTTGGTGTAGATGGTGGAGGAAGTAAAACAGTTGCCAGTGTGGTCAACGAAAATGGGAAAGAAGTTGGTCTCGGGAATTCTGGTTCTCTTGACATTCTCAATGAATCCGTAGAAGTATTCAAGGAGAATCTTTTCTCGGCTGTGAAAATGGCTTTGAAGGCTAAAGGATTGAATTTGAAAGATGTAGCCGCGTCGTGTTTTGGTATCCCAACTGTGGGCGATAGGGCAAAAACAGAGAATAAGATCAAGCTTGTGATCGAAGAAATAGGTTTGAAACGTTACATGCTTGTCAACGATGTGAGAGTTGCTCTGGAAGGAGCATCCCCAGAAAATCCTGGAGCGGTTTTACTGGCCGGAACAGGTGCCATGGTTATGGCGAAAGATGAAGATGGTAACATCTTTCGAGTTGATGGATGGGGAGAACACGTTGGAGATCTCGGAAGTGGTTATTTTACAGGCCAAATGATACTTAGAAGGGCATTTGAAGAGTACGATGGTCGAGCAGAACGCACGCAAATTTTGGATATGGTAAAGAATTTCGCCGAAGTTTCGGATATCAGGGAAATAATAGTTAAGTGCAAAGGATCAAATGTCAGATCGTACATTGCAAGTTTTTCAGGTGTAGGATGTGAAGCAGCTGCGAATGGGATTAAGGAAGCTCGCGAAATACTTGACAGGACAGTTGAAGAACTCCTTAAAAGCGTTAGAACCATTGTCAAGAAAGTACACTCAAATGATCCACTTCCAATTTCTCCAGTTGGAGGACTCTTTAATTGTGATTACGTACGAAAAAAAATCAGAAATTCTGTTTCTTCTGTTCAAAATGTCAAATTCGTCGAAGGAAAGTTTACTCCTCACATGGGAGCTGTGATAATGGCAGCGAAACGTGTTTTGAACGATCATGAAATGAAAATATTCTACAATGGATTGAATTCTGGAGGCTGAATATGATGAATATAGGTGTGGGAAAATTCAGAGGATTCATGAGAATTACCAATGATCTGGGACAATTTCAAATGTTAGCCTTAGATCAAAGAAATTCTCTAAAAAAGATGATAACAGAACATAAGGGTTCCGTAAACGAATCGGATCTGGTGAAAGTCAAGAGATCGATTTTGAAGAGTTTATCCGATAAAGTGACGGCTGTTCTTGTGGACGGTGAATACGGATTTCCTGATAATTTGATGTACGTTTCTCATCGGACGGGAATTATCCTATCTGTTGAAAAAAGCGGTTATGTTGTTGACGAGAAAAATTCAAAAGATCGCTTGAGTGTTCTGTACCGTGAAAACGTCATCAGATTCGCAAAGAAAAACGGTATGGATGCTGTAAAACTCCTCGTTTATTGGTCTGATAATGCTTCAGAAGAAACGAAAGAACATCAGATGAAAATGGTCGAAGAGCTTGGGCAACTTTGCGTTGAGCAAGACATTCTTTACATATTGGAAATCATCACCTACAATGTGGAAAACGGAGAGAAATCAAAATCAATTTTGAAAGCCATGAAAGTCTTCAGCACTGAGAGATACAAAGTGGATTTATTTAAAATCGAACCCATTGTGAAAATGCCAAATTTTGATCTGGCAAGAGAAGATATTTATGAATTTTCAAATGGAAAACCATGGGTAATTCTCAGTGGAGGAATGGATGCTGAAATCTTCAAGAATGTCGTAAAATGGAATTGTCAGTTAGGAGCTTCCGGATTTTTGGCAGGCCGTGTGATATGGAAAGGAGCACCTTCGTATATCGATGATTCAGAACTCATGGATTTACACCTAAATAGTACCGCTTTGTACAACCTTGAATTGCTAAAAACTAATGCTGCCGAAGCCACTCCTTTCTTTAGAACTCCATATTTCAAAGGTTTAGAAGGGGTGAAACTCACCACACAGTGAAAAAAAGGAGAAGGGCTTTGAAGGGAATCCTTCTCCTTTTACAAAACTCTTATTTTGTTACAAAGAACAACCCGCTCTACCTTTGATTATCTTGATTTTTCATTCGATCTGAAATCCGAAATGTGGAAGAGAGTATTCCAGCGGATTATCTCGTGAAATTTTTTTTGAGTTTCACCGTCTCTCCAACCTTGACGGTACCGCCCTTCAAGACCCTCGCGAAGATCCCTTCGGTTGGCATGGCACATTTACCAACCTCTTGAAATATCGCGCAATCGTGGTGGCACTGTTTCCCGTGCTGCGTTATCTCGAGAATGACATCATTTCCGAGTTCTATTTTTTCTCCAACCGGAATTGACAGCAAATCGAGACCTCTTATCGTTACATTTTCCGCGAAATCTCCAGGATTTATTCCGTATCCGGTGGAATCGTTGAATCTTTCTATGCTCTCAATCGCGAGAAGGCTCACCTGCCTGTGCCATTTTCCGGCATGGGCATCACCCCGAATTCCGTACTCTACGACGAATTCGGCCTCTTCAATGTTGTGCTTTCTAACTCCCCTTACGTCCGAAACGGATATCGCGATGATCTTCCCTTCACTTGGCAACGAACTCACCACTCTTTCCTCCAGCTTTGTAAAGAAGTCTCACGTCTTCTATTTTCATTCCCCTATCCATGTACTTGCACATGTCGTAAATATTCAAGCAGGCGACACTTACGGCCGTCAGGGCCTCCATCTCAACACCCGTTTTCCAGGTCGCTATGACCTTTGCGGTTACGCGAATCCTGTCCATTCCTTCCGGAACCGCATCGACTTCCACGTTTCCAAGAGGCACGGGGTGGCACATCGGGATCAGGGCCGGTGTTTGTTTGGCGCCGGAAATCCCGGATATCTTCGAAACACACAGGACATCGCCTTTTTTTATATTCCCTCCGACTATAGCATCGAGGGTTTCGGGACTCATACGAACGTATCCTTCCGCGATCGCCGTTCTTTTGGTAAGAGGCTTGTCATCGACGTTTATCATTTTCAACCTCCAATTGAATTCATGTTCTTCTTTAAGATCAAATTTTCTCCGTGACTAAAAGGTTTTCTTTTGACGAATTCCGTTATTTTCCCGATAATCTCCTCATCATCGGCTCCGTTTGCGAACATTTTTTTCAGATCGAGTTCAATCCCGAGAATAAGGCATAACCTTAGTTTTCCGTCCGATGTTATCCTCAGTCTGTTGCAGGTATCGCAGAAATGCGGAACCGTGTACGAGATGAACCCGACTACAGCACCATCATCGGTCCTGAAGTAAGAGGCCGGGCCGTCTCCGAAGGTTCCGTATTCCCTGGAAAGCCCCCTCTCGTTTCTTATTTTTTCTTTTACCTTCGAAATGGGGACCGATTGCCTTCCGCTTTCCATAGTCATGTACTCTATGAACCTTATCGGAATCGACAGAGAGGAGGCGAAATCGACGAGATTTACGATCTCTTCTTCGTTTTCCTCTATCACGACGCTATTCAGCTTGATCGGGATACCCTCCTTTTTCGCCGCCGTAATGGAATCGACGACGATACCGAGAAGCTCCCCAGGCATTCTGCTTATCCTTTCGAAGGTTTCAGGATTGATCGTGTCAAGGCTGACGTTAACCGAGTCGAGCTTTCCGCGAACCTTCGGAAGGATCTCCTTCAATTTCAGGCCGTTGGTCGTAAGAGCAGTTCGAAGGCCCAGATCGTGAATTTTTGCGATGATCGAAGCCGAATCCTTTCTCATCAGAGGTTCTCCGCCCGTTATCCTGACCTTCCTCGTTCCCATTTTTCCGAAGATCCTCACAAGTCTGAATAGTTCATCGCCGGTCAGAAGCTTTTTCTCCGGAAGAAACATGCCGTTTTTTTCACGGCAATAGGAACATGAAAACTGACACTTGTCCGTTATCGACAAACGAAGGTAGTAAAGGTTCCTTTCATAGGCATCGAAAAGAGCTTTTTTGAGGGGCAAAATTTTCCTCCATGAATATCCGAGTTTTTAAAACCGTACAATTATAGTATATAATATATCATATTCAAATCCGGAATCCGGAGCAAAGAAGATTTTGCGGGGGTGTTTGCCTTGAGACTTAAAATTCTTTTAACCGTCGTTCTTGTATACTTATCATCGACGTTTTTCGCGAATCATCCAATCCTAACCGTAATACACGCCGGCAGCCTTTCACATCCTATAAGGCAGATTGAAGTGGCTTTCAACAAAACGTACGGGGAAAATGTCGATTTCAGAGACGAATCGATGGGAAGCGTTCAGACTGTGAGATACATCACGGAGCTGGGAAAGATCGCCGACGTTCTCGCCCTTGCTGATTACTCTTTGATACCTCAGTACCTGATCCCTCAATACGCGAACTGGTACGTTCAATTCGCCTCCAACGAGATCGTTCTGGCCTATACGAAAAACAGCAAGTACGCCAACGAGATAAACGCCGATGACTGGTACAAGATCCTTCAGAAAAAAGGTGTTGAATTCGGATTCTCCAACCCAAACATGGATCCGGCTGGATACAGAACGGAGCTTATGTTCCAACTCGCACAAAAGTATTACGAAGTTCCCGATCTCGCGAAAAAACTCATCTCTGCGGTGCCGAAGAACAACATAAGACCCGAATCCATCGAACTCGTGGCTTACCTTAAAACTGGGGAACTGGATTACGCCTTCGAGTACCTTTCCGTCGCAAAACAGAACCATCTGAAATACGTCAGGCTGCCCGAACAGATAAACTTCGGGAATCCGAAATACGAAAAGTTTTACTCCCAGGCGGAACTTACGCTTGCGGGAAACAAGAAAGAGATCGGGAAAGCCATAATCTACGGGCTCACTATTCCGAACAATTCAATGAACAAGGCCCTTGCGGCGAAATTCATCGCCTTTCTCCTCGGCCCTCAGGGAAGGAAGATCTTCGAGGAAAACGGGCAGCCACCTTTGCCCCCCACAACCAACGTTTCCTTAAACGAGCTTCCGTCTGCAATTCGGGAGATTTTCACGAATAAATGAAAAAAAGTGAAGGCATGACCTACGCGGTGTTCTTCGTGATCGCCACGTTGGTTCTTTTTTTCATAGTACTTCCACTCGCAAGGCTTCTCCTTTTCATAAATCCCGAAACGGCTTACGTTATGAAGGAATCCTCCGTTTTGACGGCGATATGGAACAGTATCTCGATGTCTTTCCTTACCGCCGTAATAGCTTTTTTTATTGGAGTCCCGCTTGCTTTTCTGTTCTCGAAACGGAAGTTCGGAAAGCTTGAGAGTGTGGTCGAAACGGTTGCAGACGTGCCGATGGCAGTTCCCCATACCGTTACCGGAATAGCCCTACTTTTCGTCATCGGAAGGAGAGAGATCGTCGGTTCCTTCTTTTACAACACTTTCGGATTTCAGCTAACGGGAACTCGTGTTGCGATAGTGATTGCCATGCTTTTCGTGGGTCTTCCGTACACGATCGACTCGGCAAAGGAGGGGTTCAAAAAAGTGGATCCCTCTTTCGAAAAGGTCGCTCAAACCCTCGGGGCACCGATGCATTCCATTTTCACCACCGTTTACCTCCCGCTTGCGAAGAGTTCCATACTCTCTGGGTTCATGCTAACGTGGGCAAGGGCCATATCCGAGTTCGGAGCGGTCGTCATACTCGCCTACTACCCAATGACGGCACCGGTGAAGGTTTACGATTCCTTCACACAGTACAACCTTTCCGTATCCGGTGCGATAGCCGCTTACTTTCTGATAATTTGCTTGGCGATCTTCCTGACCTTTAGGTTCATAACGGCGCGAAGAAAATGAAGGCTCTTGTCCTTGAGAATCTGAATGTAGAGATCGGTGGCTTTAGGATCGAAAACCTCGATCTGTCAGTCGAAGAGGGGGAAATCTTCGTTATCCTCGGTAGCAACGGTGCCGGAAAGACCAAGCTCCTCGAAACGATCTCGGGGTTTTTGGAGTTGTCTTCTGGGAGGATCGAGCTCTTCGGCAAAGATATAACCGATGAATCTACGAGAGACAGGAAAATCGGTTTCATCTTCCAGGACATTGCGTTGTTTCCGCACATGAGTGTGAAGAAAAACATCCTTTACGGGACAAGGTACAGGAAAGACACGGAAGTAGAAAGAAAATTCTCTGAATTGATAGCTCTCTTCGGCCTTGAGAAGTTTCTCGATAGATTTCCTCAAACTCTCAGCGGTGGAGAGAAGCAGAAGGTAGCCCTTGCGAGAACGCTCATAACCGAACCGAAGCTCATCCTCCTCGATGAACCGACGGCGGCCATCTCGATAAATGAACGCGAAAGGATAGACATAGAGATAAAGAATATCCTTAAGAAATTCAAAAAAACCGCTCTTTTCGTGACCCACAACGAGAACGAAGCCTTTCTTCTCGGAGACAGGATAGCCGTTATGGACAACGGAAGGATACTCCAAATCGGAAAGGCCGACGAGATCTTCTACCGTCCGGCTTCGGAAAAGGTAGCCAAATTCTTAGGAGAAACTAACATCTTCACGGGGATGGTCACGAAGAAAGGGAACGGGACGGTAACCGTGAACGTGGATGGAGTGGATATAACGGCGATAGGAGATTTCGAACCAGGAAAGCGTGTAAAGATGTTCGTAAGGCCGGAAAATGTCCTGTTGGTGAATGAACCTTACCGGACGAGTGCAAGGAATCTTCTTCAAGGAAGTGTGAAAAACATTTTACCTCGAGGATTGCTGATGAAGGTTGAGATCGATGCCGGTATCCAGATCATCTCCTTCATAACCCGGAATTCTGCCAAAGAGTTCAACATCAGGCAGGGCACGGAACTTTACGTCGAATTCAAGGCTACCGCCATACACATGATAGAAAAACGGTGATCGTGGCGATCGTTTAGCCGAAGTCACTTTTGAAGAGTTCATTCAAAGTTCTTTTGTTCTCGATCCAAACGATCCAAATTATGGGGATTCACATGTTTCTTTTGCTTATCTAAATGGCGCGATAAAACTCAGAGAAGTTGCGGATTTCGTTAAAGCACTTCACGAGATGGGATATGAAGGCCCTATAGGTTTTGAGATCATGCCACGTGGTCGTGAAGGAAGCGCGCCGGTTCTCCAACATGCGAAATCGTTCTACGACGATGTTCGAACATGGCAAGATGTGATATACGGCGTGGGAAAATACAAATTCATTACGCGTGAATACTTTCCAAAATGGGCGTTCTTTAAACTCACAGATCTGAGAATCAAAAGCCCAGAAATAATAGAGGAAGAGCTCAAATCGAGAAAGAAACGAAAGAATTTAACAAATGACGGCTATCTTGTTATTCTCGCTGCTGACCATCCAGCAAGGCGAGTAACGGGAATTGGAGATTCTCCAATGGCGATGGGTGACAGGCTTGAATATCTTGGAAGAATTGTCAGGACACAGTGGATATGCTGATGGTGTTATGGCCACTCCGGACATAATAGATGAGTTAGTCAGCGGCACAGAGAGCGAAAGACGGTTACTTGAATCCTAAAGAATTGAAAAATGTTCTCAACATATCAATTTCAAATGGTGATTATCATGAGTGGAAAGTTGACAATACTGTATTCATCTTCTTTCCAACGAAGATCGTACCAGAGCCAAAGATCACAGTTGGACTCGGCGACACGATATCATCGTTAGGATTTGTACTGGGATGAATAGCATGAGTAAGGTAAGATTTGGCATAATAGGAGCTGGAAATGTAGGCGAAATTCATGCAAAAAGCATTTCTGAAATCGAAAATGCTGAGCTTATCGCGGCATTCTCTCCGAATTTGGAAAAATTGAAAAAATTCGCAAAAAAATTCAGCTGTGACTATCACACCACTTTGCAAGAATTATTATTAAGAAAGGATATAGATGCTGTTTGTATTTTGACTCCCAGTGGAACACACGCCAAAATTGGAATTGAGGCTGCACGCTATGGAAAACATGTTATCGTTGAAAAGCCAATAGATGTGAATCTTGATATGGCAGATGCACTTATAGAAGAATGTGAAAGACAGAGTGTGAAATTAAGCGTTATTTCTCAAAGACGCTTTTCGGATGCCGTTAAAACGACAAAAGAATACGTGAAAAGTGGAAAGATGGGTAAATTGAACTTTGGTGGAGTTCAAGTAAAATGGTACCGCTCTCAAGAATACTACGACAGCAGAGCGTGGCGCGGTACATGGGCTTTAGATGGTGGAGGAGCTTTAATGAATCAGTCCATACATTACGTGGATCTTCTCCAATACATAGTTGGTCCTATCGAAGAAGTTTTTAGCTACTGTGGAACGAAAGCGCATAACATAGAGGTTGAAGATCTATTAGTTGGAAGTTTGAAGTTCAAAAATGGTGCTCTTGGATTAGTTGAAGCAACCACGGCAGCGTACCCCGGGCTTTTTGCGAGACTTGATATTTACGCTAGCAACGGAACGGCCGTTATCATGGATGATGAGATAGAATTCTTAACAATAAAAAGCGACAAAAAGCTGAAAAAGAGTGTAAAAAGGAAATCTGAAAACCGTGGTGCTGCAAGTGCTAAGATATCGCACGAACTTCACAAAAAGCAGTTGAAAGATATCGTTGATTCCATTTTGAACAATAAAAAGCCACAAGTTACAGGTGTTGATGGCAGGAATGCACTCGCAATCGTAATCGCTTTGTACGAATCGTGCAGAACTGGTAAACCTATAAAAGTGGATGTCATGAAGGACTGATTTTTCAGAATGTATTTTTAAAAGACAGTCTTTACAAAGGAGTGAGAAATTTGAATTTCAAAGAGCTCGAAATTTTAAAAGATGTAACAGGTCAGCTTATAGATTTCACCCTCAATTTAAGACAATCTGGTCATCCTGGGGGATCACGCTCAAAGATGCACATGTTTTGGACTTTACTCCTTTCAGGAAAAATGAAATATGATATTCGCCATCCAGAAAATCCTTTCGGAGACAGGTTCATACTCAGTGCTGGACATACTATTCCTCTAATTTACGCTGCTTTAACGATAATAGGAGAGGCTTTCAAAAAGACTTTTGAAGAGACAAAAGACGAAAAATTCAAAATAGATCCCTCACGAATTGTTTTATTGGAAGATCTTTTGAAGTTCAGACATCGTGGAGGCCTTCCCGGGCACGCAGAATTTTCTGGAAAAACCCTCTTTTTGAAATTCAACACCGGTCCATCTGGACATGGCCTACCACCATCTGTGGGAGAAGCATTTGCACTGAAACGTGCGGGGTTAAGCAATGTAAAGGTTTGGGTAATTGAAGGTGAAGGCGGGCTTACTCCTGGTGCTTCGCATGAATCGAAAAACTCTGCGTGGGGTCTCGGACTCGATAATCTTTATTGGTTGATAGATTGGAATGACTACGGAATAGACGATCGTTCAACGAGTTCTGTCGTGTACGGCACACCCAAAGATTGGTTCAAGCCTTACGGCTGGAACGTTGTTGGAACTGAAAATGGTCACGATTGGAAAGAGGTAAGTGAAACCTTGGAAAGATTAGAAACTCAGAGAAAGTCCAATGTCCCCAATGTAGCATGGTTCAAAACACGCAAGGGATACGGTTATGGTGTGTACGATAACAAATCTCACGGCACACCGCACAAGGCAAACTCTGAGATCTTTTGGGAAACGAGGAAAGAATTCATTCAACGCTATGCAGTTGAGTTTGTAGGATACGGGAAACCAGCTCCCGCCCATGACGAGTTTGTAAAACAGACGGAAAAAAATCTAAAAATCGCACTTGACGTTGTCTTAAAAAACGAAGATCTGGTAAAACACCTTACAGATAGAATTGTTGAAATAGCCGAAAGTCTTCCAAAGACGAAAACAACACTGAACGCGGATATCTTCAAGGATAAAGAATTATTCGACTACAAAAAATACCCAAAGGAACTTTTCTTCAATGCCGGTTCTAAAGTTGCGAATAGAAATGGATTGAAGGTGTGGGGAAGCTGGATAAATGCAGAAAGTGCCAAGCGGTACGGGAGACCTTTGTTCTTGGCGGCATCTGCAGATCTTGCGAAATCCACAAATATATCTGGGTTTGCTGAACCTTTCGGTGATTTTAAAGGGTACGGTTGGTACAACAAAGATAAAAATCAAAATGGTGTCTTACTTCCCCAAGAAATCACGGAGTTTACAAATGCAGGAATTTCATGCGGAGTGGCAGCTGTTAACCTTTCAGATAATCCTTTTGGATCTTTCAACGGCTTCTACATGGCTACTTCCACGTATGGCTCATTTTCTTATCTTAAATACGGTGCGTACAGATTATTTTCGCAAATGGTTCAAGATTGTCCCGTAAAACTCGGTAAAGTTCTGTGGATTGCTGGCCATTCTGGACCAGAGACGGCTGATGATTCGAGGACACACTTTGGAATTTTTTCACCGATCGTCACTCAACTGTTTCCTAAAGGGCATGTGATAAATCTGTATCCCTGGGAAGCCAATGAAGTGCCCGTTCTACTTGGTGCGGCATTTTCAACGAATGTGCCAATTGTCGCTTTGCATCTTACAAGACCTCCGATCGAAATACCGAACAGACAAAAGTTGGGGATACCATCTCATTTCGAAGCGGCAAAAGGTGCGTACATTTTAAGGGACTTCAAGCCAGGGAAAAAAGATGGCATGGTGTTGGTCAGAGGAACGATGTCCACGTACAATCTCCTAAAAATCATCGACGAGATAGATGCAAAATACAATCTCAAGATCGTTGCCATTCCATCAAAAGAGCTTTTTGACATGCAACCTGATGAATACAAAGAAAAAGTCCTTCCCTGGGAAGAGTGGAAGAACTCAATGGTGATAACAAACGAGTCATTGAGAGCCGTTGACGATTGGCTGGCAACGAAGGAATGTGCCGAATATTCCATGTCATCCGACTGGGATGATAAATGGCGCACAGGTGGTACTCTGGAAGAAGTTATAGAAGAAGCACACCTCGATCCGGAACATATGCTTAAAGGAATAAAGGCATTTGTGGAAAGAAGATCACTTTGAAAGATTAAATTAAACTGTTCAAATAGCACTGCACAAGCGCCAAGGTAATTTTTGAAACCTTATCAAGTCTGATTTGCTCGATAGAAAGTTAGCTATTGTGGCCATATGAGTCTAAATCGTTTGACAGTTCGACAAATGTGATAGAATCATATGATATGGACATCTTAAAAATTCTGAAAAGCACTGAATATTTAGAAACTTTTAGTGAGGATTCGCTTGAGAAAATTTCCAGAATATCTAAAATAGAATTTTACAAGAAGAACTCGGTAATCTTCACGGAAATTGAAAACGGGGAATTTATTTACATCGTAAAAAGCGGAAAAGTTAAGATACTGAAAATATCTCCTTCAGGAAAGGATTTTATCATAAAAATCATGAAGGAAGGAGATGTATTTGCAGAATCCTTGTTATTTGAGAATGGAAACTATCCCGCCACGGCAGAAACAATTGAAGACACTTTTTTGATTTCGATCAAAAAACGTGAACTTGAAAAATTAATAAGACTCGACAACGATGTAGCCGTTAACTTTGTAAAAGTCATGTCACGTCGTTTGACCTTTTTGTCAAAAAAAATGGAAAATTTAACCGTGGGCAACTCCGTTAGCAAGGTGATTCTTCTAATCCTTAATCTTTCTTCTAATTCAAAAGGCATCAAAGCAGATGAAAAATTCACACTCATACAGAATGTGAGAAGACAAGACCTTGCAAACATGATAAATATTTCGAGAGAGAATTTTGAAAGAATTCTCAGTTACCTCGCTAAATTGAATCTCATTGGCGTTGAGAGAAACAGGATCATCGTCAGAGACGTAGAAGGTTTGAAAAGACTGATGTATCGAAGTTGAACGAAAACGAAAGGCCAAAAGGCCTTTCGCTTTCAATTTCCTTGAAGCATTGCTTCAAGATCTTCGTCCACTTTGTTAATTGGTTTTATCTCAAATTTTTCGATAAGGACTTTGAGGATGTTGGGCGATATAAAAGCTGGCAATGTTGGCCCAAGTCTTATCTTTTTGACTCCCAAAGATAAAAGTGCGTTTAATATTATAACCGCTTTCTGTTCGTACCAGGCTATGTCGAATGAAATTGGCAGATCGTTAACGCTTTCCGCACCGAATATCTCTGTCAACTTAGAAGCCACAACCAACCAACTGTAACTATCGTTGCATTGTCCTGCGTCTAAAACTCTTGGTATTCCATCTATTTCACCCAAATCCAATTTGTTATATCTGTACTTCGCACAGCCGGAAGTTAATATCACGCTATCTTCTGGAATTTTAAGTGCTAATTTGGTGTAATACTCTCGCGATTTCATTCTACCATCGCATCCAGACATCACGAAGAATTTCTTTATCTTTCCGCTTTTGACCATCTTCTCCAATTTATCAAGTGTCTTAGCTACAGTATTGTGGGCAAAACCTATCGGAAGAGTCCCGCTTTCGAGTTGCTGAGGACCTTTTCCTATCTCCAATGCCATTTTTATCACGGGAGAGAAATCTTTTGGTGCTCCATTCACTCTGTCTGCAATGTGTTTAACACCTGGCCATCCAACAAGTCCAGTCGTGAAAAGACGACTCGTATAGCTGCCGCGAGGAGGAGTTAAACAGTTGGTATTCATGATTATCGGACCATTGAATTTTTCAAATTCCTCGTTTTGTTTCCACCAGGCGTTACCGTAGTTTCCGACAAGATTTGGATATTTTTTAAAGAACGGATACGCATTGGCAGGTAACATTTCTCCGTGTGTGTAAACGTTAACACCGGCTTCTTTTGCCTGATCGAGAAGCTCTTCGAAATCTTTGAGATCGTGTCCACTCATTAAAATGGCGGGACCTTCTTTAACTCCGATGTTCACCATCGTTGGCTCTGGATGACCGTAATGACTCGTATTCGCTCTATCAAGAAGTTCCATCGCTTTTAGGCCTTCTTTTCCCGTTTTCACAACGTAATCAAACATTTTTTCAACGCCGTTTTCATCGTTGACCGTGGCAGAGAGAGCCTCTTCGACAAAGGCAAACAATTCATCTTCTTTGAATCCGAGAATGTACGCGTGATCTAAATAAGCTGCCATACCTTTCAAACTTATGACTTCGAACTCTCTTAAGGAACGAAGATCTTCGTTAAGATCGGGATTGGACATTATTCCAACCGTTTTAGCCTTCTCCAACAGGTCAACTTTTTCACCACTGCTTGTCCATGATGCACAATCCGGTACTTTCTCATTGAACTCTTTTGAATGTTTTTTCTTGTAAGAGTTTAAGAATTTTTCTCTTATGTTTCTCCTTTTTTCAAACGATTCGTTTATCCAATTAACGAATCTATCGGGATCGAAATTCACATTTGTTACCGTGGAGAAAAGACCTTTTACCACAAACATATCAGTGGATTCGTCTCTTACACCAAGTTCTCTTGCTTTGGTGGCCCAAAAAGATATCCCCTTAAGTGAATATATCAGAAGGTCTTGAAGCGCTGAAACCTCGTCCGTCTTTCCACATACACCTATTTTTGTACAACCTTTGTTGCCTAAAGTTTCCTGACATTGATAACAAAACATGCCAATTACCTCCTTAATGAATTGTTCTGTTGTCTATTTTACAGTTTTCGAGCATGATTTTTTTGTGATATTTATCATATTAGTACTAAATCTGTTAAAAAAATCGATAAATGGTGCTATAACTAGAATTATAGTACTTAAGACACAAAGATTGTCAGATGAAGAGTTAAAAGACATATAGAGCTTTACAACAGTGTCAAAGACAAAAGGACCAGCGTAAGAATAAATTGCGTTGTAGCCTGGGGCAAGGGATGGAAAAGGGATAGAAATGGTCAATGATTGAAGACATCCTTATGGTATCAAAGGACATAATAAACAATTCCGTTGAAAAGTACAGCTTATTTGGCATTGTTGGGCTCATAGAGAATGGATATAAAGGTCATAATTACAAGATGACAGGTGATCAGCAAAAAGCGGTAGTAGTAGAATTCGTTGAAAGCGCCATTACCAGCACAAAAGTAGTAATTAAATGGAGCATACAATCCCCGTAAGTTATCTGCATTGAACAGGAAGAACGCGTAAATGCAGTCGAATATAAAACTGGTCGACAAAATCATGAAACAGAGTTTTAAAGATAGATGGATAAAGACAAAGGGACGAGAATTATTTCTTGTCATGGACAATACAAAATACAAAATACAATGACGGGAAATTATTCGATAAGACAAGAAACAGCGATTGTTGATCTCCGGAGATAATTCGATATACAGAAAGTTCGGGGCAGTTGATGCAGGTGTGTACTTTGCCCATTTTGTGGATGGATCATCGTCTTTGGTAGATGTGAAGTATCACAGAGCAACCTTAGACGATCTTGGTAATTTGATGCGCTTTCATGCCATGGAGCCTGTTAGATTTGTGAGAGATAAAAAAACTTTCAAAGCAATGTTAGAAACCTCCAAGGCAGACAACATGCCGGCTAAGATATTCATTTCTGATTCGGCCTACGTTGTCATAACAGAAGGAGTAGTTGAGGAAGACAAAGAAAAAAGGTACCATTGCGTTGAACATGGCGGGTGCCAAAGTGATGTTGCAGATCTTGTAAAATCAGTGGCGAAAGAAATGAATCCTATGGTAATTCATACGACTTCTGCCGACTGTGTACTCAACGAGATCTTTTCTTCCGAAAAAAGCATAAGGAGAAGATTTATAGGTACCGTCAAAATCTTAGATTCTAAAATGCTTTTAGACCAATTAAATCCATTTCTTGAAGAATTGTCTCAATCTATCGATCCACGTGATGATCTAAGCGAGATGACGAAATACATCTTTGGCTCAACTGAAGGAGAAAGATCAAAGGATTTACAAATACCACTTCCAGATTATGGAATGGATTACATGTAGGAGGTATGATATGAAAGCTTTAATTGTCCCCGAACCTCGAAATACAAAGATAGGCAAAGAAACCTATGCATTTGATGGTTTTTTAAATTTTCCTGAGTTTTTGCAAAGCGAATTCTCTCTAAATCGTGGAAAATGGAAAATTGAGAAAATACAACGATCTGGCAATGGCTTAAAGATAACGAATGGCAAGGTACAAATTTGGGGTGATGAGCTGACGTCTTATTCGACTTTGATCCAACTTGTGAATCAATTCAAAGATCATCTCCCAGAAATCGAAGTAGAAGAATCTTTTAAGTTTACATTCAGAGGATACCATCTGGATATAGCTCGAGGAGGCGTGCCAACTCTCAAAACATTCAAATCTCTGCTTAAATGGCTGTTTTTGTTGAAATACAATTATTTTGCCATATATTTCGAGGATCTTTTTCCTTGGCAGATCGATCCTGAAATAGGAAAACGCAGAGGAAGATTGACAAGAGATGAATTGAAGGAAATCATCGATTACGGAAAGTCTCTCGGAATAGAGGTCTTTCCATCCTTGGAATTGACGGGTCATATGGAACATACACTTTCCATGCCCAAATATCATGAGTTCAGCGAATGGCACAGACCTTCTGAAGGATGTCTCGATCTTTCAAATGAAAAAGCCGTTGAGTTTGCCGGTAACTTGCTCGAAGATGTGGTGAACTTTTTTCCTTCAAAATATATCCATATCGGTGGAGATGAAACATGGGCTTTGGGGCGTGGGAAAAGTTTGAACAAAAAATGGGAATTTCAGGGACACAAATTGTACGAAGATCATTACGCACGTATGATAAAGATTGTCAGATCTCATGACAAAATCCCGATGATGTGGGGAGATATGCTGACGGGCATGTATTTGAGCAAAGAAGAAAGTGAAAAGTGGCAAGAAGTCTTGAAAAGCAAGATTTGGGATGAAGTGAGCATTGCAAATTGGGATTATTCTTCTGAAAAAGAAGAATTTTTCAAAGATAAGATAAATTCTTTTGGTGAGGCGAGAAAAAAGTCTCAAATCGCGTGTCCGGGCCTTTCCGATTGGAACACATATTATCCCAATTTTAACGTTGCGCTCTCTAATATCGATAATTTCATAGGAGCTGCAAAAGAAGAGAATCTCCCAGGGTTCATGGTGACATCTTGGGGGGATGACGGTCAAGAATGCCTCTTTTCATTTTTAAATCCTCTGATCTTGGCCACGATGGAAATAGCGGAGGGAAATGGAAAATGGGAAGAAAAGTGGATGGCCTTAGCCGGTGAAAATGAAGATGTGCTAAATGTCAGAAAGGTCTTCGGCAATTCTGAAATTTCGACCATGACGCTAAAGCGCGCACTTTTTGGAGATCTTTATCCTTTGTACAAGATCGAAGAGGATGAAGGCAAAAAGGTAAGAGATGAATTCGAAAGGGTGCTTGATAAAACGAAGAGCGAACTTCCAAATGATCTTGAATTTGTAAGGCACATGGTAGAAGTTGCCTTGTCAAGGATGAATGGCAAATCACGATCATCTGACTTCATATCCCTTGCAAACGCTTACTCAAAGCTCTGGCTTGAGGAAAGAAAACCGGAAGGACTTGAATACCTTTTGCCAAGATTCTGGGGAATGGCAGGGATGATTGACTTGAACGAACATAAACAATAAGCAACCGCCGCAAACTCACTTTTTCACCGTTCGAAGTTATAAATAGGCATGAGTTTTTCGGGAAGTCACAATTTTTGATTTTTCCGTTTCAAAGATCGTTATCTTCCATCGGTTAGCACTCTGTTGCTAAAAGCCTTTGCACAGATATGCAGTTCGATATGCGGATATTTTGTGAGGAGTTCTTCCCGGGATTTTTCACCGACGCGTACGACCTTTTCATAATTGGAATTGTTCTATCAATTATCGCACCTATATGGCATCTCAGCAGCACACAAATCGGTATTGCTGGAAGTACTTCTTTGATCTCTGCGTTCATCGGGGCATTCGTTTTTGGAAGGATCGCGGATAAATTTGGAAGGAAAAAATTTATGGCATTGAAGCAGTGATAATGAGGATCGGAGCCTTGTTATCGGCAATCTCTCCAAATTTTGGATGGCTGATCTTGTCAAGATTTGTAGTTGGTGTTGGCATAGGAGGTGATTATCCGGTTAGCGCGGTTATAATGAGCGAATATTCCAACCGAAAAGATCGTGGAAAACTTGCTGGCCTATCGTGGCGTCTCATGTTTGGATTGGGAGCTATCCCATCCATGATGGTGATATATTTGAGAAGAAAAATTCCAGAATTCCCTCGATATACTGCTCAAGTTTTAGGTGATATTGAAGCCGCCACCCAAGCCGTTAAGGATTTCAAAGGAATTTCATAGTCGATCTGAGAAAATGGATGTTGGGCGTTCTCACTCAACTTTTCTCCGGATTGTATTATCCCATTTCTCTCTTTCCAAAAAGCATCGGATGGATATCGTACATACTTCCGCACTCCTACGCCTTCGACGCCATAAGGCGGATAGCGATCAGTGGAGAGGGTTTTTCCAATAAAAACGTGATGACCGACGTGATTGTGCTTTTCGCTTTTACGGTATGTTCTTCGATCATCGGCTTGAAACTCTTCCGGAGGGCGCTTTCAAAGACTGAACGAACGACTGGATTTTCTTCTCTCGTTTAAAAACAAAAGGACGCTGCTATGCGCCCTTTTCAAGATGATGATCATCGAATTGGCATTCTTTCTTCATTCAAGTGGTATTTTCTTGCCTTCTATATAAATGGATTCGACTTTTGAAGACATATCAAATGGATGTCCGCTCCAAACGACTAAATCCGCGTCTTTTCCCTTTTCTATCGAACCAATTCTATCATCCATTCCGATGATCTTAGCGGGGTTGATCGTGATAATTTTGAGAAGATCCTTTTCTTTCGATCCGTATCTCAAACCCGCTGCTGCCTGAATAGAAGAGTATTCAAGTGGAATAACGGGGTGATCACACATCAAAGAAGTCAATATTCCATTTTCGTTTAAGATTTTTAGAGCTTCCATCCTCATATCTTTGAGTTCATATTTCGTTCTGAAAGTCAAGAGCGGCCCGGAAACCACGGACACTTTTTTCTCTTTCAGAATGTCAACGATTTTGTACCCTTCAGTCCCATGCTCAATTATGAATTTAAACCCGAATTCTTCCGCTATCCTTATGGCTGTCAAAATGTCATCGGCTCTGTGTGCGTGAATTCTTGCCGGAATTTCACCTTTCAACACCATTTCCCCTATTTCATATTTTGAATTTCTCTTGGTGAAGGGCTTTCCCTCTTTTTTGGCAAATTCTTTTTCTGCCATGTAGTCTTGAACTTTTAAAAAGTAATCCCTTACGACAGCGGTAACTCCGAGCCTTGTCGAAGGTGTTTTCTTTTGTTCTCCATAGACTCTCTTTGGATTTTCTCCAAAGGCCATTTTCAATCCTGCAGGTTCCTTGACGATCATCTCATCAACGGTTGAGGGATTGAGTTTCAAGATCGCCCCCTGGCCTCCAATGGGATTTGCACTTCCTGGCAAGATCATCACAGTCGTGACACCACCCTTGAGTGCACGCAAAATTGCCGGATCTTGAGGATTAAAAGCGTCGATTGCCCTAACATTCGGGGTTACAGGATCTGTCATCTCATTGCCATCTGATCCGTAGTAAAAACCAACACCTTCTTCGTAAAGTCCAATATGTGAGTGTGCATCTACAAAACCTGGTAAAAGGAGCTTTCCCTTGAGATCGATAACTCGATCTGCATTGGAAATCGAATTTTTTTCCACTTCCTTTATTTTCCCATCTTCCACTAGCACATCACCCAGAAATGGATCGGATGAGATCGGAAAAACCTTTGCGCCTCTGAACAGCGTCCTCATTTTACACACGTCCTTTCTATTTATCAGTACATTAGATTCGGATCCACCCTATTCAGGATTTCGCCGTTTTTCAAATACGCCTTTATGGTATTAATCGTATCCTGTGCCATATTATTCATACTGGTCTTAGTAACGCCTGCAACGTGAGGAGAAAGCACTACATTTTTAAAAGTGTGTATTGGGAATTTGGATGGCAGTACTGCACTGTTTGAGCCTGCAGGATATTGGTACCATGTATCTATTGCAGCACCGGCCAAGATTCCATTCTTCAAGGCGAAATACAGCGCCCTTTCTTCAATGATTTCTCCCCTACTCACGTTTACAAGGAACTTTCCTTTCATCTTAGAGAGGATACTTTCGTCAAATATTCCCTTCGTCTCAGGTGTGAATGGCAAAGTTACGAATATTACGTCACCCTTTGAAACGGCTGTTTCAAGATCAAAAATCAATTCATCTACGAATAAAGGAATTTCGTCCGTGCGATGCTTCTTGAACGCCACTATGTGGCAATCAAAGGCTTTCATCATCTTTGCCACATTTCTTCCAATATTCCCAAATCCGGCTATCGTGCAGGTTTTACCGTAAAGGGATGTCCAAAAATCGGAATCTGGTAAACCAACTGGAAAACCGTGCCATATCCCTTGCGAAAGATCGTTGTGGTATTCAACGATTCTCCCGGTAAGGGCCAAGGATAAAGCGACAGCCCTTTCAGCCACCGTTCGAGAATTGGTATGAGTGTTGGTAACCACGATGTTTTTTTTTCTTACGATCTTCCATGGAAGCATGTTAACGCCTGTCCAAGGAACGAATATTATCTTGAGATTTCGTGAATTTTCGATCTCTTCTTCGCTGAAGTGCCCTCCCACAACTGCATCAGCATCTCTTAAAAGCTGGCGTGGATGTTTAGCCTCTTTGAATATTATAAACTCGACCTTTGGAAATTCTCTTTTCAATTCTTCTATTTTTGACAACCATATATCGGTCAATTGATTGGTAAATAGTACTTTCAACTTCAACCCTCCATTTCGTTCGTTAAACAAACTATTATACACTTTCTCCATTATGTTTTTCCAAATTCGTACTTGCTCGTTATCTTCTGATAACACTTCTCACCACAGAATCTACTTCCGGTAGGAGGTATTTAAAAATGATGAAAGGTCCTAAACTATACACTTCGGTTTTAGTAAATCATAGACATGCCAGTCCATATCTAAAGGGATCAATCCTATACATGAACGAAGCTAGATAATACAATATTCTCATTCTCTCAACAAACTCTCTTAATCCTACATGGTCTTTGACATTTAACCAGAATTGAGATACCATCCATACACTGAAACATATCTGTACAGCTTCCACATGCATGAGCATAAGGGGCACGGCACGCCGTGCCCCTACTATTTTCAAAGACCGCCATTTAATATTCAAGTTCCAAATTGAAAGTGCATAGTTGAGGAATATAGTATATCTTCCCAAGATGTAGAAATATCGACATTATGGTGTATAATTTTGAAGATCACACATATTCTTAAAAATTCATTTAAACAAGCATTTGAAGCAGAATTAAAATTCAAAGGAGGAGATGGAATTGAAAAAATTTCTAGCGTTTTCTTTGATCTTAGTGTTGTCTCTGACACTGGTTTTTGCAGGTACTTACAAAATTGGTTTCTTCGCACCGCTGACTGGGTGGGCAGCCGCAGATGGTTCGAGTGCCTTACGAGGAGCAGAATTAGCCGTTAAGTACATAAACGACAACGGAGGAGTAAATGGAAACAACTTGAAGCTTATCTATTACGATGATGCCATGAACACCGCTCAAGCAGTTTCAATTGCATTCAAGCTCATTCAACAAGACCATGTACTTATAGCCGTTAGCGGCTCTTACAGCAGTACAACGCGTGCCGCCGCAGGAATATATCAAAGGCTTGGAATTCCGATGATATCTGCATACGCAGTGCTTCCACAGATAACAAAAGTCGGTAATCTCATCTTTCGTGTCGGTACCCTTGCTACTGTCGAAGGACGTGCTGGAGCTTATTTGGCCGTAAAAATATTGGGAGCAAAAAGGATCGCTGTTTTAAATATAGACAATGATTTTGGTACATCTCTCACAAAAGGTTTTATCGAAGAAGCAAAAAAATTGGGTGCTAAAATCGTTTACTTAACAAAATACCCTATCGGAGAAACTCAATTTAGAACTATCCTTGGTGCATTGAAGAAATCAAAGCCCGACGTGATCTACGCCACCGCTTATTACGCGGAAGCTTCTCATATAGTTTTTCAAGCAAAACAATTAGGTATATATGTGCCGATCATTGGACAAGAAGGATATGATTCTCCAAAATTCATACAACTTTCAGAAGACGGATCTTACAACGGGACTCTCATTACTACAGATCTCAACAGAGATAGTTCAAAACCAATAGTACAATGGTTCTTAAAGACCTATAAAGAAAAATATGGGATATCTGCAGATATGGTTTCAGCATCTGCCTTTGACGCTGTTCAGGTAGCTGCTGTTGGATTGAAAAACGGGACGACACCAGATAAGATTCGAGAAGGTATCCTTTCCATAAAATCTCTAAAGACGTCTGTCACAGATATAGAACATTACACGAAGAGCAGAGAAGTCTTCAGGCCTCTTACGGTTCAGATAGTACTTGCTGGCAGATTCAATTTCTTCCGTGAGATAACCGATCCAGATGTGCTAAACCCCGAAAGATAATGCAATAATAGGCAGTTGAGAGTATGGAACTGTGGCAGGAATCTGTAAATATTTTGGTACTCGGGAGCATATACGTGCTCATAGCAGTTGGGCTTTCTATGATATATGGTATCCTGCGTGTGCTTCATGTGGCACACGCAGGAATTTACACTTTAGGTGCCTTTTTATCGCTGAGCATTGCGGGAGTCACAGGTAATTTTTGGATAGCCCTCACTTTGTCAGCCATCATTTCTGGATTCTTTGGTGCGTTGATATACAGATATATATACAAATTCGTTCTGAAAGAGGAGAGAATCGTTCCTCTCATCATATCTGTTGGATTGTTCATAACCATGCAAGATCTCTACAGAATCATTTATGGACCTTACAAGTATCCATTCTCTATTTCTACCGCAATTCCTTACATAAGAGTCGGGAGCTTCTATGTATCCCCACTCCAAATGCTCATACTGATGATCACAGGGGTTATTCTCGTTGGACTTTACTTTGTATTGAATAAAACAAGAATTGGCGTGGGATTAAAAGCGTGCGCAAATGATTTACAAATGGCCGAAGCTGTTGGTATCAATACAAAATTAACGATCGCACTCGCGTTTTTTATAGGTTCTGCCCTTGCGGCGGTAGCTGGCACACTTGTTGGAGTGTACGATAACAGTGTTTATCCCACTATGGGCAGCACAGTTTCCTACAAAGCTTTCGTCGTCGTGGTGCTTGGTGGATTTGGAAGTCTTAAGGGAAGCGTTATTGCTGGATACTTGTTGGCCGCAGCAGAGGTTTTACTTGTGTCTTGGAAAGGATTTTTTCTTCCAAGAGACGCGATAGGATTCCTTGTGATGATCATATTTTTGATCTTTCTACCTAATGGGCTTTTTGGGAAAAAGGAGCGATAAAGATGGACTATTTGATGACACTTGGGATATTCGCGTCTATTTACACGATCCTTGCAATAAGTTTAAACATCTTAACTGGATATGCAGGTCAAGTTTCTTTAGGTCATGCCGCGCTTTTTGGGGTAGGTGCATACACTTCCGCAGCTCTTACCGTAAATCTTGGCTTCAACTATTGGGCAGCTTTACCTTTAAGCATTCTTATAACTGCTTTGGTGGGAGCATTAATTGGATTGTCAAGTCTTAGAGCTCACAGTGACTTTCTCGTGTTGATAACAATTGGCATAAACTTTGTAGTCGTTGCGCTTTTAAAATACACTCCTTTTTTTGGTGGGCCGTACGGTCTGTTGGGAATACCAAGGCCATCTCTTTTTGGTGAAGCTATGAACACCTTTGAATACTTTTGGTACGCTGTTGGATGGGCCTCATTCACGATCTTGTTTGTATATTGGATGTCAAAGAAATACATACGCACCGCTTTTGAAGCGATAAAAGAGGATGAAGAGGCAGCAGAAGCAATGACTGTAAGCGTGCCTCGTTTCAAAATATACGCGTTTGCAATTTCGGCAGCTTTCGCAGGACTGGCAGGCAACTTATGGGCTCACTACATGGGAGTTATATTTCCAGGTAATTTCTCCTTTGACACATCGATAGAGATTATGACAATGATAGTTCTTGGTGGAATAGGAACGATAAGAGGTGCTGTATTTGGGGCAGTTCTTTTGGTTTTCTTGCCAGAATATTTGAGATTTGTCAGTGATTACAGGATGCTTATATACGGTTTGATCATAGTATTTACCATGCTTTTCATCCCATCAGGCTTGCTTGGAGACAATTCAATAACGTGGAGATGGACAAGAATTTTCAAAAAAGGTGATCGAGTTGCAAAAAATAATGAAAATTGATCGAGTCACAAAACATTTTGGTGGACTTGTCGCTGTCAATTCCGTGAGTTTTGATATTTCTGAAGGTGAACTTTTGGCACTGGTAGGCCCGAACGGTGCCGGAAAAACCACACTCTTCAACGTTATAACAGGTGTGCTCAAAGCATCCAGCGGAAATATTTTTTTCAACGGGAAAGAAATAACCGGGAAAAGAACAAATCAGATTGCTCGGATGGGAATAGGAAGAACTTTTCAAATAGTCCGACCTTTTGGAAAGATGACGGTACTTGAAAATATACTCGTACCCCTCGGAAAAGCCTTTTACACAAGGTTGTCTGTTTTTTCACACTCACCCCATGAAAAGATCTTCATTAGCAAGGCAATGGATTTGTTGAAAAGCGCTTACCTTGATGACGAAGCTAACAAGATGGCAAGTTATTTGCCAATCGGTATGCAAAGAAGACTTGAAATAGCGCGCGCACTCGCTCTTGAACCAAAACTTTTACTTCTCGATGAGCCGGCCGCAGGTCTCAATGAAAAGGAAAGTATGCAGTTAAAAGAATACATTGAGAAAATAAATTCGAGTGGAGTGTCTATTTTGTTGATAGAACACGACATGAAATTCATAATGAGTATATCGAAAAGGATAGTGGTTTTGGATCACGGCTCGAAGATCGCTGAAGGAACACCATCTGAAATTGCATCAAATCCCCGGGTCATAGAAGCATACCTTGGAAGAAAACACAAAAAAGGTGATAAAAGTGCTTAAGTTGGAAAACGTATCGATTTCTTATGGAAAAATCTCGGCTGTAAGGAACGTATCAATTCACGTTGAGAAAAATGAGATCGTGGCAATAGTAGGAGCAAATGGTGCTGGAAAAACCACATTGATAAATGCAATAATGGGATTCGTTTCACCACAAAAAGGAAAAATATTCGTGAAAGGTCATGAGATCACGAACTTAGCACCCTGGAAAAAATTAGCATTTGGTTTAGCAATTGTTCCAGAAGGCGGGAGAGTCTTTAGAAATCTCACAGTCAAAGAAAATCTTTTACTCGGCGCTTATCGAATAAAAGACAAATCCAAAATCGATGACAAAATGAACGAGATCTTCCAAATGTTTCCAAAAATGAAGAAAAGATATCGTCAAATTGCTGGTACTCTTTCCGGTGGAGAACGCCAAATGCTTGCGATAGCCCGTGCTCTTATGTCATTTCCTAAAATACTGCTCATAGATGAGATTTCTATGGGTCTCATGCCAAAACTTGTAGATGAGGTTCTGGAAACGATTCACAATCTAAAGTCAAAAGATGTAACCATTTTAATAGCCGAGCAAAATACCAATGAAGTTTTGGATATAGCCGATAGGGCTTACGTCATGCAAAATGGTTTGATCGTTATGTCAGGTACGGCTGAGGAATTGAAAAACGATTCGAAAATAAAGGAAAGTTATCTTGGTATTTGACTTTATATTTCACGTTTAATTTGGTATAAAATTGATTTGATCACTAAAAGGAGGGAGCAAATATGACAAGAGTTGTTAAAGCGCCAAGGGGAACTGAGATTTCTTGTAAAAGCTGGCAAACAGAAGCCCCAATGCGCATGATCATGAATAACCTTGATCCAGAAGTGGCCAGAGATCCAGAACACCTTATAGTTTACGGAGGCACAGGACGTGCTGCAAGAAGTTGGGAAGCTTTTGATGCCATCGTGGCTACGCTTAAGAGATTAAACACCGATGAAACCATGTTGGTTCAATCTGGAAAACCGGTCGCCGTTTTTAAAACCAACGAATGGGCTCCTCGAGTTTTAATAGCAAACTCATTGTTAGTTCCCAAGTGGGCAAATTGGGAATATTTCAGAATGCTCGAAGAGCGAGGACTTATCATGTTCGGCCAAATGACGGCTGGAAGCTGGATATACATAGGAACTCAAGGAATACTTCAGGGGACTTATGAAGTTTTCTTCGCAGTGGCTGAAAAATATTTTGGAGGTTCTCTTGCAGGAAAAATCGCAGTTACGTCTGGACTTGGAGAAATGGGTGGTGCACAGCCTTTGGCAGTTACACTCAATGACGGAGTCATCATAGCAGTTGAAGTGGATAAACGTATGATAGACCGAAGGCTCGAAAAACACTATCTCGATACGTGGACGGATTCGTATGAGGAAGCTTTGAAGATGGCGAAAGAAGCCGCTGCAAAAAAAGAACCATTATCGATCGGATTGCTGGCCAACGCTGCAGATGTCCTTCCAAGAATGGTGAAAGAGGGATTCGTTCCGGATATCGTGACCGACCAGACATCTGCACACGATCCTATGTACGGTTACATTCCCAAAGGCCTTAGTGTTGAGGAAGCCAACGAAATGAGAGAAAAGGATAAAGAAGGATACCTCAAACGCGTTTACGAATCCATGGTGGAACACGTCAATGCCATGGTTAAACTGCAAAAAATGGGGGCAAAAGCTTTTGAATATGGGAACAACATAAGAAGAAACGCCTACGATCAAGGTGCGAAGGATGCGTTCGAAATCATCGGATATGTACCCGAATACATCAGACCACTTTTCAGTGAAGGTAAAGGGCCGTTCAGGTGGGTTGCGCTTTCCGGTGATCCAGAGGACATATACAAAACGGATGAAGTCGTTTTGAAACTCTTTCCACACGACGAACATCTAAAACGCTGGATAAAAATGGCACATGACAAGGTCAACTGGCAAGGGCTTCCGGCAAGAATATGCTGGCTCGGTCAAGGCGAAAGAGAAAAGTTCGGTCTTGAAATAAACAAAATGGTGCGAGATGGAGAGCTCAAGGCTCCAATAGTCATAGGCAGAGATCATCACGACACCGGATCTGTGGCTTCTCCATACAGAGAGACAGAAGCTATGAAAGATGGCTCTGATGCCATAGCCGATTGGCCCATATTGAACGCTCTTCTCAACACGGCATCTGGTGCCACATGGGTTTCTGTCCATCATGGTGGAGGAGTTGGCATAGGATATTCCATACATGCTGGCATGGTGTGTGTGGCAGATGGAACAAAGTTGGAAGATGAAAAACTTTCAAGGGTACTAAACAACGATCCAGGTAGTGGTGTTGCTCGCCATGCCGATGCTGGCTACGAAATAGCGATAAGGACTGCCAAAGAAAAAGGCATAGACATACCCATGCAGAAATAAAAAAATTATAAAAGGGCGGGTCAATGCCCGCCTTTGTTTTTGAGGTTTAAAAATTACAATTACACAACATCACGAGGTGATAATATTGAAACAAGGGTACATACAGGTATACACCGGGAATGGTAAGGGGAAAACCACAGCAGCCATCGGATTGAGTGTGAGAGCGGTAGGAGCTGGTCTGATAGTATCTTTTATTCAATTCATGAAAGGCAAACCGACAAGTGAAATGAAAAGTTTAGAAAAACTTGGAATAGAATTCTTTCAGGGAGGAAGACCAGAATTCATAATAGGTAAACCTAAAAAAGAAGATCGTGAAGCCGCGAAGAAAACTTTGGAGCTTGCCAAAGAAAAAGTGTCAAGTGGCAAATACGATATCGTTGTGCTGGATGAAATAAATGTAGCCGTTTATTTTGACTTGATATCCGAATCTGACGTTCTTGATTTAATATCATCAAAAGCAGAAGGAACTGAAATCATTCTTACGGGTCGTTATGCAACACCTAAGATAAAAGAGATGGCAAATCTTGTCACAGAAATGCGTGAAGTCAAGCATTACTACACCGAAGGTGTTGAACAAAGAGTTGGAATAGAACTTTGAAAGGTAGAAAATTATTGTGAATATATCGAGGAGAGTTGTAGAACACAGAAGATGGCTCCATCAACATCCAGAATTTGGGTTTGAAGAACACGAAACATCTGATTACATAGCAAATCATCTTGAAAAACTCAAAATACCCTTTAAAAGAGTAAAAACCGGAATAATAGCTGACATCAACGTTGGTGCTTCAGAAACCATTGCTTTCAGAGCAGATATAGACGCACTTCCAATTCAGGAAGTGGAAGGCAGAATTTATGGTTCAAAAAATCCCGGACGAATGCACGCATGTGGTCATGACGCACATGCCGCTATGCTTTTAACAGCAGCTGAATACATGGTCGAGATCGAGAAACCGAAGAAAAATGTGCGGCTGATCTTTCAACCAGCTGAAGAAAGAATAGGTGGAGCCAAATTCATGATAAAAAATGGTGCCGTTGATGATGTTGATATGGTTTTCGGAATACACGTGTGGGCCAAAACTGAATCTGGTGTTTTTGGAGTTAAGAGTGGGCCGTTAATGGCAGGAGTATCTAAAATGAAATTAACCATAAATGGAAATGGAGGACATGCTGCCTTTCCACATGAAACTACGAATCCAATAGCTGTTGGTGCAACGGTCGTAAATGAACTCTATAAAATCCATCCTTTAAACATAGACCCCTTAGAAAGCGCCGTGATAAACGTTACTGCTTTCAATTCCGGAAATGCTTTCAATGTAGTTCCCGAAAAAGCTGAAATCCTTGGAACGATCAGAACATTCTCAAAAGATACAAGAGAAAAGATATTTTTCAGAATAAGAAATCTCAAAAAATTGGCAAAATCTCTTGGAGCGGATTTAGATGTAGAGCTTGAAAACTTAACCGTACCAGTTGTCAATTCCAAAGAGGCAGTGGATGTCGCTATCAATGCACTCCAGAAGTTGAATTTCAAATTCATCAAGGCAAAGTCAGGTATGGGAGGCGAAGATTTTGCGTATTATCTCGAGAAAGTGCCAGGCGCATTTCTATTCCTTGGAATAAGGAACGAAGAAAAAGGCATTACCAGTCCTCATCACAGTTCCACTTTCGATGTTGACGAAAGTATCCTGGGAAAAGGCGTGAAGTTCTTCCTGAAAGTAAGCGGAGTGGAATGACTTTTATCAATGTCTCGTAGATAGTAGATATTCTTGATAATGGATCTCCTGGCTATGAATTTCTCAACGGAAATCCCTTAACTCGAATTTTTCAGACAGAGCATTTGCAACTTCTTTTATCTTTGATTTGGAAATGATACATGACACTCTGCTGTTTGAGGAACTTATCATATCTATGTTGACGCCTTCAGAGGCGATGACGCTGAACATGCTGTATATGATTTCAGAAGAACCCAAGATGTTAACTCCCACAATTGATACTTTGGCAATTGTATCATCGTAATGCACGGCTTCTGCCTGAACTTCATCTTTGATCTCTTCCATTGCGTTGAGCGTATCTTGCAAATCATCTTTTGCTATGGCAAAGGCCACGTCATTTCTCCCATTTTTGTGCATACTTTGGACGATCATATCAAGGGGAATCTGTTTATCTGCGAGTTTCTTGAAGATATTTGCGGCAATACCAGGTTTATCTAAAACGCTCTCTAAAACGACTTTTACTATTCCCTCATCTACAGTCAAAGCTCGAACAAGCGGCTCTTCCATCTTTTCTACCTCCTCAATACGCGTTTCCCTTCCATCGATGTGAGCATGTCTGACAATTAACGGGACATGGTATCTTCTTGCAAGCTCAACAGCTCTTAAATGGAGGACTTTTGCACCGTGTGCGGCCATCTCAATCATCTCATCGTACGATATTTTTTCTATATGTTTGGGGTTTTCAACGTAGCGTGGATCGGCTGCATAAACTCCATCGACATCGGTGTATATCTCGCAAACGTCGGCGTCCAGAGCGTAAGCAACTGCCACTGCAGTTGTGTCCGATCCGCCTCGACCAAGTGTTGTGATATCTCCAGAAGGGCTAACGCCTTGAAATCCGGCTATTATGGGGATCTTTCCTTCCTCTAAAAGCGACAACATCTTACCTTGATACACCCTTTTCAGCTTGGCTCGGACGTGGTTAGAATCCGTATCTATTCCGGCTTGAAATCCCGTTAAGGATACCGCTCGTTTTCCCATTTTAGACATTGCCGATGCGAGAAGTGCTGTGGAAATTTGTTCGCCAGTCGAGACCATCATATCGTACTCTCGAGGATTGGGATTAGGATTCACTTTGTGAAGCAAATTTATCAAATAATTCGTGGTCCCTCCCATGGCAGACACGATCACCGCGATCTGATTTCCGGAATCGTAAACCCGAGAGACTTTTTCAGCCACACTCAAAATTTTTTCAGGCGTCTCCACTGACGTGCCACCATACTTCTGCACCACAAGCATCAATATCTTTTCTCCTTTAGTCTGTTTGGAGCGTTTAAATAGAACATGAGAAAAAGTCCTGTGTAAACCATGAGATCACCCACACTGCACGCGTAGTGCAAGTTGAGAAAATTTATCGGTATCACATCCGCCAAAAAAGGAAATACGATGTTATTTCCCATAAAAACATGTTTGGCATCCATCATGGTAGGTGGAAGTCCTGCAAGGAGAAGCGCATGTTTGGAAACCGGCATCTTTCCTCCATTTACCAGAACTACAAGGGAATTCGATAAAACCCCAATTGTCACGAATGGAAAGCCACGCACACGCCAATTCACAATACAAAAAACGGCCAATATCAAATACGCTATGGAAGTTATGTATCCAGAAATATCCCCAGGATCTTTAAGAACCACAAATAATTCCAAAGCGAATGGGATAAAAACAAGATAAAACCACTTAAAATCTGTGTTCAAGGGATTCCAAATGTTTTTTTTGAATATCAACGAGAGTGACATTGCAATTGTTAATATGTATATGAAGATCAATTCTCCACCTCTTCGTATTTTGGAAGATTTCCAATTCTCACTTCGTTTATCTTATCTATCACATCCAAAAAGGCGGCAACCACAACTGGATCGAAGGCCTTCCCGCTTTCATTCTTTATCATTTCAACGGCCTTTTCCGGAGTGAAGGCATTCCGATAGGCTCTCTTAGTCGTTAGCGCATCGTACACATCTGAAATTCCTATGATCCTCGCTTCTAATGGAATCTTTTTACCCTTAAGGCCTGATGGATATCCGCTTCCGTCCCAATGTTCGTGGTGGTACATGACCCACGGAATTATCTTTCTAAATGATGGTACCTCCTTGAGAATTTCGGCACCTTTCGATGGGTGCGTCTTTACCTCCTCAAATTCGATGACATCAAGATGGCCTGGTTTGTTGAGAATCTTGTCTTTAATTCCAATCTTTCCAACATCGTGAAGTTGAGCCGCTATTTTCAAATCGTCGAGCCGCTTTCCATCTATTCCGAGCCTTTCCGCAATGATCTCCGCGTAAAGTGCGACTCTTTCACCGTGACCCGCGGTGTACGGATCCTTTTCTTCAAGGGCTTTGAGAAGCGCGTACATCGATCCTATTTTGGAATTTAAAAACTTCTTGTAGAGATCGATAACGAGTCTAACTGCCAGAAGAGGGCCAAGTGCTATGGGTATAACCCACAAACCAATGTATGAATACAGATAGATGACGATGTAGGATATCGCCAGTGCTACAAATATACTCACACCGAAAAAGTCAACGATCACATCTTTCAAAATTCCTAAAAATCTCTTACCGGATGCAAAACTCACAACACCTGAGACGAGAATGTTATTTGTAAAGGCGTACGACACAAGTGCCAATCCAATAACCAGAACTTTGATGATCTCATGTGAGCCACTCGGATACACAAGATGATAAAGAATCGATGCCACACCCGTTGAAATGGAGATCTGAGCGGCGTTGAAAAGGGCTTTGTACCACTTTTGAGACTTCAAAGATGGAGCACCACTTATCAGTCCAACGATCATGGCCGTTGTTGGTAAAAATAAAACGGCCGCCGCGAGGTTGAATGTCATACCTAAACCCAAAAGCATCGTATTTCCGTTGAACTTTTTCACCTCAACGGGATACATATCGGAGAGCCAACCACTCAGCGCCCATATCACGATAACCCACCATGGTTCAAAAACACGCTGCCAAAAGAGGAGGGCACCGAAGAGTACTCCGGCGCCTGTTACAATCGATGCTACGTAAAAATTCAGTGATCTTTTCAAGGCCTCACCCCTCTGAACTTTATCTCAACCCCATCTCATATTGCCAACGGCGGCCATTATGAGACTTAAAAGTCCTCCGGATACAAGAACTAACCTGATGATTTTCCCTTTCATAAAGATTACCTCCTTTTTGATCTTTTTTTGATAAAAGTTTTTCAACTCTTCTAATATGGCGGTAACCTTCGCTGATGATCTTCACTGAGCCGCTGAGAAGATTATATCACTTTTACAGATCGTTTCAAGTGAATGATATAATCAAAAAGAAAATTAACAAGCTGAGGAGTGTGATAAGGATGATCCTGGTAGTTGGCAGTGTGAATGTGGACCTTGTGAGTTTCACTTCGAGATTTCCCAAACCAGGTGAGACGATAGCAGGAAGAGATTTTGCCATATATCAAGGGGGCAAGGGGGCAAATCAGGCCGTTGCGGCCTCAAAGCTGGGAGCTGATGTGGAATTTTTGGGAGCAGTTGGGAAGGACACATTTGGAGACTTCCTTTTAAAATCGTTGAAAGAATCAAATGTGGATATCACAAAGATATTGCATGTTAAGGATCATTCTGGTGTGGCATCCATTTGGGTTGATTCAAAAGGTGAAAATTCGATAATTTTAAGCGCCGGTGCAAACGCACATTTAAGCCCTGAATTGATTGAATCTTCAAGCGAGGCCTTTAAAAACTCTTCATACGTTCTTCTTCAGCTCGAAGTGCCACTCAATTCTGTGATAAAATCTGCTCAAATCGCACGATCGTTTGGTGCGAAGGTTATTCTTGATCCGGCACCTGCAAGAACGTTGCCTGATGAGCTACTTAAAAATGTCGATTACATCACTCCAAATGAGACAGAGCTTTCGCTTGTGTCTCAAGGAGAAGGAATGATACCAAGAATCAGGTGGTTGGAAAATCATGGGCTCCAAGTGATAGTGAAAGCCGGTGTAAATGGTGTGTACTTCATGCAGAATCACGAACTCACTCATCTTGAAGCTTTCGTGGTTGAAACGGTCGATACCACGGGAGCCGGTGATTGCTTCAACGCATCCTTGGGAGTTGCACTTTCTGGAGGAATGTCATTGAAAAATGCTTGCAAATTCGCGATGGCCGCATCGGCGATATCCGTAACTAAAAAGGGAGCTGGTGCTTCATTTCCCACCAAAGAAGAGGTTGAAAAATTTTTAGAGGAGCGTGGCGTCGTTGAGATTGGATAAATTCCTGAAGATATCAGGTATAATAAAGCGTAGAAGCGTCGCTCAAAAGATCGCCGAGCTTGGAGGAATTACCAAAGAAGGCCGTCCTTTGAAACCTTCTTATGACGTGAAGGTTGGGAATATCCTCGTTATTAAACAACACAGTAGTATTATGAAGATCAGGGTAACAGAAATCCCTACAAACAACGTAGGGGGGAATTACTTTGAGCTTATCGAATTCAAGCATGAATGAGATTACGGGTCAAGTCCGGCTAATACACCGGAGTGTGAAGTAACATAAAAGTTTGGAGGTGAGAACTTTTGAAGATCGGAATATATGGAGCACCTTATTCTGGAAAAACGACGGTCTTTAAATTACTCGTTGGAGAAATAAATGAATCGATAGGTGTGGCGAAAATCCATGATAGACGTGTTGATTACCTTTCTGAGATGTACAATCCAAAGAAAACAACTTACGCGACTATGGAATTCGTCGATCTTCCCGGATTATCGCCGGAACTTCCAAGAAAAGAAAAGAATCAAATTCTTGGAAAGATACAAAATGTGGATGCACTTTTATGGGTCGTCAGGGCCTTTCAAGACGAATCCGTTCCGTCCTACTTTAACGATGCCGGTAAAGAGAGCGAATATCTTCACGATGAACTCTTGATACGAGATCTCGACATGGCCGAGACCAACATCGAGAAGCTGAAAAATGCCAAAAGGAAGTTAACAAGAGAGGAAGAGCACCAACTTCTGGCATTGGAAAAATGTGAGAGCGCTTTGAACGACGGAAAATTCGTGAATTTGATCGATCTTTCAGATGATGAGAAGCGTGCTTTGAGTTCTTTTGGGTTTTTCACCATGAAAAAATCCATAGTAGCCGTGAACTTAGATGAAGAATCCTTCAGAAAGAATTCCTACAAGGGAAAGGAAAAAGTGAACGATATTGTGAATGAAAATTCTCTTTCGATGATCGAAATGTGCGGGAAGCTGGAAATGGAAATAAACGAATTGGAAGAAGATGAACGCAAGGAATTCTTGAACGATTTGGGTTTGAAGGAAAGTGGTATAGAACGCCTTGCAAAAATCGTTTACTCCAGCCTGGACTTGATTTCCTTTTTTACCGTTGGCGAAGATGAAGTGAAAGCCTGGACAATTAAAAAAGGAATGAATTTCAAGAAGGCTGCTGGAAAGATCCACACGGACATAGAACGCGGTTTCATCCGAGCAGAGGTGATCAAATTTTCTGACATGGAAAAAATGGGATCGATGAAGGAAATAAAAGCCAATGGTCTTTTAAGACTCGAAGGAAAGGATTCTATAGTTGAAGACGGAGATATAGTTAACATCCGATTCAACGTGTGATGATCATGATACTTTCAAGCGCATTTGCCGTAGCATTCTTTTACTTTTCAATATCAGTGTTAAAAGCGGGATGGCCGATCGTACTTTATTTTTCTGTGATCGCCACCATCGTCCATGTTTTTTATAAAGGAAAACACTTCAAGACAGCAGAGATCAATCTCTTTTTTCTCTACATCATTTCGCTTCTTTACTGGTTAAAAGGAATTCCCACTCATGAGATTTTCAAATTCATTTACCTTCTGGCCGGAGCATCTCTGCTTTTCACAATTTCAGATAAATTATGGAGTGTCCCTCTGAGAATTTCAGGGTGGATTTTGGTATCGTTCTCAGTTGCACTCTTGATGTACGAGCGTTTTGGTTCATGGCCTTTATCGTTGTTAATGGCAGTGATTGTGATACCCATCGCCCTTAGGGATCGTGAGCGTTTTGGCGAAAGCAAGAATTGAACACGACCGCTTTTTGCGATTCGTCAATCTCTTCGATCGAGCCGTTGGAACGATCGAGCCGCTGAATAGGCGTGTTTATTTCTATTCCCGTTTCAACACTCTGAGAGTTTACGCAACGGATGGATGTTTAACGATAGATATGCATCTTGGAGATGTTACGAAACATTTTGAATCTTTTTACGTTGCTCCACTTGACAATATCAAGCTGATCTCGCGAAATGCCAACTTGGATAACGTGGAGATCCTCTTTGGAGAAAAGTTAGAATTTTTTAAGGGCTCAGAATATCTTTCCGTACTTCATCCTTTGTCGAGGAATCCCAAAAAAAGTGGGGCCTTTGTGCCAAAGGTGGAAGTAAAATCTTCAGAATTGGCCCATGTTGTAGATGTAGGAAGTATAATATCTCGCTCAGGGCAAGATGTACTCGTGGGTGTTATAAACGAAAGATTTTTCGCGCTTTGTGAAGAGTACGGTCATATATCAATAGCTTCAATGAGACTCATCATGGATCCGTTTATGGCGGAAGTTCCGTATGAAACTGCCCGCCATCTCATGAAAGCACTCGATATTATCCGAAGTGAAAAACTTATGATCGGAATTTCAGAATCAACAGTAGGTTTAAAATTCAGTGATGGAGTTATCGGTGTTTGCGCTGCAGAAACAAATGAAGAAGCGGATAAGGTTGAAAAATTCCTTAAAATTGGAAAAGGAGATATCATCCTCTCAACGAAAATGCTGAAGACAGGAACTTCCCTATGTGCCAGGTTCCAACGTCAAAACAGAGGAAAAGGCTATTTTGAACTGTCAGATCAACTCAGAATGGGTGTGATTTCACAGTCATCGGCGTACGAGTACATTCAACCGGTCGAATGCAGAACACATGTGCGTGTTTCCATCATTCCTAAAAAATTGAATCAGTTTCTTACAAGAATTCACGAAAAAAGTGTACACTTAAATATCACAAAGGAATTTGTGATATTCAAAGGGAAAAATGCGATATTTGCAATCAAAAGGTAGAAAAGGACAGGGCACATTGGCACTGCCCTTAAAGCAGCTATGAACTCGTTACAAGGTCAACCGCATCGATCTTCTCGATTGCGTCGAATCGACAGACTTCGTAACAGCTTCCACATTTGATACAAGCATCTTGATCTACCTTATGAACCTTTTTGATCTCACCACTTATAGCACCAACCGGGCAAGCCCGCGCACAAGCTGTACATCCAACACATTTGTTAGGATCGACCTTGTAAGCTATCAAGGACTTGCAGGATTTCGCCGGGCATCTTTTTTCTTTTATGTGTGCTTCGTATTCATCACGGAAATATCTCAAGGTAGAAAGTACCGGGTTTGGCGCAGTTTGCCCAAGTCCGCAAAGTGCCGTGTCTTTTATGGTTTTGGCGAGGTTTTCAAGTCGATCTATGTCTTTCATCTCTCCCTTTCCTTCGACTATCTTGTTAAGTATTCCCAGCATCTTTTTTGTGCCTTCACGACACGGTGTGCACTTCCCGCAAGATTCATCGGTAGTGAATTGTAAGAAAAAACGTGCGACGTCCACCATGCAGGTATCTTCGTCCATGACAACCATTCCACCAGAACCCATTATGGTGCCGAGTTTCATGAGTGAATCGTAATCAACTGGAGTATCCAGATATTCGGCCGGTATACATCCTCCGGATGGTCCGCCGGTTTGAACCGCTTTGAATTTCTTCCCATTGGGGATACCACCACCTATGTCAAAAATAAGTTCCCTTAAAGTGGTTCCCATTGGAACTTCGACAAGTCCCGCGTTGTTTATCTTTCCAGCTAATGCAAAAACTTTGGTTCCTTTGGATTTCTCAGTCCCCATGGATGCAAACCATTCGGCACCTTTATTTATAATTACGGGAATATTGGCAAGTGTTTCCACATTGTTTATCACCGTAGGTTTAGACCATACACCTTTTTGAGCTGGAAAAGGCGGCTTTTGGACTGGTTGTCCACGTTTCCCTTCAACAGATTGTATAAGTGCTGTCTCTTCTCCGCAGACAAAAGCTCCTGCACCTATTCTCAATTCAACATCGAATGAAAAATCGGTTCCAAATATGTGTTCTCCCAAAAAACCATACTCATGAGCTTGAGATATGGCTATTTCCAATCGTTCAATCGCGAGTGGATATTCGGCTCTCACGTAAATATATCCGTGATGTGCACCTATGGCATATCCGGCTATTTCCATCCCCTCTAAAACTGTGTGAGGATCTCCTTCGAGTACAGATCTATCCATAAAGGCACCGGGATCTCCTTCGTCTGCATTACAAATGACGTATTTTTCGTCAGATTTTGATTTTCTTGTGAATTCCCATTTCAATCCTGTTGGAAATCCTGCACCGCCTCTTCCTCTCAGGCCACTTGTCTTGATCTCTTCGATAAGATCTTCGGGTGTCATCTGAAGAACTTTTTCAAGCGCGAAGTATCCATCGTTTGCTATATATTCTTCTATATTAATGGGATCTATCACGCCAAGATTTCGAGTTGCCACTTTAACTTGTCTTGTAAAGAACGGAAGTTCTTCTTTGGCTTTTGGCTTGATCTCACCTGTGGGTCCCTTGTAAAGTAATCTTTGTACAGGTCTTCCCTTTAAAAGATGTTCCTCCACGATCTCTTTAGCATCTTGTGGTTTGAGTTTTTGGTAGAAAACTCCTTCTGGGTATATAACCATTATAGGACCTAAATTACACGATCCCATACAACCAGTTTCTACAACCTTCACAACATCGTCTATAGCATATTTTCGGAGTTCCTCCTCGAGAACGGATTTGACCGATTCTTCACCAGCCGAAATACATGCCCCTCCCGCACAAATAAGGATCGTGTTTTCCACAGCCATATGATTACCTCCTTAATTAAACTTTTCCGCGCTTTACAAGTATATCGCTTAAAATCTTGCCCTTCATAACGTGTTCTCTTACAATTCTTCGAGCTTGCTTCTCATCCACATGACCGTATATGACAGGTTCCTCATCACCGATCTGAACTTCAACCGTTGGTTCCACTTCGCACAGTCCCATGCATCCTGACTGGATAACTGCGATGTCATCTACAGACTGTTTTTCAAGCTCATCTGCGATTGCCCTCAAAGTATCCTTTGCACCTGCACTTATCCCACAGGTTCCCATTCCTACGACTATTCTTCCTCGCTTATTCGTTTCTCGTCCACTTATCTCCCTTAGAGTTTTTTCTTTTATCTTCTGAAGTTCTTCAAGACTTTTGATCTTCATTGCCTTTGACCTCCTTTTGCCTGTAAGAATCAAGAATATGAGGTATTTTGTCAGGCGTTACTCTTCCATGAAAATCTCTTTCTCCAACGAGAACTACCGGCGCCATACTACATGCACCCAAGCATCTAACCTCATGAATTGAAAACAAACCATCTTCAGTTGGTTCACTTCCTTCCACGTTGAGTTCTTCTCTCAACCTTTCAAGTATCTTATTGCCACCTTTAACATAACATGCAGTTCCCATGCAAACCTTTATTTGGTATTTTCCCCTTGGATTCATGCTGAAAAACGAATAAAATGTAACTACACCGTAGACAGTACTCTCTGGAACGTTCAATCTTTTGGCTACGTGACTCTGTACTTCTTTGGGAAGGTAGCCAAAAATTTCTTGTGCCCTATGAAGTACACCGATCAGCATACCCTTCTTTTCTTTAACACTGTCAATGTACTCATCAAGTTCTTTAAATCGCGAGTCCGTTTCAGGAATTACAGGCATTCAAAACACCTCCAGCGTTTTATATGATTAAAGAGATAATTCCATGTTTTTGAAATATTCAAATATTGCCACGATCGCCTTTGGGGAAGATAGGTCAACACCATCAAGAACTTCAGATGAAAAGTCGTAACACTTTCCTTTTAAACATCTTTGAATCTCCCAGATAACCTTTGTTGACGATGTCACAAGTGTTGCAAATGTACCGGCAAGGTCTCCTGTTGGCTGACAGTCTATCGTTTTGAAAAGTGTCGCTTCTAAAACCGTGCCTATTTCAGGTGTCGAACTCACATGCACGTATCCACCGGTTAACTCCGCATTCTGTTTCAGAAAAGGTAACCCAAGACCAACTCTTCTGATTTCTTCATGTGTTGTGAAGAACGGATCAAAAATTTTCGAGAGCTCTTCTTTGTTCATTCCACATCCATTATCCTCCATTTTTATGACGATTTTTTCGCGATCTTCTACAAAAGCAATCTTCACATAAGTTGCCTTAGCGTTCACGGAGTTTTGAGCTATGTCTAAAACATGATCGGCTATCGTTCTCAAAATTTCCACATATCCTTTCTCATTAAAGCTTTTCTGAATTCGTCGAATGTTCGCGAATCCGCTTTTACTCTCATCTTAGCTTTTTCAATTTGTGATAAAGAATGTGCGTCAGAGGATCTCAAAATCGTAGAGTTTACATTTACATTTCCTATTGCTTCTACTGCATCGAAAGGAGGATTATCCGGGATAAAGCCAAGTTGTTTCACAACTCCAAACATCCTATCGACATGTGCATAGACGAATAGGCCGTTGTAACGCTTTACCATATGCCACAAATCATTAATCGTCAAATCCGTTGATGCGGAGAGCATTACATTTTCCATTCCGATGAATTCATCATTTTTGTTCACAAACAATTGGTATCCAAAACGCTCCGGATCGTTTTCAATATCTGGAAGATGTTCTCTTATCTCATTCGAAAAATCCATGGCGACTTTTGCAGATTTCAAATAAACAAGAACGTGTACTTCCTCAATGGTTTGAACTTCTATGCCGGGCATTACTTTTATCCCACGTAAATTCAATACTTTTTCAAAAACCTTGACATTTCCACAACTGTTATGATCTGTTATTGCCACCCATTCTGTTCCAACTTTTTCGAGTGCGGAAGCCACAGTTCCCGGAACCATAGTTATATCCGCACAAGGTGAAAGACAGGTGTGAATGTGGAAATCACCTTTGAAGATCATCTCAAACCTTTATCGTACAACTTTCCACTCGCTTCGAAAGCATTCAGTGATGTGGTGAAAAGTGAAATTTTTTCGTCTTTTGCTTTTTCTATGGTCTCCTCATCGAATTCATGACCGTTGCAGAGAACTATTGCGTTTATTCCAGTTATTGCCGCAACTGCTACAACATTTATATGTGACTGCACGGTAAACCACACGGTGTCAGACTCAGCATTTGCCATAACTTCACTTAGCAGATCACAAGTATATCCATGTTTTAGCTCTCCGTCACCCTTAGTTATTCGTTTGAATCCGAGATTTTCAAGCTCTGATGTTCTCATTTTCACGCCCCCAAAAATTCATCTCTATTAACACACCTTTGCCCCGTTCCGATATGATCATCATCCTGTCCGAGCATCTTTTGATGTTTGCCAACCCCATTCCTGCTCCAAAGCCCATTTCTCTAATATAATCCGGCGCAGTTGAAAATCCCTCGTGCATGGCCATGTCCACATCTTCTATTCCCTTTCCTTCATCTTTGACTCTTACGGTTAGAACACCGTATTTAAAGTAAGCATTAATGATACCAGTTGAACCGGAATGTATTACAACGTTTGTTTCTGCTTCATAAGTTGCAATTGCCACCCTCTTCACAAATTTCGGAGAAAATCCTTTGGAGCGAAGGAACTTTTTCAATTTCGATGCACCAATTCCCGAAAGTGATACATCCATGTAATCTATATCGAATTGAAATTCAGGAACTTCCTTTTTCAGATCTACACCGGTTGGAATCGATCTGTAGTTATCGACGTGAACAAATGGTTCTCTTCGAGCATCGTGAACGTACAGTATGCTGAGCTTTGACAGAAGAATCGTGATTAAGTCGTGTTGAGTAACAATACCGATAACTCGTTTCTTTTCATCGATTACTGGAAATCTTCCAAATCCATGGAGCTCAAATTTTTTGGCAACATCCACAATTAACTCATCCTTTGATAGTGTTACAACATCACGGCTCATGTTTTGTGAGATTGGGGCATTCAAGTTTCCGCTTTCCAAAGCATGAATTATGTCTTCTATGCTTATAATACCAACAAGTTGATTTCTTTCATCCACAACTGGTATTCCTGAAAAGTGACGAAGTCTCATTGCTTCCTTGGCACGAAAGGTCGCTTGTGCTTGATGAATCGTGAATACCGGTGACGTCATGAGCTCCTCAACCGTTACTTCTCTAAAATAGAATTGCACCCGCTTGATGAGATCATCTATTTTCTCCATTCCGATCATTTCCTAACACCATAAATATCTTCCAAGCCAGCGCAAAAGAGCTTTCCGCATGTAGCGTACATGGTCAACTCCGTTAAGATCATAGGTATTCTCATGTCTTTTGCGATTTGTACCGTTACTTCCGGAACTTGCCTTCCACGCACAATCACAATTGCCCCCACAGCGACTATGTCCGCTGTTCTCACCATCTGTGGAGTACAAAGCCCCGTAATGAGAATCATATTTTCCTTTGCAAGAGCAAGTAATTCACTCAGCATATCACTTGCTCCGGCAATTTTGTAATCATGATCTTCGAAATCCCATAATTTTTTCCCATCGATTAATTTCGCAATTTCAGAAAGAAACATGTTTTATCTCCCAAATTATTTTTTTCACAATCTATTATATCACAAACTTCCCCTTTCAGATCAAATGCTTTTCCTCTATAGACTTACCTGATGATGAATTCCGGCATTTGACCAACAAGGGGTTCTAAATATTCCATGAATCCATTCATATCATTCTCAAGTAGTTTTTTCGGAACTTTCCTGACTTTGTTGGCTACTTTGTCGATTGGGACGAGTTTCGCACTTGAATGGTAATTCATTTTCTCTCTGTTTATTCCAACGAAAAATCCACTTTTCCCTTCGTTTACCACATCTACGGCGACTGAAGCTACCATTTGGGCTTCCTGAAAGTCAACGCTCGAAACGGCATGAGATGCAGCTCTTTGAGTAAAGCCTGGATTTACAAATTTCACTTTCTTGACTTTTTTTAAAAGACTTGCGACATGCTCTCCCACACCACCAAGCTTTGGATGACCGAACGAGTCTAAAACCGGGGCACTTTTCAAATAATTTCCCTCTTTATCCATCACACCTTCCGATACGGAAACTAACAATGGACCATCTTTTAATCTTTGCACATCATACAGTATTTCTTCGTCTGATGTTGGCTCTTCTGGTAGATATATGAGGACTTTCAATCCTCTTACGAGACGTTCAGAGAGTTTTAACGATGCCGCGAGCCATCCTGTATCACGTCCCATCGTTTCGATCACGGAGATCGATGGTTTTGAATAAGAAATGGAATCCACAACGAACTCTGAGGCAACGATGTTCAAAAATCTTGCCGCGCTCGCAAAGCCCGGGCAATGATCGCTTTCAACAAGATCGTTGTCTATCGTTTTGGGAATTCCAATCACTGAAATTGGAAAATGTCTTCTCTCGGCTTCAGAGCATATTTTCGCCACAGAATCCATAGAATCATTTCCGCCTATGTAAAGAAAAGCCTTTATCTTTCGGGATTTGAAAATGTCAAAGAGTACATCGTATTCTTCATCACCTGGTTCTGGAAGGACGTATCTACAAGATCCCAGAAATGCGCCTGGAGTGTGCGATATCTTCTCCAATTCCACATCACTCTGCGTAAGAGGAATTATTTTGTCTTCAAGTATTCCCTCGATTCCGTAAATTCCTCCCAATATCTCGTGACCCAATTCTCGGGCACGTTTAATGGCACCGACGAGGGAAGCATTTACAACAGGCGTTGGACCTCCAGACTGCGCGATTAAGATTCTCACATGCTTTCTTCCAATCTTTTGATAAGAGTGTTATTCACGTAATTAAATCCGGATTGCCAGAAATTCGGATCTTTTAGATCTATCCCAAATGGTTCGAGAAGCTTTTCTGGTGAGTCAGATTTGCCAGCTTCCAAAAGTTTTATGTACTTTTCTTTGAAATTGGGCATTCCGTTTTTATAGGTTTGGTAAAGAGAGAGTACCATGAGTTGAGCAAAATCGTAAGCGTAGCAATAAAAGGGCGTGTGAAAGAAATGCGGTATCGTTGCCCATTCCCACCTGTACTCAGGATTGTAAATCACGGAATCATCGAACATGATGTGAAGTTCTTTTTCATATATATCAGACAGATCTTCAAATGATGCTCCTTCCGTGGATATTTTATCGTGAGCTGCAAGCTCGAATCTCGTAAACATATTTTGTCTATTCATGGTGGCAAAGAGATCTTCAATTTTTGAGGAAACGAACGGAATTATCTCATCTTTTGAAAGCGTATCAAGGAAGTGATCCATCAAGAGCATTTCCGCAAAAGTAGACGCTGTTTCAGCCATTGTTAAAGTTGAACCGTAGTTCAGAATGGTCTGCTTTCCTGACAGATAACCGTGAACGCCGTGCCCAAGCTCATGACCAAGAGTTATGACATCTCTTATCTGTCCAGTGTAGTTCAAGAGTACGTAAGGATGATGCTTTGGATCCGCGTAAGAACAAAAAGCACCTCCAACCTTTGTAGGTTTAAGTGCTGCATGGATCCAATTTTTATCGAAGAATTCGTCTACTATTTTTCCAAAAAGAGGATGGAAAGAATGAAAAGTCTTCCGAATGGTTTCTTTTGCTTCGTTCCATTTGAAAGTTCGAATTGGCTTTCCAATTGGAGCGTATATATCACTTAGTTTTATCTTTTCGACTTTCATAAGTTTTGCTTTCAATTTGTAATATTTGCTAACGAGAGAGTTGTTCTTAGTGGTAACATCCACAAGAGCTTGAACAACAGCGTCATCTACTTCGTTTTGAAGATTTCTCATGCTGATGGGAGTAGAATAATTTCTGATTTTTGACTCAAAATCGTAGTCTTTCGCAACTGCTGTGTACGAAGCTTCTATGCTGAGAGCATCTTTCTTGTATCTCCTAAAGAGTTTAGATGCAACTTTTTCTCTAATTTCACTGCTTGGATGCATTCTTAGAGACCTGAGTTGAGAAGTGTTCATCGTTCGTAACTTTCCATCAACTTCCATTCTAAATCTGTACCTAGAGGTAAGTTGAGTGTAAAATCTAACAAATGCATCTGATCCCGTTGTACGCTTGTAAACTATTATCTGCTCTTCTTTTTCTGAAAGTACGTGATCCTTAAAACGTCTTGATGATTCGACAAAATGACGATATTCTTCAAGTTTTCCGATCAATCTGTTAAATTGAGTGTCGGTCATTTTCGAAAACGCGATCTGCACGAACAGCAAATTGGATTCGATTTTGTTTTCGAGATCCTCAAGCCACGAAATTAGCTTTTTGTTTTCCTTTGATGTTGTATCTTCAGAAAATTTAAGCTGAACGTACTGTGAAATTCGAGAAAATCCCGCGTATATATTCTCGAATTCCTTAATGGCTTCAATCGTTTTCTCCGAATCGCTAAAAAGTTCTTTTACATTGAAGTACTTTTCATGGTATTTCTTGCTTTCTTCAAGAAACTTTTCTCCGTCTTTTTTCATCCTTTCCAAAGAATCGTAAAGATCATCGAGTTTCCATACAATGTTTTCCGCCCCCGTCTTCATTGTATTACCTCCAATCATTTGTTATTGAAAGATTCGTAAAGCAATCCTCTAGAATAGACTTGAATTCCATACAGAATCATTACTTCAGCTCTCTATTCTATTTCTCCTTCGAACAATTCATTCAGTGTTTTATCGTTTTCTGTCCATCTCGATTTGACCTTAACATGCAATGACAAAAAAACATGCTTGTCAACAAGGCGCTCTACATCTTCACGCGCGAGTGTTCCAATTTTCTTTATCATTTTACCACCTTTTCCAATTATTATGGGTTTTTGGGAATCCCTTTCGACAAGAATCGTCGCCCAAATTTTCATCAATTTGTCAGTCTCTTCCATATGGTCTATCATCACTGCGCTTGAATATGGCAACTCCTGAGAGGTGAATTCGTATATCTTTTCCCTCACGATCTCTGAAACCATGAAAGTTAACGGTCTATCGGTCAAAGCCTCTTTTGGATAATACGCCAGAGATTCCGGAAGATAATTCAATATTTTATCAGTAAGCTCTTCAATACCGGTTTTCTTGATAGCAGATAGGCGTTGAACGTCGACGCACCCTTTCATAGAAGTGAACATGTTCTCGATTTCTTTGATCGTTTGTTCTCTTTTTAGATCACATTTGTTCACAACTCCTATGAAAGGCACATCTATGCTTTCAATTCTATTTGCCACGATCTTGTCAGATTTTCTGATACCTTCAGCAGAAATCACAAAGAGAAGAAGATCATTCCCTTCAAGAGAATTAATCGCTATTTTGACGAGATATTTCCCGAGTTTATGAAAGGGTTTATGCAAACCGGGAGTGTCAACAAAGACAACTTGTGCATCCGGAAGATTTAATATGACGTTTATTCTGTGTCTCGTTGTCTGTGGCTTATCCGAAACTATGGATACTTTTTTCCTAACAAGAGTATTCACAATTGTGGATTTCCCCACGTTGGGTGATCCAACAAGACACACAAAACCTGATTTCAATTTTTTTCACATCCCTTGAAGTAAATATCTTTACATTACTGTAGATTTCCCACCGTTTTTAGCTTGGAATTTTTATACGGTCATTGAATGATCATTGAAAAGGACAAAAGTGTTGTAATCTCGATTCGGAATTTTTTGTTACAAAGAGGGTATCTCCAATCTTTATTTACCAAATGAGATATCATGGAATTAGCCAAAAAGCAGAAAGGAAATAACGACATCACGATAGCACAGGTTGAAGACAGTTAATGATTTTTTCCACTCCCTAAGGTCGCGACTACCGCTTCTCGGCTATCGGTCGCGTCTACCGACTTGGTCGTAAAAGCCGAAGTAACGAGTGCCGAAGGGTCGCGGCTACCGCCTTGGTCGTAGAAGCGGAAAAGATGGTGCTAAAGAGCACCTCCGCTCTCTCGGCTCCTCAAACAGAAATGCTGGAAAGACGAGTGCCCCTAGTCGCAGCTATCGCTTTGGTCGTGAAAGTGGAAAAGATGGTGCTAAAGGGTCGCGGCTACCGCCTTGGTCGGGAATGTCGAAGTGACGAGTGCCCACAGGCACTCTCGACACCTCCACTCTCCCAGCATGGTCGTAAAAGTGGAAAAGATATTCTCCACCGGGGAATCCCACTCAGGTACTTTCGGCATCTCCACATTTTCGTTCATTCGCGCTTCAGCTACCATAAATGCCGTTATGAGCAGTTCAAAACATCAACGAATTGATTTTTCATTTTTAAGTAGATCAAAGAATTCTTCGTTATTCTTTGTTCCACGGAGTTTCCTAATTATCAGATTTAGAGCTTCTTCAGGGGTCATAGAACTCAAAAATCTTCGCAAAACCCAAACATTTTTAAGAGTTTTCTCATCGAGAAGCAGTTCTTCTTTTCTGGTACCTGAAAGATTCAAATCAATGGCTGGAAATATTCTCTTGTTTGCAAGTTGCCTTGAAAGTACCAATTCCATATTCCCAGTGCCTTTGAATTCTTCAAAGATAACATCATCCATTTTGGAGCCAGTTTCAACCAAGGTAGTTGCTATTATCGTAAGACTACCACCTTCTTCAATATTACGGGCAGCACCAAAAAAGTGCTTGGGTTTGTACAAAGCTGACGCATCGACTCCTCCAGATAGAAGTTTCCCTGAAGGTGGAAGATAAATATTGTAAGCTCGTGCTAAGCGTGTGATGCTATCGAGGAGTATTACAACATCGTAGTGAAATTCTGCAAGTCTTTTTGCTTTTTCAAGGGCCAATTCTGCCATTTTTATCTGCTTGCCGGCAGGCATGTCGAACGGAGCAGCTATGACTTCTGCATCAACCGATCTTTGCATGTCAGTAACTTCTTCGGGCCTCTCATCTATCAACAAAACCATTCTTTTGGTTTCGGGATGATTTTTTGCAATACCATTTGCTATATGCTTGAGTATCGTTGTTTTTCCAGCTTTAGGTGGAGCCACGATCAAACCCCTTTGACCTTTTCCAATAGGCGAAAATATGTCTATAAGTCTTGTGTTCATTATGTTGGGCTCTGTTTCAAGTATAAAACGTTCTTGAGGGTATAATGGCGTGAGATTCTCGAAGTACACTCGATCATTTGAATATTCAACTGATTTGTAATTTATAGCCTCTATCCTCAAAAGTGCAAAAAATTTCTCGCCTTCTTTAGGAGCCCTGGTCTGGCCTGAAACTATATCACCATTCAACAGTCCAAAACGTTTTATCTGAGACGGGGAAACGTAGATATCATTTGAACTGGAAATGTAATTATCGACTCTTAAAAGGCCGTAGCCTCCGTCTTGAATTTCAAGAATTCCCTCACCAAACTTATAGCCATTAGATTCCGTCTGAGCTTTGAGTATTTCAAATATGAGATCGTCTTTTCGATACTGATTGAGCCTTTGAATTCCGAATTTTTTCGCTAAAACATACAATTCTTTGATCTTCATTGCGCGGAGTTTTTTTATATCGAGATCCATTTGGTATATTTTATCCAACGATTGTTTTTCTCTAACTTCTGATTCCAATCGTTCTTGACTTCTTCTTTCTTCCACTAATGTTTCCCCTTTCCTTCTGTAGGAGTCAACTGTGTTGACTCGAAGAAAGCCTTTTTTGATATTCTTCCCAATCTTTCAAGAATCGAATCTGTCCTTTGTCTGTCAGAGGGTGTTCAAACAAAAGTTTGAGTATTTTAAACGGAATAGTTGCTATATGCGCACCGAGAAGAGCCGCTTGCCTGACGTGTTCTGGATGACGTATACTTGCAGCTATGACTTCTGTCTTAAAGTTGTAAATTTTGTATATTTCAAGAATATCTGCCAGAACATTCATGCCATCATTTCCAATATCGTCCAATCGGCCTACAAATGGACTGACAAAAGAGGCACCTGCTTTAGAAGCAAGAAGCGCTTGGTTGGCACTGAAAACAAGCGTTACATTTGTTCTTACCCCTTGCTTTGAAAGAGTGGAAACGGCTTTTATTCCATCTTTGATCATCGGGATTTTAACTACCACGTTTTCAGCTATCTTTGAAAGTTCCAAAGCTTCACTTACCATTCCGTCGTAATCGGTAGAAATGACTTCTGCACTAACCGGACCTTTTACCACTTCACATATCTCTTTCACTCTCGTTTTAAAGTCCACTTTCCCCTCTCTTGAAACGAGAGTAGGATTGGTTGTAACTCCGTCGAGTATGCCCCATGAAGCGACTTCTTTTATTTCCTCAATGTTCGCTGTATCCAGAAATATTTTCAAAATTTCACCTTCCTTCATAATTTTGAGTGCTACTGAAAAAGCACAATATTTGAATCGTTGCGCAGCCAATTCCAACTTTCAATGCAAGTGCATTGCGATTTCATACAACAAAAAATAGACGCCAGCGTTCTCCAACAACGCCAATGAGATGAAGCCGGGCTTGAAAGCTTTAAGTTTCAGAACCCACGAACTTAAGAGCACTCCTAATGCCCCACCTAAGAAAATGTAAAATATTGTATTAAATCTACTGATTTTGAAAGGCATATCCTTCGCGCTGGAGAATTTGATAAACGCGGAAAGCACATTGATTACAACAAAAAAAGTTATGGTTTGCCACATGGCTCAAAAAGACTACCCATTAGGGGTAGTCTTATCCTCATTTTTCTTTTACTAATTGAAATATAGCGAGTTCCGCACCATCACCACGCCTTTTGCGCAATTTGAGTATCCGCGTATACCCACCTTTTCTTTGCGCGTATCTTGGCGCGATCTCGTCAACAACCTTGTTAGTCAGCTTTCTATCATTCAAGAAAGAATTTACATATCTTCTGGCTGATAGATCTCCCTTTAAAGCATGCGTTATGATCTTTTCCACTAATTGAGAAGCGGCTTTTGCCTTCTCAGTTGAAGTTGCGATCGTTTCGTGAATGAAGAGTTCACGCACAAGACTTTTCATGAGTGCTTTACGCTGATCGCTTGGTCTTCCAAATCTCTTGAGTTTTACCCTATGTCTCATAATCTAAAACTCCTCTCCATCACTCAGCTTTGAGTTTTATCCCAAGTATTTTTAGTTTTTCATTGACCTCAACGAGTGATTTATATCCAAAATTACGAATCTTCAGAAGATCTTTCTCAGTCCTTCTCAAAAGATCACCTACAGTCTCTATTTTAGCGCGTTTAAGACAGTTAAGAGGTCTGACTGAAAGTTCTAAATCATCGATTTTCATGTGATCGTAAATAGAAGAATCTTTTTCTTCTTCTTTTTTCTCAGGAGCTGATTTTGTCAGCTCTTCGTTTGATTCTTTCTCTCCGAATTCCTCTTTCGTTTCAGTACCTGTTTCCATCAATTCAACGGATTCTGTTTTCCCTGGAAATTTATCAAGGAAAAAGTTGAAATGCTCTATCATGATCTCTATGGCTTTTTTAAGAGCTTCAGATGGCGTGACGGATCGCTTGGTCCAGATTTCCAACACAAGACGGTCGTAGTCTGTCTTTTTTCCGACTCTGAAATTTTCAGTTCGAAAATTCACTTTTACGACTGGGCTGAAGATCCCATCAACAGGAAGGAACTGGATATCATTAGCCAAATCCATTTCAGAAATTGGGAGATATCCTTTTCCAACTTCTGCAAACAATTCCATAAAAACATCCGCGTCTTCATTGAGAGTTGCGATTTTCAGCTCCGGATTCGCAATTTTAACATCAAGTGGGCACTTTATGTCTTTTGCTCTGAGTATTCCAGGCCCTTTTTTCTGTACGGTGAAAACAATCGGCTCCTCCCTTATCGGAGCGGATGCTTTTATCTGGAGCTGTTTTATTCTTAAAAGAATTTGAAGTACATCTTCCTTAACCCCTACCAACGTATCGTATTCATGGTATACGTCTCTGATCTTCACTTTTGTGACCGCTATAGATGGTATAGAAGATAGAAGGACCCTCCTTAGAGAGTTCCCGATCATTATAGAATAACCACGTTCAAGAGGTTGAACTGAATATTTGGCGTAAAGATAACCCCTCTCTTCTCTCCTCTCTTCAATGACAAATCTCTCGGGTTTAACATAATTAAGCATTTAACCACCTCGCGTAAGGTTGCACATCACTTGGAGTACAACTCAATGATATCCTGAACATCTATTGGAAGATTTACTTCCTCCACCTCAGGCATTCTCACAAATGTTCCTTTGAAAAGATCGTAATCAACTTCAAGCCATGGAGATACATTTCTGGAAGAAGAGACTTCTATAGCTTGTTTGACATCTGAATTGGATCTGATCTTTTCACTGATCTCTATCGTGTCTCCGGCTTTCAATTCATATGAAGGTATATCGACTTTTCTACCATTCACAAGAATATGACCATGATTGACCATTTGACGTGCATGAGCCCTTGAGAGAGCAAACCCGAGTCTGTAAACCGTGTTATCCAATCTGGATTCTACTATTTTGATCAGCATACTTCCAGTGATACCTTTAGCTTTCACGGCTTTGTCAAAATATTTTCTGAATTGTTTTTCAAATATCCCGTAGCTGCGTTTCATGGCCTGTTTTGATCTCAATTGTTTGGCATAATGAGTCAATTTCATTCGATCTCTACCATGTTGTCCAGGAGCATAAGGCCTTTTCTCAAAAGGACAACTGGATGTGTAACATTTGTCTCCCTTTAAGAAAAGCTTAATTCCTTCTCTTCTACAAAGTCTACAAACTGAATTAGTGTACCTTGCCATAATAAATTAGGTGCAGGATACCACGTAGATATACCTCGTGGGAGAATGCACCGCCCTCCTTTTTATTGATGTTGTTATTCTTTCCTTAGTTCTTATAAAGTTTTCATTCATTCCGTACATACTCAATTCCTCACATTCTTCGCCTTTTCTTGGGACGGCAACCATTGTGTGGAATCGGAGTGATGTCTTTTATACCTTGAACGTCAAGTCCCGCGGCTTGAAGGCCCCGAACTGCTGACTCTCTTCCTGGTCCCGGTCCAGTTACCAAAATATCTATTTTTGTTATCCCCATATTCATAGCATCTTTTGCCACCTTGTCGGCCGCAATTTGAGCTGCGTACGGAGTTGATTTCTTTGAACCGGAAAAGCCAATATCTCCACCACTTGACCATGTCAAAACATTTCCATCTTTATCCGTGATCGTTATTATCGTATTGTTAAAGGTGGATGATATGTGAGCCACACCATAATCCACATGGATCTTTTTTTTACGCGTTTTTCTTTTGGATTTCAGTTTTTTATTAGCCATTAAAAATCTCTCCTATCGTAATATCTCATTTCCTACCAACACCATGGGAAGGACCTTTTCGGGTTCGAGCATTGGTTTTTGTCCGTTGGCCCCTAACCGGAAGACCTTGTCTATGTCTAAGACCTCTGTAAGAACCTATCTCTATTAACCTTTTCACATTTCTCTGTATTTCTAACTTGAGTTCACCTTCAACTTTGTAATGAGAATTTATATATTGTGTGATCCGTCGAATCTCACTGTCCGTAAGATCTTTGATTTTCTTGTTGAAAGGTATTTCTGTCTTCTTCAGTATCTCCATCGATGTGGTTCTTCCTATACCGTAAAGGTAAGTAAGGCCAACAAAAGCATGTTTTTCATTTGGTAAATCAACACCAAGAACACGAGCCATATTTTTTCAGATCCCTCCTTTAACCTTGTCTTTGATTGTGCTTTGGATTTTTGGAACAAATAATCCGCACAACACCTTTTCTTCGCACAACTTTGCACGCACTACAGCGCTTTTTTACAGAAGCTCTGACCTTCATGATAGAAACCTCCTTTTAATTTCTTTTTCTATATACTATTCGTCCTTTTTTAAGATCGTAAGGTGAAAGTTCCACGATAACTTTATCGCCCGGCACTATTTTTATGAAATTCTGACGCATCTTTCCAGATATATGTGCCAAAATATCGAGTCCGTTATCTAAACGAACTTTGAACATCGTGCTGGGAAGAGAATCTACAACTCTTCCTTCTATCCTTATAACATCTTTTTCAGACATTTAACCCCTCCGGCATGGTCAAAATTTCGACTTCATCATTGTAAAGAGCCACGGTGTTTTCGTAATGAGCACTGGGCGATCGATCTGAGGTTATCACTCCCCAACCGTCTTCTAAAGTTTCAACTTTCCAGTCTCCCATATTCACCATAGGTTCTATAGCGATTACCAATCCATTCATCAATGGCACACCGGTGGAAGGCTTTCCGAAATTCGGTACCTGTGGTTCTTCATGAAGATTTCGCCCAATTCCATGTCCAACGTAATCCCTTACCACTGAAAAACCGTGAGATTCCACAAATGACTGAATTTCATGAGAAACATCACCGAGTTTATTTCCGACTTTCAATCGCTTTATCCCCTCAAAAAAAGAATCTCTGGTAACCTCCACAAGTTTTTTAAGCTTCGGATCAACGTTACCCACAATGAAAGTTCTCGCACCATCACCGTACCATCCGTCATGTATGGTCCCAACATCTATGGACACCAAATCTCCATTTTTGATGACGATCTTTTTTGAAGGTATACCATGTACCACGATCTCGTTCAAGCTGATACAAGATGCCGCAGGAAACCCTGCATAACCCTTAAAAGCTGGAACTACACCTCTTTTTTTGAAATATTCCTCTATCAATTTGTCGAGATCGTAAGTGGTAATCCCATCAACGACATAATCCTTAATGTACGCTAAAACTTCCCCGACAACGGCATTTGGATATCTCATTTTGTCTATGTCATGTTCGCTTTTAAGTTTTATCACCTGATACCACCAACTACATTTAACACCATATCTTTGACTTTTTCTACGGATAAAGTGCCATCAATTGTGAAAAGAACGTTTCGCTTTCGATAATATTCCATTACTGGCAGGGTTAAATCCAAATAAACTCTGTACCTATTTCTCACGGTCTCTGGCTTATCGTCTTTTCTGATCACGAGAGGAACATGACAAACATCACACAGATCATCATCGTGCGGAGGATTTGAAATGATGTTGTATGCACGACCACATTTCGGACAAACTCGACGCGATGAGAGTCTTTTCACGATGATCTCCTCTGGAACTTCCACGTAAATCACGAATTCAATACGCTTCCCCATACTTTCAAGAATTTCATCAAGGGAACTAGCTTGAGAAATCGTGCGCGGAAACCCGTCAAGTATGAATCCTTTTTGGGTATCCGGTTGTGAGAGCCTTTTCTTTACAATGGCAACCATCAAATCATCATTCACCAATTTTCCAGCGTTTATTATCTCTTCAACCCTCTTACCGAGATCTGTTTTCCTTTTCATTTCGTCACGCAACATATCGCCTGTGGAAATATGAGGTATCGAAAATTCATCGGAGATGAATTTTGCCTGTGTTCCTTTTCCGGCGCCAGGAGGGCCTAACATGATAACGTTCATCAAACTCTCCCCTTGAGTCTGCCACGTTTTATGAAGCCTTCATAATGACGCATAATTAGGTGAGCCTCCATCTGTTGTACAACATCGAGTGCAACACCGACTGCGATCATCATTCCCACACCTCCAACGATGAATTGTGCACTTATTACTCCAACAACTGAAGCTGTGAGATTTGGAAGCAGTGCAATTGCAACAAGCGCGACAGCTCCCAAAAAGGTTATACGCGTCAACACCTTTGCAAGATAATTTTCAGTTGGCTTCCCTGGTCTTATTCCAGGGACGAAACCACCGTACTCTTTCACATTTTCAGAAACTTCATGCACATCAAATGTGAGAGCGCTGTAAAAGTAAGTGAAGAAGAAAACCAGGAGTGCATACACGGTAATGTAAAATACGGAATTGTACCCGAAGATACGCTGAAGTGTGTAATTTTTAGTGAATTGCGCGAGCATACTCGGTATCATAACGATTGCAACCGCGAAGATTATAGGAATAACTCCGCCCTGATTTACCTTTATTGGTATGTAAGTAGATTGCCCACCGTACATTTTTCGACCAACAACTCTTTTAGCGTATTGGACCATAACTCTTCGCTCACCCTGCATAATGTAAATAAGTCCTACAATGGTTGCCACAAAGATCAGTGCAAAGAGTGTCCATGCTACTACTCCTATATTGGCGATCACCATCTGACCTAAGTAAAATGGGTAAGTTGCGACAACACCTGCGTATATCAAAACGGAAATGCCGTTTCCAATTCCCTTATCGGTAATCCTTTCACCGAGCCACAAGAGAAACATGCTCCCGCCTATCATGCTGGTGGTGGAAAGGATTATGAAAACGAATCTGTTCATTCCCGGAATGATGAATGCCGGATTTCCAATGGCAATGAAAACAGACATTGCTATGCCCTGAAGAAGCGCTAAAATGAGTGTTAGCTGCCTTGTGTATTTCTCGATCTTCTGACGCCCTTGCTCTCCCTCTTTGGCAAGTTCTTTCAAACTTGGCAAGACAGCCATCAAAAGTTGTAAAATGATCGAGGCATTTATATAGGGAGTAACACTCATGGTAAAAATAGACATATGCCTTACTGCTCCACCGGCAAAAGCGTTGAAAAGCGTGAAAAGCCCTCCTGCTGCTCCGTTCGTAGCACCTTCAAAAAATCGAGACCATTCATGAAGGTTAATACCTGGAATTGGAATATAAATACCAAGCCTAAAAATTGCGAGCATGAGCAACGTAAAAATGATCCTGTTACGTAGCTCCGGTATCTTAAAAGAGTTCTTAAGTGCATTCCACACTCAGATCACCTCTATTTTACCACCGGCCGCTTCTATCTTCTGCCTGGCTAAAGCACTAAACGCATTTGCTTTTACAACAAAAGGTTTAGTTATCATACCGTCACCAAGAATTTTGACCCCATCTTGTACGTCCTTTATCACATCAGCTTTTAAAAGAGCTTCTGGGGTGATTTCAGTTTTCTCATCGAAAAGATCATTCAATTTGCCCACGTTTACAATGGCATAAAATTTGCGATTGAAATTCTTAAAACCTCGTTTTGGTAACCTTCTGTAAAGTGGCATTTGTCCGCCCTCAAAACCGGCTCTCACATTTCCACTTTTTCTGGAACCTTGACCCTTTGACCCACGAGTAGAAGTCTTTCCATGACCAGAACTTCTACCTCTACCAACAACTTTAGCTTTTTTTCTCGAGCCTGGTGTTGGAACTATATCTTTGATCTTCATTATCAGGATCCTCCTTACTCACTTTTCTCAACTTTTAGCAAATGAGAAACCTTACGTATCATTCCACGCATTGACGGAGTATCTTCAACAACGATGATATTGTGCATTTTTCGCAATCCAAGAGCTTTTAAAGTTTCTCTTTGATCGTACCTGTAGCCTATTGGACTTTTCACAAGCTCCACTTTCAATTTCATTGTTCTTCATTCCTTTCAATGCTTCCGTGGAAAAGTTGTCCAAGATCTATGTCTCTGAGTTTTGCGTAATATTCCGGTGGTTTGATCTCTTCAAAAGCTTTGAAAATTGCTCTCAAAACGCTAATCGGTGTTGATGAACCCAAAGATTTACAAAGCACATTCTTAACACCGGCAAGTTCCAAAGCTGGTCTTACAGTCGTGCTTGAGATTATACCGGTCCCTGGAACAGCAGGCTTTAACAACACCTTCGCTGCATTGAATTTGACCATTATTTCATGTGGTATTGTATCATTTACAATTGGCAATTGTATTACGTTACGCTTTGCCAGATTAACCGCTTTTCTTATCGCGGATATCACTTCTCTGGCGCTTGCAACACCAAGACCAACTTTGCCTTTCTTGTTTCCAACCACAACTACTGCTCGGAAGCTGAGATTTTTCCCACCCTTAACGACTTTTACAACTCTCCTGATTTCTACGACACTTTCTTCAAATTCATCTTGCGGTTGTTTTTGATTGCTGCGATGACTTCGAGACTGTCGATTTTTGACAAATGTCCCTTTTCTATCTCTGTTGGGTACGTTTTCTTTCTCTGGCATCAACTTTACCTCCTTAAAATTCCAGCCCGCTTGCACGGGCACCGTCGGCTATCTCTTTGATCCTTCCATGATAGAGGAAACCACCACGATCGAAAACAACCTTTTTAAGTCCCATTTCTATGGCACGCTTTCCGATTTCTTCGCCAACGCGTCGAGCAGCAGCTTTATTCCATGTTTTGCCTTTTAACGCTTCCCGAAGCGATTTTTCCGTTGTAGAAGCTCCAACGAGCGTTTTGGAATGCTCATCGTCTATTATCTGCGCATAAGCGTGCTTCCCACTGACAAACACCGAAAGTCTCGGTGCTGCCATCGTACCACTTAATCTTTTCCTGATTGCCAGATGTCTTTTTATCCTTCTGGCTCTTCTATCAAAAGGTTTTATCACGATGATTACCTCCCACTAGGCTTTCTTAACTTCTTTAGTTATCACGTGCTCACCAAGGTATCTAACACCCTTACCTCTTGCAAAGACCATTGGTTTGCGTGCCTTACGTATATTAGCAGCGACCTGACCAACCAACTCTTTACTAGCACCTTTAACTACGATCGAAGAAGGCCTCGGCACTTCTATGGTTATTCCTTCTGGCGGATCGATTTTTATGGGATGGGAGTATCCAAGCGTAAGTACAAGTGATTTACCTTGAAGTTGCGCTCTGTACCCCACTCCTTGAACCTCAAGTTCCTTCTTAAATCCTTGAGATACTCCGATAATCATGTTTTGTAGCAAAGACCACCTGGTTCCCCAAAAAGCCCTTGATTTTTTCATGAGTCTTGGTGGAAGATGCACATCATCGTTTTTCTCAACCCATATCTTGTTTCCATCAACTCGAAATTTTACAAAAGTGTAATCCATAGAAAATTGACCGAGTGGTCCTTTAACAACTACATTTTTAGGTTCTACTTTGACTTCGACACCATTCGGTATCTCTATCGGTTTTTTAATGAGACGAGACATTCAAAGCACCTCCACTACCAGACGTAGGCGATTAGCTCTCCACCTATACCAAGAGCGCGCGCTTCCTTGTCTGTCACAATCGGCTTTTTCGGATTAGAACTGGTTAATATGGCAATACCCAGTCCACTGTTAACAGTTGGAATTTTGCTTTTCGAAACGTAAACACGTCTTCCGGCATGCGAAACTCTTACAATGGAATTTATCGTTCTGATCTTGTTTCGCCTGCTGCCATGATATTTCATATAGATGCGCAATATACCTTGTTTGCCATCTTCGATATACTTATAATCCTTTATGAAACCTTCATTTTTAAGTATATTAAGTATATCTTTTTTCAAATTTGAAGCCGGTACGTCCACCACTTCTTTGTAGATCAGATTTGCATTTCTGATTCGTGTAAACATATCGGCTATTGTATCACTGTACATTTCAGTTCACATCCTTACCAGCTGGCTTTTTTAACGCCAGGAAGTTTACCTTCAAGCGCCATCTCTCTGAAACAAATTCTGCAAATTCCGAATTCGTTGTAAACCGAATGTGGCCTTCCACATATCTTACAACGTGTGTATTTGCGAGTCTTGTACTTAGGTTCTTTTTTACTTTTATTTATGAGAGATTTCTTTGCCATCTCATCACTCCCTTTTAAACATTTCTTCGGAAAGGCATTCCAAGCTTTTCAAGCAATACCCTTGACTCTCGGTCAGTTTTGGCAGTTGTGACGATAACGATATGCATACCTTGCGTACGCGTGACATCTTCAGGGGAAATTTCAGGAAATACGAGCTGCTCTGTTAATCCCATAGCGTAGTTTCCTCTCCCGTCAAAGGAATTGGGATTTGTACCTCTGAAGTCACGAACTTTTGGAAGAGCTATGTTGAAAAGTTTGTACAAAAAATTGTACATCCTTTTTCCTCTCAAGGTAACCTTTGCCCCTACTGGCATTCCTTTTCTGATCTTGAAATTTGACACGCTCTTTTTAGCCTTTGTCACAACCGCCTTTTGCCCTGAAATCTGGGTGAGTTCTTGAGCGTGTTTTTCTACGATCGCTTGATTTCTTGCTTCTGCTCCGATTCCCATGTTTATGACCACTTTGTAAAGACTCGGTACAGCCATCCTATTTTTATAATTGAATTCTTTCATGAGCGTCGGGACGATCTCGCGTTCGTAGATTTCTTTAAGAGCTACGGACATTCAAAATCTTCTCCTTTCAAGAGATCACATTTCGTCTATGATCTCGTTGCATTTCTTGCAAACTCTAACGGTTTTTCCGTTCTCAACAACCTTATGTCCGATTCTTGTGGGATTTCCACAAGATGGACAGATAACTTGAACTTTTGAAGCGTATATAGGTTCTTCTCTCTCGATTATACCGCCTTCTCTAACGGTAGCCGTTGGCCTTTGATGTTTTTTCATCATATGGACATTTTGAACGACAACTTTTCTTTCATTGGGAAGTACTCTGAGTACTTTGCCCTTTTTGCCTTTGTCTTTTCCGCTCAAAATGAGAACGGTATCGTCTTTTCTTATGTTCAAAGCATGTCTTCTCTTATTCATGATCGATTACCTCACAATACTTCGGGTGCTAAAGAGATGATCTTCATGTACCCTTTTTCTCTGAGTTCCCTGGCCACAGGACCGAAGATCCTTGTACCACGCGGTTCATTATCTTTGCTTATGAGTACGGCCGCGTTATCATCAAAGCGTATATAAGAACCATCCCGTCTTCGAACCTCTTTTTTTGTTCTAACAATAACGGCCCTCACGATTTCACTTTTTTTGACCTCGGCACGCGGAATGGCTTCTTTAACCGTTCCAATAACAACATCTCCGATGCTTCCAATTTTCCTTCTTGAACCGCCCATGATTCTGATCACAAGTATCTTCTTTGCTCCTGAATTATCTGCCACGTTTAAGATACTTTCCTGTTGAATCATTCCGGAACACCTTCTTCTCCTTTACTCACTTTTTCTTCTTCAGAGGTTAGGATGTTCTTCTTGATTATAGACACGAGTTTCCAGTTTTTTTCCTTGCTAAGCGGCCTTGTCTCTTCGATTTCCACGACATCGCCTTCATGACATTCGTTGTTCTCATCGTGAACCTTGTATTTAGATGTCCTTGAAAGAACTTTTCCAAATCTTCGATCTTGTATGATTCTCTCCACAGCTACTACTACTGTCTTGTCCATTTTATCACTGACAACTTTTCCAGTAAGTCGTTTCCTCATTTTTTACCTCTCCCTTCAATCAGAGGCAGCTTTATTGCCATTTTTCCAGTTTTTTTCAAGTCCGAGTTCTTTTTCTCGCATCAGAGTTTTTATTCTTGCTATGTCTCTCTTGACCTGACGAATTTGGGTTGTGTCATCCAATTGGGAGAGTTCCAATTGAAATCTAAGATTGTAAAGCTTTTCTTTTTGTTCATCTACGAGACCAGCCAACTCTTCTATCGTCATATCTCGGAGATCTTTTGCCCTCACATCGATTCACCTCCGAATGGTGGTCGCAAAACGATCTTAGTTCTTATCGGAAGTTTTGCCTTAGCCAATCTCAATGCTTCTTCAGCAAGTGCTTTGCTTACTCCTCCGATTTCGAACATGATCTTTCCAGGTTTAACGACCGCTACCCATTTTTCAGGCGCACCTTTACCACGACCCATCCTACTTTCTGCAGGATGTTGAGATACCGGCTTATCTGGGAAAATTCTTATCCAGATCATACCACTTCTCTTCAATTTTCTGGTTATTGCCACACGGCACGCCTCTATTTGTCTGCTGGTTATCCAGGCAGGCTCTAAAGCTTTAAGACCCAACTCGCCGAATTTAACTTCTGTACCACCTTTAGCAAGGCCACGCATTCTGCCGCGATGTTGCTTTCTATATTTAACCCTCTTGGGGATAAGCATTTTCCAACCTCCTTATCAACAAATCAGGCGGACTTTACCGTCAGTTTATCACCCGTGAATATCCAAACTTTAACTCCAAGAACACCGTATTTCGTTTTTGCAACAGCAAACCCGTAATCCACCCTGGCTCTGAGCGTCTGAAGTGGCACTCTACCTTCTCTGTACCACTCTGTTCTTGCTATTTCAGCACCGTTAATTCTACCGCTCACCATGATCTTAATTCCCTTGACTCCTCTTTTTTGTGCCAATTGAATACTGCGTTTCATCGTCCTTTTATAGGAAGCTCTCTTTTCAATCCTCGCCGCTATGAACTCAGATGTGAGTTGCGCATCTAATTCGGGCGTTTTGACCTCTTCAATACTGATGCCTATATCTCTATCTTGAGGAATCTTTGATTGAATGAGACTTCTTATTTTTTTTATTTCTGAACCTTTCTTTCCTATCAGTATTCCAGGTCTGCCAGTAACAATGGTGATATTTGCTCGTTTGCCGGATCTGGCGATCTTTATCTCAGAAATTCCAGCATGATAATAAGCCTTCTTAAGAGTCTTACGAATCTTTTCGTCTTCTATCAGATAGTCGGAGTAGTTCTTCTCGTTGAACCATGTAGCCTGCCACTCCCTGGATATTCCCAATCTGAATCCTCTTGGATGTACCTTTTGACCCACTTCATTGCACCTCGCTCTCGTTGACAGTTGTTTTTTCTTGCTCAATATTTTCTTTCGATCTATCCCTGACAACGATCGTTATGTGCGATTGTCTTTTCAGGATCACCGAAGCACGTCCACGAGCCATAGGATTCATTCTTTTAAGTCTTGGTCCATCATCAGATGTACATTTGGCCACATACAAAGAATCCACATTAAGATTGAAGTTGTTCTCGGCATTTGCGATGGCAGAATTCAAAACTTTTTCCACAAGCCGAGCCCCCTTCTTAGTTGAAAATTCCAACAATTGAAGAGCCTTGTCGACGTTCTTACCACGTATAGCGTTCAAGATAGGTCGCACCTTGTAGGGACTTATTTGAAGATATCTTCCAATTGCGATTGCCTCTATTGGGGCAGGCTCTGAGGCTTTCCTCTTCTTATGGAAGATCGAACGCTTTTCTCTCTTCTTATTTTCGGGCATTCAAATCATCCTCCTCATTTCCTCACTTCTCCCTTGGAGGCACGCTTGTTGGCATGTCCACCAAAACGCCTGGTTGGGGAAAATTCTCCAAGTTTGTAACCAACCATCGCCTCTGTTATGTAAACCGGAATATGTTTTCGACCATTATGAACGGCTATGGTGTGACCTATCATATCAGGAACGATCATCGACGCTCTTGACCATGTCTTAATGACCTTTTTCTGACTTGTTTCGTTAAGGGCCTGTATCTTTTTGAGGAGTTTCAAATCCACATAAGGCCCTTTTTTGGTCGAGCGACTCACACTTTTTTCCTCCTTTTGTTTTAGACAAGCGTATTGACGCTGTCTTTTTATTATTTACCAGTCTTTCTACGTCTAACTATGAATTTATCAGATTTTCTCTTACCTCTGCGAGTTTTATAGCCTTTCGCCGGTGTTCCCCACGGACTTTGAGGTATGTTGCCACCTTTTCCTTTTCCTTCTCCACCACCCATTGGATGATCAACAGGATTCATGGTCATACCACGCACTGTGGGCCTGATTCCAAGCCATCTTTTTCGCCCAGCTTTTCCATAGGATTCATTTGAATGCTGCTCATTTCCGACAGTTCCAATCGTCGCCATACAATTTTCTCTCACCTTACGAAGTTCCCCTGAAGGCATTTTAAGGAGAGCATAGCCATTTTCTCGAGCCATGAGTTGCACGGATGAACCAGCACTTCTTGCTATTTTACCACCAAGGCCTTGTTTGAATTCAACATTATGGACAAATGTTCCCAACGGAATGTTACTTAGAGGCAAGGCATTTCCGGATTTTATCTCCGCATCTGGACCAGACATCAGTATATCGCCGACTTTTAGGCCTTTTGTTGCAAGGATGTATCTCTTTTCACCATCAACATAGTGAAGCAATGCGATCCTTGCACTTCTATTCGGATCGTATTCCACTGAAAAAACCTTCGCGGGGATCCCGACTTTATCCCTTTTGAAATCTATAATCCTGTACCTTCTTTTATTTCCACCACCCTGATGCCTAACGGTGATCCGACCCTGAGAATTCCTACCAGCTTTGGATTTCAGGGCTTTAGTTAGCGATTTGTTTGGACTCTTCCTCGTTATTTCGCTAAAATCGGATGCTATCATGTGTCTTCTGCCAGGACTGGTGGGTTTAAATCTCTTAAGACCCATATAGAATTTCCCCTTTCAGCAATTCGTCAGATCAAACCTTCAAATTCTCGAATTTTGAAACCTTCCTTCAATTTAACAATTGCTTTTTTGTAAGATCTGGAATATCCCTCAGATCTTCCGTATCTTTTCGGTTTTCCTTTACAGTTCATAATTCGTACATCTTCAACTTCAACGTTGTAAAGTTTTTCGACCGCATCACGAACTTGGTATTTGTTCACTCTTGAATCAACTTCGAAGGTGTAAGTGCCATTTTTAACTTCACCAAGCGCCTTTTCTGTTATCACTGGTCTCGTTATTACGTCATGTGGTGTGAGATCATTTGTCATCTCCATACACCTCCACTATTTTTTCAACCGTATGTTGTGTGAGCATGAGCCATTCATGTTTCATGATATCAAAAACGTTGAGGCCATCAACATTGACAGCTTTTCTCCCGACATTGTCAGCAATTATAACTTTGGCATTTGGAATGTTGTCCGCCGATTTTTTCACATTTAACTGTTCCTCAGAACGAGTGTCCAGAACGCAAAGGAGATCCACAGAAGGGACTAACTTCTTGACGTATCCCAAGAACTGCTTGGTTTTAGGCTCCTTCATCTCTAACTTGTCAATAACGATGAGCTTTTTATCTTTGAATTTCAGAGATAGAGCGGATTTAATGGCACCAGCCTTCATTTTTTTATTAAGATGTTCTGACCAATCTTTCGGTTTTGGTCCAAAGGCCACACCACCGTGTCTCCAAATAGGGGAACTGTTCGATCCGGATCTGGCTCGCCCAGTATGTTTTTGAGCCCATGGTTTTCTTCCGCCACCAGCGACTTCTGCTTTCGTTTTAGTAGAAGAGTTGCCCTTTCTCTTATCAGCCTGTTGTTTATGTATAAATCTAAAAAGCAAATCCCTATTTGGTTCTACCTCAAAAATTTTTGCTGGCAAAGAGACCTTGCCCACTTTCTCTCCTTCTAAATTTACCACGTCTACTTCTGCCATAAAAATCACTTTCCTTTCGGTTGCTGCTTAGGTTGTGAAAGGGAAGAAGATTTTTCCACAGGTAACTTCCGTACAGCGGATTTCACGTAAACAAGAGATCCACGAGCACCAGACACGGCACCCTTTACAACGAGTAAAGAATTATCCTTATCGATCTTGGCAATTTCAAGGTTTTGAATCGTCATGTTGACATTTCCCGTATGGCCTGGCATCTTAGTCCCCTTTATAACTCTACCGGGATAGGTGTGCATACCTGTGGAACCATGCCTTGGATATTTCGTACCGTGTGTTTTAACGAGTCCGCCAAAATTCCATCTTTTCACCGTTCCCTGGAAGCCTTTTCCCTTTGTCTTTCCAGACACATCTACAAACTCGCCTTCTTTGAAAACAGAAACATCTATGCTCTGTCCGATTTTGTAATCGTCAACGTTATCGGTCCTCACTTCTCTAAGATAACGAAGCGGTTCTGTGCCTGCTTTTTTGAAGTGACCATTCATAGGCTTGTTAATTCGCTTTTGAGAAACTTCTTCAAATCCTATTTGTATGGCATTGTATCCATCTGTTTCAGCTGTTTTTTTCTGTACGACAATGCACGGTCCAGCTTTGATAACGGTAACCGGTACGGCGACACCGTCTTTGTATATCATCGTCATTCCTATTTTCTTTCCAAGCAACGCTTTCATTCAAAGCACCTCCAGCCGCTCTGTCAAAGCTTTAGTTCTACTTCTACGCCGGCCGGGAGATCCATTTTCATTAAAGATTCCACTGTCTGAGGCTGAGTTTCGAGAATATCTATCAACCTTTTGTGAACGATCTTTTCAAAATGCTCTCTCGAGTCCTTGTTAACGTGAGGAGATCTTAGAACACAGTAAACTGTTCTCTCAGTTGGAAGGGGGATAGGACCTGATACCTTAGCGTTTGTTTTCTTGACAGTTTCCACAATTCTCCTGGCTGATTGATCAAGCAATTCATGATCGTAAGCCTTTAATTTTATACGTATTTTCGATTTTGCCATTCAAACGAACCTCCTTCAAAAACTAAAGGGGAGAGACATTCCCCTTCAGCCTTAAAATCACTCAATGATCTTCGAAACAACACCAGCACCAACGGTTCTACCACCTTCACGGACGGCGAATCTTACACCTTCCTCAAGTGCCACGGGTTTGATGAGTTCCACCTTCATAACGGTGTTATCACCAGGCATTACCATTTCAACGCCTTCCGGAAGTCCGGCTATAGTCCCCGTAACGTCTGCGGTTTTAATAAAGAACTGAGGTCTGTAACCAGTTACAAAGGCGGTGTGTCTTCCACCTTCTTCTTTTTTCAAAACGTAAACGTTGGCTTCGAATTTCGTGTGTGGAGTTATACTTTTCGGTTTTGCGAGAACCTGTCCTCTTTCTACTTCTTCCTTCTTTACACCTCTGAGAAGACATCCAATGTTATCACCGGCCATACCTTCATCGAGCAACTTTCTGAACATTTCGACACCAGTAACAACTGTTTTTCTGGTTGGTCTGAGACCGACCATTTCAACTTCATCGTTAACGTGAATTTTTCCACGTTCTACTCTACCGGTAACAACCGTGCCACGTCCCGTGATCGTGAAAATGTCTTCGATTGGCATGAGAAAAGGTTTGTCAACGTCCCTGACTGGATCGGGAATGTAGCTATCAACCGCATCCATGAGTTCTAAGATGCTTTTAGCTGCAGGATCATCAAGACTCTTAGCATCAAGAGCTTTGAGTGCACTTCCACGAATAACAGGGACTTCATCACCTGGATAATTGTATTTGGTAAGAAGTTCTCTAACTTCCATTTCAACCAGGTCTATGAGTTCTGGATCGTCGACAGCATCAACTTTATTTATAAAGACCACCATGGCCGGAACGTTAACCTGTCGTGCAAGCAGTATATGCTCTCTTGTCTGTGGCATTGGTCCATCGGTAGCCGCGACAACAAGAATAGCACCATCCATTTGAGCAGCACCGGTTATCATGTTTTTAATGTAGTCGGCATGTCCTGGACAGTCTATGTGAGCGTAATGTCTCTTATCTGTTTCATACTCAACATGCGCGGTATTTATGGTTATACCTCTTGCCTTCTCTTCTGGAGCCTTGTCGATTTCTTCAAATGAAACGAAATCCGAACTACCTTTCATAGCAAGTATCTTCGTGATAGCTGCGGTCAAAGTAGTTTTACCATGATCGATATGTCCTATCGTTCCAATGTTAAGATGGGTTTTCGTTCTTACAAATTTCTCTTTTGCCATTGAAATTCAACCTCCTTGAAATATTTTAATCCTTATAAAAATTCGGTGTAAAACTACTATCCTTTGGAGTAGTAGATGTGATCATGTCTAAACAGTTGACTTTTTACTCTCTGTTCAAAACCTTATCGGCAAATTTTTGAATAACTTTCGAGTAATGTGAAAACTTCATCGTGTAAATGGCTCTTCCTTGGCTCAAAGATCTCAAAATAGTCGCAAATCCGAAAATCTCTCCTAAGGGAACGTAAGCCTTTATAATACGTGCGTTAGCACGCGTGTCGATTCCAAGAATCTGCGCTCTCTTAGAATTCAGATCTGCCACAATATCCCCCATATACTCTTCCGGAGTGGTGATCTCAAGCTCCATAATGGGTTCCATCAATATCGGTTTTCCTTTGGAAAGGCCTTCTTTTACTGCCATCGATGCGGCTATTTTAAAAGCCATTTCCGAAGAATCAACTTCATGATAAGAGCCATCATACAAAGTCGCCTTGATGTCAATAACTGGATATCCTCCAAGACTCCCAGAAGTCAAAGCTTCCCTTACTCCCGCCTCGATGGCAGGTATATACTCTCTTGGGATAACGCCTCCAACGATCTTGTTTTCGAAAACGATTCCCTGCCCTCTCTCAAGAGGTTCAAAACGTATTCTAACATGTCCGTACTGTCCTCGTCCACCGCTCTGTCGCACATATTTCCCTTCGGTATCTATGGGAACTGTGATGGTTTCACGGTACGCAACCTGAGGGCGTCCCACTCTTGTTGGAACTTTGAACTCTCTCTTCAATCTGTCTATTATAATCTCAAGATGTAATTCTCCCATTCCTGAAAGAATCGTTTCTCCGCTTTCCTCTTCCGTCGAGACTTTCAATGTTGGATCTTCGTCCACAAGACGAGTAAGAGCGTTTTCAAGCTTGGTTTCTGCATCTCTATTTTCAGGCTCGATCGCTATGGATATAACAGGCTCGGGGAATACTATTGATTCCAATACCATGGGACTTTCTTCACTGGAAAGTGTATCTCCTGTTTTGGTAGCCCTGAGCCCAATTCCGGCGACGATATCTCCTGCCTCAACGTAATCCACATCTTTTCTCTTATCCGCGAACATGAACATCAACCTTGAAACTCTTTCCTTTATATTTTTAGTTGAGTTGTAGACGTAGCTCCCTTTGGTTAGCTTTCCGGAATAAACCCTGAAATACGTTAATTTTCCAACATAAGGATCGGCCATGTTCTTGAAAGCCAACGCACAAAATGGTTCATCTGGCGACGGATGACGCTCAATTTTATTACCGTTAAACCACCCCTCAACAGGCGGCATGTCCATTGGCGATGGGAGATAATCGACCACGGCATCTATTAATGGTTGGACACCCTTGTTTTTAAAAGCAGAACCACAGAAGACCGGTACAAAATCCTCTTCGATGGTTCCCTTGCGAATGATCTTTTTCATCTTATTTACAGGTATATCCTCTTCATCAAGATACATTTGAAGCATCTCATCATCGATGTCAGCAAGCTTGGTTATGAGTTCGTCTCTAAGTTCTTCGGATTTTTCGACAAGCTCTTCAGGAATTTCACCGTATTCCATTTCCAATCCAAGCTCATCTTTCCATCTTATGGCCTTCATCTCTAAAAGATCTATTACACCTTCGAATTCGTTCTCCGCTCCTATTGGATACTGCAAAACAAGCGGATTGGCACCAAGCTTTTTAATCATGGACTCGACGGACATATCGAAATCCGCTCCCATTTTGTCCATTTTGTTCATAAAAGCAATCCTGGGAACATTGTATTTGTCAGCTTGTCTCCATACCGTTTCAGACTGGGGTTCCACACCTGCCGCAGCATCGAAAACCGCTATGGCCCCGTCAAGTACTCTAAGAGCGCGCTCTACCTCAACTGTGAAGTCCACGTGCCCGGGCGTATCGATTAAATTAACACGATGACCTTTCCAATCAAAAGAAATGGAAGCAGATGTTATCGTGATTCCACGTTCCTTTTCTTGGGCCATCCAGTCAGTCGTTGTATTGCCCTCATCTACATTACCTATTGCATGCTTTTTTCCGGAATAAAAGAGTATACGCTCGGTTGTAGTGGTCTTACCAGCGTCGATGTGTGCCATTATCCCTATATTTCTTAGTTTACTAGGTAAAAAAGTACGCTCTGCCATAGATTACCTCACCATCTGTAATGCGCAAAAGCCCTGTTAGCCTCTGCCATTTTTTGTACATCTTCCTTTTTCTTAACAGCTGCACCTGTATTTTCGTAAGCTCCTAAAAGTTCTTCTGCCAATTTTTGACTCATCGGCTTACCTTTTTTCGCTCGGGCAGCCTCCACAATCCATCTAACTGCAAGGGATGTTCTTCTCGGTTCCTGCACTTCTATTGGAACTTGATAAGTCGCACCTCCAACTCTTTTGGGTTTGACTTCTAACACTGGAGCAACATTTTCAAAAGCTTTCTTGAAAACTTCCAACGGATCCTTTCCGGTTTTTTTCGCAAGCGTGTCCATCGCTCCGTAGAATATCTTCTGAGCTTTGGATTTCTTTCCATCCCACATTATTTTGTTTATAAACTTCGTTACAAGTACATCATGATAAACCGGATCTGGAGAAACGGTTCTTATTTCGGCTTTTCGTCTTCTCATCTTTCAATGCCTCCGAAATTCATGCACTCTTTGGGCGCTTCATGCCGTATTTGCTTCTGGCTTTTTTTCTATTCTCAACACCCTCAGCGTCTAAGATACCTCTTACGATCTTGTACCTAACACCAGGCAGGTCTCTAACCCTTCCGCCTCTTATAAGAACTACAGAGTGTTCTTGCAAATTATGACCAATTCCGGGAATGTAGGTTATTACCTCCATACCGTTAGTCAACCTTACCCTAGCGATTTTCCTCAACGCGGAATTAGGTTTCTTAGGAGTCGTAGTGGTAACACGCACACAAACTCCTCTTTTCTGTGGATTTCCACCAAGTGCTGGCGATTTGCTTCTCGATTTAGTCTTACGTCTACCTTTTCTTATCAATTGATTTATTGTAGGCATCTCTCGGTTCTCCCGCCTCCTTTCTTGCTATCGCTTCGAGCAAAAAAGCGGAAAACATGGCATTACCAACATTTTGTTCCGATTTAACGAAGCAACGCTTTTGTATTTTACACCAGTGGAACCCAAATAGTCAACACGGTAACTTTACGTGTTTGAAAAAGTTACCTTAAGTTCAAAGAACTTCTGATATAATTTCTCCACAACACACACAGCTTGATCTTCCGATTGGTGCCTTTCTAATCTAAGGTGATCGGAAGAAAGGATGGTTGTGGTGGAAAAACCATATGGAGGTGTCTTTGTGGCAGAAATTATAAAAATGAAACAACTCCTGGAAGCGGGAGTACACTTCGGTCATCAAACGAAACGATGGAATCCGAAGATGAAACCTTACGTTTACATGGCAAGAAAAGGGATCTACATAATAGATCTCCAGAAAACCGTGAATCTTCTGAAAGAAGCTTACGACTTCGCACTCGAGCTCGGGAAAAATGGTAAGAGTATCATGTTCGTGTGCACCAAACATCAGGGGGCACAGACAATTGAAGAAGAGGCAAAACGAAGTGGAGCTTTTTACATCAATCAACGATGGGTTGGAGGTCTTCTCACCAATTTTTCCACGCTCTCCAAAAGAATCGAGAGACTTCACGAGTTAGAACAGATGGAAGAGAATGGCGAGATCGATCAGAGACCTATAAAAGAAGCCAACTCCCTTAGAAAAGAACTGGAACGCTTGAGAAAATATCTCAATGGTGTGAAAGATATGAAGAAAATTCCAGATGCAATCTACATAGTCGATCCCAAGCACGAGTACATTGCCGTAAGAGAGGCTCAGATTCTCAACATTCCAATTATAGCCATAGTCGACACGAACTGTGATCCAGACGATGTTGATTACATAATACCAGGAAATGATGATGCAATTCGTGCCATAAAACTTATAACTTCTAAAATAGCCGATGCCTACATTGAAGGAAAAGAAGGAAAAGAAGAGAAAACTACAGAAGAAGCCACTGTTGAAGAAAAAGCCGCCGCTGAAATAGATTCAGTAGAAAATCATTGACGATAAACAAAAAGTGTGCCCGTGGCTCAACGGATAGAGCGTTGGATTCCGGATCCAAAGGCTGTGGGTTCGAATCCCACCGGGCACACCATTGATGAAACGAAGCACACAATGTTATAATACGCATTGGTGATGGAGGCGTGCCCGAATGGCTAAGGGGCCGGTCTCGAAAATCGGTGGTGCTCTGCACCTTCTGGGTTCGAATCCCAGCGCCTCCGCCAATTGTACTTAAGTAAGGGCAATTCATGAATTGCCCTTACTTTTTTGTAGTGCATCGATCCACAGTGTTTTCATCATGGAAAATGGATGTAAGCCACATTGTGCGTTTGGACTTGCACAACTCGAGCCATAAAATACCTTGACACAAGCTAACTCAAAAATCAAGACCTGACCCCAAGCCTTTTCTGCTCTCCGTCAAATTTAAATTATATTTCGGATCTCCTAATGTGCGTGAAGATTAAGGACTTAACCCTGAAGACATAATGAAAATG
>CAJXLN010000006.1 GCA_913056255.1 uncultured Thermotogae bacterium | reverse complement strand
GTTTATCGGATTCGTCGCCGTTATGGTTATCACATACTGACCAGATGCTGATATTGTCATAGTTCCCGGATTTGTGGTAATAGATGTACTAACTCCAGACGAACGTGTTATTGTCCCGTCCACAGTTGCCGCTGTACCACTGTCAGTCGTGATATTCCATGTGAAGGAGGCTAGTGTTGATATGTATTTGGTCTCGCTCGCACCATCGGTTATTGGTTGACTATCGTGGTTGTTGACAAAATTGACAGTTATCTTTGGAGCACTCACATCCACGAATACAGCTATAGAGCCCGTTGCTTCGTTACCGGCATTGTCATATACCGCTATATCGAATGTTGCCAAGCCGGATGTTGTGTAATCCGGAGCGGTAACGGTCGCCTTGTAAGTACCATTAAGGACACCAAATTCATTGTTGTCTGATGAGGACTGAAGTGTAGCGCTGACTCCACCGATCGTGACTGACTTTATCGCACTCAAGTTATCAGTCGCATGAAGTGTAACTGTAAATGTTGCTGCTCCTGCAACCGTTGCAGGTGCGCTAGGAGTCGCAGCAATATCAGGTGCAACATTATCAAATCCGATGACTTTCGTCGCCGTTGTGCTATTACCAGCAAAATCGGTAACCGTAACTTTAACGGTCGACGTCGCATTGTTTCCAATGAATGTTGCAGACCACAAATGTGTAAGTGGTAGAGGCGCTGTGTAAGAATTGGATGTGTATGTCGCCGGCGTTCCGTTTATCGACAAATAATTCCCAGCCGTTGCTGTGATCGTAACATCAGATTCGTTGTTAACCGTTGCACCGATCTGAACAACAGTTGATGTTGAATTCGTCCATGTTGGTGGGAATGTAAAGGTTACATCTGGTTTTCCAGCGTTGTTGTTGATAACATAGCCAGTTGCACTAGCTGTATTTCCAACACCATCTGTTGCAATGAGCTTGATGTTGTACTGGCCATCCGGCAGTGTGTTGATGTTGTTCCAGGTAATACTTCCTGTGGAAGTTCCAACAACCGTTCCTATCGTGTACCACGCACCGTTATTTGCACCAGTTGATCCAAGCGATTGGTATTTAAGTTCGAGCGATGCGACACCGGACTGGCTATCGGTAGCTTTAACGTTAAATAATTGGGAACTGGCTGGAACAGTTGGAGTTGAAGGATCTATACTTAAGCTCGCCGGCGCTGTGCTATCGATGCTCACAGTGTAATTTTCACTATCTGTTGCCGTTGCGTTGACGTTATCTTTGACAACAACGTGGTATGTTCCAGTTCCACTAAACGATGTGAAGTAGTAATTGGCCGAATCTGTACCTGCCTGAGACGTGGCAACCGTTGAATCTTTATACAGATAAACCTTCTTTACCGCGTAGATCCAATCGGGATAGATGTTCACGGTGATCGTTGCGGATTTTACAAATCCATTCACGGGTGCGGATGGACTCGTTTCAAGAGATGTCGTGAAGACACCTGTCAGCGATCTGTAAACGTTGACTGTCGCTGGTACTGTATCAGACGTTGCTGTGTTGAGTGCAAGATCTGTTGCCATAACACTTGCATGATACACTCCTGGCAACACACCTGTCAGGTCAACCGTTGCGGTCCAAAGTCCTGACGCATTCTTCGTCATCGGGAATGTGTAATTTGGACCATCAAGCACAAAAGCAACGCTCTTGAGATTAGTGTCTGTTACACTCGCCTCAACCGTTATAGTGGCAGAAGCGGAATATGGAACGCCGTTAACTGTGGCAAGTCCCGTTATATTTGCTGAATGAACAACAGGTGGCACGGTATCGCGAATTATCGTGAGAGCCAGAGAAGTTTCATGATCTGCCTTGTCTTTAACCCACGCCGTGAAGGCTTCTGTCGCATCATTTGAAAGACCTGCTACATCTGCCAAAGCCGTTCCGCTTTCCGTGAGTGCAAATGGTTGTGTACCAAGCGTGGCAGCCGAGCTCATCCAGTTGGTATCGTACGCGTACACGTCGAATGCCGTTGGATTGGCTCCAACGTAAAGCGTATTTCCACTCGATGGTATGCCTTTGTAAGATGCCCTCAAAGTTGGTGGCGTGTTGTCAACTGTGTAAGTTCTCGTCGCGCTCATCACGTTACCGTCGATGGATTTGTCTTTGAACATAAAGGTATAAGAGCCATCTGTCATAGATGCCGTGTTTATGTTAAATGGATAAGCTTTGTTGACGATCGCTGTTGCACCTGTAGTCATATTGACTAACGTCGAGTAAGGTGTACCGTTAATGAGAAACGCTTCGTAGTTTGACGTGTAATCCGTCGCCATCGCTGTGAAGCTGATATCTCCGGTCACATAAGATGTATTATGAGACGGTGTGGCCGTGCTGAGTTCCACCTTTTGTGTGCCTGGATACGTGATGTAGAACCACGACGATGCGGATTGTTGAATCAGGTTTCCGTTGGCACCGTAGAATCCAACGTAGTATTGGTGTGGCCCAACATGCGCTTTTGTTATTGGATAGAAGACTGTGTATTCAGCCTCAATTGGGCTCGATTCCACACTAGCCGAGGTAACGAAGCTTACCTTTGACGCCGGTATAGACGTTCCATCGACGAACACGTTAACCCCGCTAAGTAGGTTAACTCCGCCAAATACGTCTATTGAGAACAAAACGGAACCTTCATTTCCTGTGGGCGGATACGTGTAAATGGCGTTGGGCTTGTTCAATTTAACCGCGTAAGTCACCGTACCGGTTGTGATCGGATAAACATTGACCTTAACGGTTTGAGGTTGGCTTATATTGTGATTTTTGCTGTTATCAATGGCCGTAACGTAAAGAGTACATTGAGACGCTTCTTGTCCAACAACCGGAGCGGTAAATGTGAAAGAGGCCGTTTCGGTCATCGTTGCGATCTTAGTTATGCCAAGAAACTTGGCAGTGATGGACTGTACCCCAGATGGATCAGTAGCCGTCACGTTGAAGCTGAAGTTTTGCCCCGAATATGCCGTAATAGGTGACGGAGATACGGCTACCGTGGGCGGTGTGTGATCTTTTGGCACTTTAGGCAAAAAACATCCCGAAAGTACGAAAGCTACGATCAACACCGATAGAATGAGTAAACCCAATCTCCCTTTTGTCATGGGCACTCCTGGTCTCTGTTAAACGAGTACCAGGATACACCTCCTTTCAAAATATCTTTCTTCCCCCCTGCGGGCGAATACAGAGGTTAAATCATTTAAACATTATACGCTACAAATGCAATTGTGTCAACATCAACCCATAAAAAATCGTGATTTTAATCATATGCAATGTTGCTTGAATTTTCAAAATATCTTGATTATAACAAAGATGATGCTCCGTTTACATGCTTTTTACGCGAAGAAGTCTTCATCTTAAAATACAAGAAAAATGTAAATTATCTCAGAACTTGATTTCATATTAAATATTTTATTGTTTTTATCTATTGACATTTCATTGTACATGATCAATAATACAATCACATTTTCAAAGAAGGAGGAAGCAAAATGGGAAGCACTTACGAATCAGCGCTTAAGAAATTTGGCAAAGCTGCTGAACTGATGAATCTCGATCATGGAATACGAAAGATTTTAGAACACCCAAAACGACAGTTGATCGTGGAATTTCCAGTCACGATGGATGATGACTCGATCGAGGTCTTCACAGGTTATCGTGTTCAGCACAACGTTGCACTTGGGCCTGCCAAGGGTGGTGTTCGTTATCATCCAAATGTCTCTCTCGATGAGGTAAAGAGTTTGGCATTCTGGATGACATTCAAGTGTGCAGTTATGGGATTGCCCTATGGCGGTGCTAAGGGCGGAATTAAGATCGATCCCAAGCAATATTCTAAAAAAGAGTTAGAGCGCGTTTCAAGAAGGTATTTCTCTGAAATATCGATCGTAGTTGGACCTGACAAAGATATTCCAGCACCGGATGTTAACACCACGCCGGATATTATGGCATGGTTCATGGATACTTATTCCATGAACGTTGGCTACTCTTCCATGGGTGTTGTAACCGGAAAACCAGTTGGACTTGGAGGATCTCAAGGGAGAACAGAGGCCACTGGAAGAGGGGTTTCAACCGTTGCAGCTCTTGCCGCCAAGGCCAAAGGAGTGGACATTTCGAAAATGACCGTTGCCATTGAGGGATTTGGAAATGTTGGAAAGTACGCGGCACTTATCATGTCAAAGGAAAAGGGTGCCAAAGTCGTCGCTCTCAGCGATAGTAAAGGAGCAGTATACAACTCAAATGGTTTTGATATTGAAGAGCTCATGAAGTACAAAGATGAGCACGGCACTATATCTGACTATCCAAAAGCCGAATCCAAAATGAGTAATGAAGAACTCAAGACTTTGGATGTTGATATATTGGTCCCAGCAGCTCTTGAAAACTCTATAACTCCTGAGATTGCTAAGAATGTTAAAGCAAAGATAATAGTCGAGGGTGCCAATGGGCCTCTAATGACAGGCGCTGATGAGATCCTCAATGAAAAAGGAGTTTTGATCGTTCCGGATATTCTCGCCAATGCAGGCGGAGTCACGGTTTCCTACTTCGAATGGGTTCAAGATCTTCAATCCTTCTTCTGGAAGAAAGCGCAGGTAAACTCCGCTCTTGAAGAAATGATGAACAATGCCTTTGAAGAAACATGGAAGATGAAAGAGAAATATTCCACGGATATGAGAACTGCCGCTTACATAGTTGCAATCAACCGTGTAGCCTTTGCCACAAAGAAACGTGGAATATATCCATAATTACTTTTTGGATCGATTATGTCCTCAAAAAGGATGGCCAAAAGGCCATCCTTTTTTTGAACTTTTTTCCAATTCTGGGGATAGTTGAGATCAATCTGAACTGACCGCAGCTATCTTCTTTGGCATAAAAGCGAAAAACTTGAATTTCGAAATGTCTAACACAACCCATTCTAAACGGCATCGATTATATCTTTATCAACACCGCCTATTGATTCAAGGAATTTTCTTCTTTCATCACGAAGTGCACTCATTTTTTCATAGTATTCGTCTTTAGAATAAAAATTCATCGGATCGAATTTGCTTATATCTCCTTTTTTAGAAGAAACCGGTATACCAAAGCCCATGATTGGATCATCTTTGAATTCTATATTACCTCTGAGTGCATTTTCAACAAAGTAAAAAGTATCCTGAGGAGTTATCTTGTTTTCTTTTTTGCGTCCGCCGATCCACCCCGTGTTGATGATGAAGGCTTGAAAATCTTTCCCTTTTAGAATTTTTTTGAAAGTGTTTATCTCTTTTGCGGGATTCTCTATTATAAAGGGATTAAATCCAACGACTCTTACGGATTGACCAACTTTAGACGGATCGTCGGCACTCGTTACCGTGGATTCTCCCAATCCGAAAACTGCCGCAGCCTTTTCAGCACTGCTAACACGAAGTATGGGTGGCATATCATCACGACGCGTGTTGAAGAATATAACATTTATCTTCCCAATGTTATAAAGGGAAGAATGGAATGGTATGTGAAGCCGCGGCAAAACGGCACGTCCATTGGTACTGACAGACATGTTGTCAAAGTCAACTTCTCCAGTTGGAGACACGTAAACATTTTCGAGAATGGAGCCTTGCTCTTTAACGGCAGCGAAAAGAAGTGGCTGTGAAGTGATGCTGTCAGTTTTCACATAAAAGTTACGCTCGGATCCAAAGGCATTCGCCTCGGAGTCTATGAAGTTTATATCATCTTGCACGATCTCCACAGATTCAGGTGCTTTGAGATCGTGGGTCGCACAGGTAAGAGTGGTTTTCCCCGTTCCGCTGAGCCCGAATATCAAAACTCCAAAACGCTTCATCTCATTATTGATATTCAGATTGTAAGCTTTACTGCCCGCGTGCAATCCGAGATGACCATGCCGTTCACGAGCTATGTACATAGCCAATCTCAAAGCAGCCATCTTCGTTTCACCGTAATAATCCGATCCAAGTATGACCTCGGTGGCTTCTTGAGGAAAAACAAGGATTTTTCTTTCTGGGTATTCAGGTATGGTGACTATGTTGATTTGATCGGATTCATGACCATTTGATTCAAAAAGATTGTTCTTAAACATGTAAGCGAGTTGTGGATATTTGACACTCACGAAGAGAGAAGCTTTAAATGTATAGCTACAATCATCGCTGACCTTCGCATCCACTTTTATCATGTTGTGCGAATCGATGAAATCTTGAACTTTTGTGATGTACCTTTCTGCTTCTGGATCATTTGCGTCGTAGATTTGAGTGAATTTCGCACTTCTGGATTTGATCTTCGAGTGGAAAAGCGGAAGACCAAGATTGTTTGGAATTGAGAATTCTTTCGACATTTCCCACAATTTTTCTGAAGTGGGATTGTCAACAACACGTTCTTTGGAAACTTTAAAGATCATAACCACTCATCTCCTTCTCCTTACCAATTTGTTTTCTTACTTATCTAATATTCCCAGAGAGTTCCAAATTTCTTTCACGATTGATATATCTTCGGCGTGCTCGGCATCACCTCCAGGAGTTTCAAGCACCATAGGTATTGAACGAATAATTTCATATGAGAAAAAATTGGTAAAGCCCGCTTTCCCTATGTAACCTCGTCCTATTCTTTCGTGCCTGTCTTTATGCACATTGATCGGAAATTTTGAATCGTTTAAGTGGCACATGACGAGCTTGTTCATTCCAATGGTCTCATCTATTTCTTCGAGAAATTTTTCCATGCCATCCTTCGTACGAATATCATATCCGCCATCGAAGCCATGGCAGGTATCGTAAGTAAATCCAATTTCGTGGCCACTCATGTCTGCAATTCGTTTGAGCTGAGAAAAGTTATAGCCTATGTTCCCTCCTTTGGGTGAAACTATTTCAAGGAGGAGCGTTACATCTTCTGGAGCATCATACAGAACCTCAGATATCGCTTGTGCGGATCTTTCAATGGCTTTATCTTCCGGACTTCTTAGCCTGCTCCCTGGATGAACGTTAACGTATTTCAAGCCCATTTTGTGAGCAATTTCCAATTCTGCTTTTAGGCGCGTTTTCGACTTTTCCCACACTTCTTCCCTCGGACTGGCGAGATTTATAAGGTAACTCGCGTGTATCATGACTTTATCGGAATTTATCCCGCTTTTGGACATTTCCCCTTTGAATTTGGTAACTTCCTTCTCGTTAAAATTCGTTCTCCACATCCTTGGACTTTGTGAAAATATCTGAAATGTATTGCCACCTATTTTCAATGTTCTCGAAGGAACGCTGGAAAGTGGATCGGTTGTCATATGAGCACCTATGAACATTCACATCATCTCTCATCTGTCGATTTTGTTGAGGAGCTCCACTCTTTTAGGTCAAAGTTGATCCTGGGAGTTCCTTGTGCAAAGTACGATTTCATCACTTTTCCGTTCACTTTCACCACAGGTAAATTCATATTTTCCCAACTCATAAAACTCAAAGTGAACTTTTTGTATCTGCCAGAATAATCATGTTTCAACGCTTTGAAATTCACAGAATATCCATCACTGTTAGTTTCAACTGATATTTCGTAAAGGTTGTATTTTCCATCGTTATATTCGAGAGTTTCACCATCATCCTCATAAACCTTGGCAAATGCCTTCTGACCGTAAAGATCTCCATACAGTGTAAGGCTTTCACGATCAAAAATGTAATTCATGGGATCAGTCCTGAAAATCATGGAGTTCTCTTTAACAAAAACAGGTATTTCGTCAAGAGGCGCCATTATTTTGTAAACATGCTTTCCTTTGTAAATTCTCATGTCTCTCATATCGATCCATTTCCCTTGTGGGAGATACACAGATCTCCACGTGGCATTTGGCCTGACAACTGGGGCCACAAGTATGGAATCACCAACCATGAATTCATCGTTTACAGAGTACAAATTCAAATCATCTTGATCGTACATCAAAAGTGGTCGCATGATGGGAATACCGGTTTTGTGAGCATCATAAAAGCATGTGTACATATAAGGAAAGAGTTCATAGCGCAGTTTGATGTATCTCTTTACGATCTTCTCAACCTCTTCTCCAAATGCCCATGGTTCTTGTGAATCTGTACCTATTGCCGTGTGATTTCTAAAAAAGGGTAAAAATGCACCCATTTCAGTCCATCTTATCAAAAGCTCTGGAGTGGCATTGCCACCAAATCCTCCAACATCTGAACCAGTAAAACACACACCGCTAAGCCCAAGTCCCATTGAAGTTGACATCTCACTTTCGAGATGTTCCCACCAACTCGAATTATCACCAGTCCACACGGCCGAATATTTTTGTATTCCAGCGAATCCAGCCCTGCTCAATACGAAATGTCTTTTGCCAGGTTTGTATATTTCAAAGGCTTTCAGCGTGGCTATAGATTCAAGTAAAGCGTAAACATTCCTGACTTTTGAATGTGGCCATTTTTCTCCGTGATCATCTGTGTGAATGATCTCATCTCCATAATCCTTTTGAACAAAAGCTCCTTTCATTCTATCAAGCAGTGCAAAACTCACTTCATTCTCATTTAAAAGGGCTTTCACTTCTTCGGTTTTTTTATCCGTCCACACTACAGAGGGTTCGTTCATGTCGTTCCATATACCATCAACTCCGGCATCGAAAAGTACTTTGTGTTGCCGTGCCCACCATTCTCTAACATCTGCTCTCAGAAAATCCGGGAAAACGCACCGTCCTGGCCAAACGTATCCAACGAAGTCTTCTTCATCTTCCGATTTGCAGAATGCTTTTATCTTCTTACCAGTTTCAAAAACATCGTAACCGTTCTCCTTTTTCACACCGGGATCCACTATAGTTACAACTTTGAATCCCATACTTTTTAGCTTATTAACAAATGATTTTGGGTTTGTAAATCCATCTCCCCACGTGAATACTCTGTATCCATCCATGTAATCTATATCCAAATAAATGACATCACATGGGATACCGTCTTCTCTCATTTTCCGTGCAATTTTAAGGGCCTGATCTGCTGTGGCGTAACTCCAACGTGATTGTTGATATCCAATGGCCCATGCAGGTGGCATTGGCATTCTGCCAACCATAGAGGTGAAACGCTTTACAACATCAGATACACTCGGCCCATATATTATATAAAACTCAATTCCGTTGTCTTGTGCACCAAAACTGTAAGTATCACCATCCATATCAAAAAAAGAAAATGCTGTGGAGTTGAGATAAAATCCCATCGCAGGCTTCCCAGGTGAGACTGCTATAAAAAATGGAATGGAGATGTACATGGGATCCAAATCGGGAGTGTGGAGTGGATTGTCAGTGTTTACCATCTTCATGTGCACTCCACGCTTGTCTAAAAATCCCATTTTTTCTCCAAATCCAAAAAAATGTGCACCCGAAGATATCAATCTCACCGATGTCTTACCATTTTCAATCGAAAATCCAATTTCCTTTGCAAGCTCTTCTCCATTTGATAAAATTGAAAATAGAGACTTATTTTCCACAACTCTAAAATCACATTTGCACTCTACATCCGTAGTGTTAACGATATCTATAGGATTTAATGGATTTCCAAGAGTAATCCTGAAAATTGCATCGTTTATTCTCTGAATCTTTTGCAAATTGATCACCTCTTCATCACTTGTTGAAAAGCCTTTTCACAAGCACCCTCGTGGAACTCATTTTTACGATCTTAGCTCCTTTCTTATTTACCATGAGTATGTACGTTCGCGAAGGCGAACCACTCATTATCACCGTGGAAGAATCTACCGTAAAAGTGTATGATGTGGAAATTTTTGGAGTGTTGTTAACATAAAACCTCTCGGGGGAAAGTCCTTGTTTCATCTCGGATTGGAAAACGTATCTTCCTCCTTTAGAGATTCCTATCCAAACACCACTCTCACCTGTGATATAAAATGAAAAATACGTTTTTCCATTTGTATCCTCGGCGAGTGTGACTATTTTTTCGAGATCCACTTGTGAATTGGAGAGAAAGTGATAGGCATTCACGTACAAATCCATAATTCCACCAGGCATTAGGGAAGATTTGACATTTGAGATATCGTTCTCCATATTGTTGATTCTATCACTCATGGAGGCAAGTAAAGTTCTGTTAATCCTGGATATCTCTCTTGATGCTGACTTGACGAGTGCAAAATCTATCAAACTCATAAAGGTTCCGAACAAAGCACTCAATATTACAATGATGACCAGTATTTTAAAAAGTATTGGAAATTCTTGATTTTCGTCATCTCTCACATTATTCCTCCCAATTTAGACAACGGAGATATACATTCTGATCTTCTTGTATATATCCACAGTCGCTTTGAGCTTTTTCTTTATCCTCTGTAAGGAATTATCAACGTATTTACTGTTTTTTCCTATACATCTCGATATTTCCTTGTAGGGCACATGCTGGATGTGCATCTCGAAGATTTTCATCTCTTCATCAGTCAGTATATTTCTGCACTCTTTCATGAATTCTTCAAATATGTATTCATCCAACATGTTTGGCTCATAGCCAACATCTGGAGTCTTATCTTCACTGCTTTCGTCATTCAACAAATCCACTTTGATGGAATCCGTGAGCATTTTGTTTTTTCTTCTGTTCAGATACGTCAAAAAAGATTTTATTTCTGAATCTATGGATTTCCACACAAAGCTCGTAAAGGAACTTTTGCCTTCTTTGTAGTAGTAAATGGCTTTTAAAATACCAACCAAACCGTTTTGAATTAAGTCTTCTCGCTCTCCCCACACGCTGTAATACTTGCTGGATATCTTCAAAACCATTGGATAATAGCGTTCTACCACAAAGTCTACGGATTCTCTTATGCCCTCTTGCGAAAGTTTCACGAGTTCCAAAGTGGATTTCGTCCTGAACTTGAACTTAAGGTGAAGCATTTTCGTATTCCGTCATTTCAGGATATTTTGCTTTGTATAGTAAACCGTGTCGATCAGATTTGAAATTGATTCGCATGATACGCTTACATCATCAATGCCTATTGGCAAGTTAACTGGATAAGAAGCTACAAATTCCACGAAACGCCTGTATTTCAAAAAATTTTCTACGTACTTAACTTCCGAATCGGAAATAAAGGCTCCCTTTGTAAGATGAACCAGTAATTTTACAAGTTCCGTTGGATCCTTATCACGTACAAGGTACAGTACAACGTTGTTCAACAAAATCGGTGCAAAGTAACTCTTTACTTTTCCGTTGAAAGAAGAAACCCGACTTATGACAACATTTGATTTCACATGATTCATCTTTAAGATCTCATCGAGATTTGGAAATTCGTAAATCAACGCCTTTTGCGAAACATAAGAAATATCAGCTGGTGCTTGAAATCCATCATCTTTCACCACCAAATTAGTTGGTTTTTCAATAGGACTATCCGTTGGATCTACAATCCTGAATCTCACGTGAATTCTTTCGTCTTTTAAAGACAGGCCATTTATTATTGGAAATGACACGGATTTTTCCATCGAAATTTTGTAGATGTTCACTTTGTTTGCTGCAACATCGGTCGTGGCCAATAATTCACCGTCCAGTGTAGAAGAAAAAACGGAACTTGATCGGTACAAGTTGAAAGATATTCCACCAATAACAGCACTTTTTGAGCTAATGAAAAAAACGTTTCCATATATAACTTCAAATGTGAAAGGAATAACATCTTTTGGAAAGGGAACATTGGAAAGTTCTTTCCCACTTATTATGTCAAACTTCCTTACCTCTTTATCGGTAAGATCCATAATGTAAAAGGTGCTACCAAACACTCGTCCATAACTGAAGATATGAACTTTTTTATCAAAAAAATGGATCTTCTTCTTCAAAACGCCATTGTATTCAAAGATGCTCACAGCATCTTCTCCATACTCTCCGACGTAAACCCTTCCGGCATTGTCAGTACAAAAAACAACTGGATGGGATAATTTCGATACGAATTTCTTTTTTGTGGAAAAATTGGGCGTGTACTTGTACACATCCCCATTTTCAAAAGAAACGAAAAAAGAATCCATAGCATTTGAGTAAATCATGGCTGTTGGTGTAGAATTCACATTCAGTTCGTATCGTTGCTGAATGGAACCGAACTCTTCAACGAATCTGTTTGCAGTATCAAGCACATAGTAGCTGTTACGTCTTATTGCCACTGAGATAGGACTGTAAAAAACTTCTCCATCATGAAATCCCATGATCGAATCAACGTATTTTATATCAACAACTGGTGAAAATGAAGTGATAGAAGCGTCCGTGAGATTTTTCAAAAGGTTGGAAACCGGTCTGGATTTAAAAACCGTTCCAACTGTATCGAGTGCTTGTCGTGCATCGTTTATTTTGCCAGACATCAGATCCAATCTTGCCTTAAAATACCACAAATCTGGGGCATATAAAGTGTTAAATGTTGAAGAAAGAGAAAGATTCATCAAAGATAAAGCTTGGGAGATCTTGCCTTGATTCCACGCTTCCACAGCCGCTGAAAAGGAATTCATGTAGTTTGCAAACACAAATGACGTCAACATTGTAAAAACACACAAAACAAGGAGCATTTTTTTCACTTTACATCACCACCAAAGAGCCCTTTCAACGCTTTTACAAGGTCCATTTTATGCTCGCTTTTGGACAGTAACCTCCGAATATTTGGGAGATGTCTGTAAACAACAAGAAGAGTTAAAAGCGCTATAATAAACAAGAAATCCCACCATTTTATAATAACAGCTGTCAAGATTAAAATCATAAAACTTAACATAGATGCGAGGGACGCATATTTGGTGACAAATATTATCAGAAGCCATATTCCTACAAAGAACACTCCCATCAGGGGAGCAACGGCGAATACAAATCCGAGCGTACTGGCTACCCCTTTACCACCAACGAATTTAAGATAAATCGGATAATCATGACCAATTACTGCTGAAATTCCAGTGAAATACACCCAAAAATTATCTAATCCCATGATGCGCGCTACGACAACGATCAGAAAGACTTTTAAAATATCTGCAAGCATGGAAAGCACTCCTATTGCCGATCCAGATGCACGTATGGCGTTAGTGCCTCCCACATTGCCACTTCCAATTTTGCGAACATCCACACCCTTCAATGCTGGAAATATGTAACTGAAGGGTATACTTCCCACAAAGTATCCCAAAATTACCATTATCAAGCCTAAAAACATATTTTATCTTCTTGCCTTCACTACGATTTGTATTGGTGACAAATCAAGCTCTGGTATTTTTCTTCTCATAAGAGAGGTTAACGCCCTTTTCATGGAGTCGCCAAAAAGTTCCGGGAAATTGACAAACACAGCAAAAACAGGAGGAGCAGTGGAAACTTGAGTGGCGTAATAAATCTTCAATCTACTCCCTCTCTTTGACGGCATGACCCTACCGTAAGAAAATTCCATTGCAACCTTTGTCACCTTTGAAGTTTGTATCTTCATCGTGTAAGAGTTATACGATTTCACGATCTCATCTAAAAGCATTTCTATGTTCCACGAATTCTTAGCTGATAGAGCGACTCTTGGCCCATAATTTATAAAAAATAACTCTCTTGCCACTTGCTCTTCAATGTTTGACATTCTAATGTCCCATTTATTCATTGCGATCACAGCTGTTTTTGAATTATCTTTTATCATTGAAGCTATTTTTTGATCCTGAGACGTAACCCCTCTAAACGAATCTACAACAAGCACGCAGACATCTGAATTGCGAATAGCACGTATCGTTCGCGCCCCACTGAATGATTCAACGGTTCCTTTTTTAACTTTGCTGAGTTTTCTCAATCCAGCTGTGTCCATGAAAACGATTTCAACACCACTATGCCTTAAAGTTGCATCTATCGTGTCACGCGTAGTTCCAGCTATGTTAGTTACAAACGACAGATTTTCTCCAAGAATGGCGTTTAGCAACGATGATTTTCCAACATTTTGCTTTCCTACGATCGCAACTCGTGCCACTGGAATTTCGATTTCATCAGAAGTTTCAGGCAATCTCTCAACAATTCTATCGACAAGTGAATCAAATCCCATGTTATGTTCGGCAGCCACAAGAATAGGCTCACCCATTGAAAGCGAATATACATCCGACATATGGGCAACGTAGGCGGGCTTGTGCTCTGTTTTGTTTACCACAAAGAGATAAGGTTTTCCCGATTTTCTGATGACATCGGCAATTTCCAGGTCCTCTTTGGTTATCTCAGATCTGCCATCTACCACTAATACAACAAGTGTTGCCTTACCTAGCCAGTCTTTGAAAGAGCGCATTATTTCAATCTCTATTCGATCTTTTGGTTTCACGAAATATCCTGGCAGGTCTACCAACCTTACGAATTTGTCTTCCAATTTCGTATCAAAGATCACAGGATCTCTGGTCAAACCTTCGTAATCGGCTACCAGAGATCTTCTGTAACCCACAAGTCTGTTGAAAATACTGGATTTTCCAACATTTTTTCGACCGGCAAAAACCACAACCGGCAGATTACTTCTGCTCTTCACTTTTCTGATGCACCATATCTCCTATGGTGGTGGTCATTGGAGCGGAATTGAAAAAAGACTCTTCTTTTTTCTTTGATTCTTTTTCAGGCCTGAAGTTGTCCTTCAAAGTTATGACCATATCTCTTTCATCCAATTTGGGATTGTACGATACTTTATGCACGAAAGCCTTGACGGTCTTTCCCTCTTCTATATCCCCAGAAAAGTGTGATTTGGGCAAAAAGCCTTCAACGTCGTAATTCAAAACTTTAACAATGGCCCCAGAATGCTTCACACTAATTATTTCACAATCCACCGGAGTTCCAGGCTTAACTTCCTTTGCTAACTTCTTCCATGGATCATCAGTTGTGCGTTTCACGCTAAGCCTCATTCTTCTGGACTCAGGATCGATTTCAAGTATTTTTGCCTTTACCGTTTGCCCTTTCTTGAGAAGATCGGATGGCTTTTTAACGAAATTCCAGGAAAGCTCTGAAATATGCGCAAAACCTGAGACACCATCTTCGATTTCAAGAATAGCACCATTGTCCAGGAGTTTTGCGACTTTTGCTTCCAAAGTGTCACCAATGTGGTGGCGTTCTTCCACTCCTTCCCATGGATCTCCGACAACTTTCTTTATACTGAAAGAGATTCTGCGTTTGGGAATATCGAGTTCTATGACTTCGACCTTCACTTTTTGTCCTTCTTCGAAGTAGTCCTTGAGATTTCTACGATAGTTACCGTAGAATATCTCGGAAGCGTGAACGAGACCTTTTACACCTTCTTCGATTTTAACGAATAATCCAAATGGTACAATACCTGTCACTGTCGCATCGGTTACAGTTCCAATCGGGTACTTGCTCTCAATGTTTTCCCATGGGTCCGGTGTAAGCTGCTTCGTGCTGAGAGACATTTTTCCTTTTTCTGGTTCCTTAGAGATCACAATTGCTTCAATTTCATCACCTATATGGAATTTCTCTTTAACGTTAACGCTCTTATCCCATGTTATCTCAGATCTTGGAAGAAGAGCAGTCATGGCTCCAACATCAACAAAAACACCAAAATCCGTGATTTCATCAACTTTACCTTTGATCTTCTGACCTTTTTGAATATCCTTTAAAAATTCAGCACGTTTTCTGTTGATCACAGAATCCCTTGAAACTACTATGTTGTAACTTTTACCTTTTCTACGTTGTTCAAATGTCATCACTTCAAATTCGTACTCTTTCTCGACCAGTTTTGAAGGATCAACTGAATTCAGTGATGAAGATTGAGATCCTGGCAGAAATGCGGAAAGTGCGCCTCCAATTTCGACGTTGTATCCGCCTCGAACTTTTCTAACGATGTGTCCTTTTACAATCTTACCCACGCCATCTTTCTTTAGTTCGTTAAGAAGCTTGCGTATCACGTATTTTCTCTCGGAAAGATACAGTTTACTTTCATCATCCGCTCTGTAACTTGTCACAACTGCCTCTATGACATCTCCGGGCTTGTAATCTTTCGGATCTCTCACAAGATCTCTTACATTTATCATTCCTTCCGTTTTAGCAGAAACATCAACGATCATATGCTCAGGGCCAACTTGAATAACCGTACATTTTCGGACTTCTCCCGGTTGAGGAATTCCCAGGTTATCGTTGTCTTGCATGTACTTTTCGAATTCCTCACTAGGTTCCATTTTCATGTTTTCGTTGTTTTCCATATTTTCCATGTTTTCCCCACTCTCTTAAAGTGGGTACACCTCCTTCAGTTTTTGAATTTTCTCAACCTTTTGACGATCTCATCAATCACTCTCGTTGGGGTTGAGGTTCCACTGCAGATTCCCACACTTTTGATTGAATCAAACCAGTTTTCGTCAATTTCGGACACGTTTAATATCATGTGAGTATTCGTATTCAAACTCTTCGCGATCTCGTACAGTTTTTTAGTATTCGAACTTTTCTTTCCTCCCACAATTAAACAAAGATCGTTGCTCCTCGCTAACTTTTTCACCTCCCTTTCTCTTTCCAAAGTGACCGCACAAATGGTATTGTGAATGTGAAAGGAAGAAAAGAGCTTTTCATCGTCCAAAAATTTCTTTGAGATTTCTTTAAATCCGTCGATACCCATGGTTGTCTGAGAAAACAGAGCGATTTTATTTGATGAGAAGTGAAATTCTGGATGCTCTTGATTTATAACTTTCAAATCTCCCACAACACTTTTAAGATATTCCACCTCGGCATGCCTTTCACGCCCATAAAGAAAAATTTCGAATCCTGCATTCTTTTCCTGTTTTATCAATTCTCCCACAGCGCTAACGACTGTACAAGTCGCGTTTACAACTCTTTTAGCACGCTTCTGCAACTCTTTTAAAATTCCCAGAGGCACGCCATGAGCTCTTATCACGACTGTTGATTTAGAAATGTCTGGCCACTCATTTGCCACATCAAGAGTTTTCAATCCCATGGATTTTAGACGCAGCATTTCATCTTCGTTATGGATCAGATCGCCAGTTATGTAAAGGTCCTCACCATTTGAAAGTAACTCTTCCACAATATCTACCGCGCGCTTCACGCCAAAACAGAAACCAATATCTTTCGCGATTTCTATTCTCAACATTTCTTTACTTTCTCCACGATCAAATCGTACAATTCACTCACAACTTGCTCAAGTGTAAGACCGTCGGTACTGAATATAATAGCATTTTTTGCAGGCTTCAGTGGTGCAACTTTCCGAGTGGAATCCATCTCATCTCTGAATTTTATCTCTTTGACAACTTCTTCAAATTGTATATCAACGCCCCTTGACTTGTAATCTTCGTACCTCCGACAGGCTCTTTCATTAACAGATGCTGTGAGAAAGATCTTCACACACGCATTGGGAAGCACAACTGTTCCTATATCCCTTCCTTCAACGACAATTCGCTTATTATCTGCAATCTCTCGTGTTTTTTTTGTTATAATCTCACGAATTTGCGGAACTTCTGCCAGCTTAGAAACTACTTTCCCAACTTCTGGAGTTCTTATTTCATTTCCAAGACGTTTCCCATTTACAAACAAGGCAGAGTTGTTGGTAAGATTAAAGCTCGTGTTATCCATCATTTTCAAAAATTCCTCGGATTTCAAATCCTTTTTCGAATGTATCCAGAGAAATGCGGCAGCTCTGTAAAGGGCTCCAGTGTCTAAATGTTCGAAACCTAATTTTTTCGCCAGATTCTGAGAAACAGAGGATTTCCCGGAACCTGCCGGCCCATCTATGGTAACATATATCATGCCTTGGCTTCTTCTATCGTGTCAAAGATCTTGAATACTTTATTGAGTCGCGTCAACTCGAAAACCTTCTTCACGTTACCTTTCAAACCAAAAATCCTCAGTTCCTTTGAATTTTCCGAAGAACGCTTCAAAAGTGAAACGAGTGCACCAAGACCTGCACTGTCTATGTAAGATAATTCCGTCATATCCAACAGGATTTTTTCCCCTTCACCTTTGATAGCTTTTATCATCTTTTCCTTGAATTCAATGGAATGGTACGCATCTAATTCGCCTTTCAGTATGGCAAAGATGTGATCATCGACTTTTTTGATTTCCAACGAAAAATCTTGCATCATTCATCAACCTCCGATTTTATTCCAAGCTCTTCGAGTTGTGTTTCAGAAACCTTAGAAGGTGTGTCGGACATGAGATCCGTTCCACTTGTAGTTTTTGGAAAGGCAATCACATCCCTCAACGATGACAATCCAAGCATGGTGGCAATTAGTCTGTCAAAACCCATGGCAAAACCTGCATGAGGTGGTGCTCCATATTCAAAAGCTTCTAAGAAAAATCCAAAGCGTGCTTTCGCTTCTTTTTCAGAAATTCCTATGAGTTTAAATATCTTTTCCTGGAGTTTCTTTGTATGAATTCTTACACTTCCACTACCCATCTCCCATCCATTTATGACAAGATCGTAGGAGTGAGCACGCATTTTTGATGGATCAGATGAATATTTATCGAGATCCTCAACATACGGCATTGTGAAAGGATGATGTTGAGCCTGGTACCTTTTTTCTTCTTCATTCCACTCAAACATCGGGAAATCCACAACCCATAAGGCTTTTACGGAGCTTTCGTCTACAAGATTCAATCTTTTAGCCGCATCGAGCCTCACGCTTCCCAGGAATTTATTAACTGATGAACGTTTTCCCGCACACGTGATCATCATTTCACCGTTTTTGAGATCCAAATTCACACCGGCACTTTTGAAAATTTTTGCGATGCTACCAGAAAGATCACCATTTGAATTTTTGACCCATCCAAATCTAAGTCCTTCAGACTTTGCGGAATTCGCATAAGAATCAAGTACCTTTCTGGAAAAGGTTTCACTTCTGAGAATTCTTATGGATTTCAATGCTTCCCCCTTGGAAGGGGTGAGAAACTTCATTTCATGCGCGAATGTTTCATTGGTCAGATCTTGCAATTCCATCTCAAATCTGAGATCGGGCTTATCGCTCCCGAATTTTTCCATTGCCTCCGAGTAACTCATAATCGGTATTTCTCCCAAGTCTATACCGATGAATTTCTCATACAACTTCTTTACAAGACCATTCACGATTTCCAACACGTCGGATTGATCGGCAAAAGACATTTCGAGATCAAGCTGAGTAAACTCCGGTTGTCTGTCAGCTCTTAAATCCTCATCTCTGAAACACCGTACGATTTGATAATAACGATCAAAACCTGATATCATGAGAAGTTGTTTGAAAATTTGTGGAGATTGAGGAAGCGCATAAAAACTTCCCTTCTTTAGACGAGATGGTACCAAAAAATCACGAGCTCCTTCGGGAGTGGATTTAGTCAAATAGGGAGTTTCTATTTCTAGAAAATCCTTTGAGTTCATGTATTCTCTGGTAAGGTGTGCTACTCTGTGGCGAAAAATGAGATTGTGTTGAAGAGCTGAACGTCTTAAATCCAAATACCTGTACTTGAGTCTTGCCTCTTCATTTCCTTCTTCACGATTCGTGTATATTGGTGGAGTTTTTGACTCTGCAAGAATTTCCAATTCTTCTGCAAGAATTTCCACATTTCCACTTTCAAGATTTGGATTTTTAGCTTCTTTTGGCCTTTCCCTTACAATTCCTTTCACTGCCACAACGTACTCATTCGACAAATTCTTAACATATTCGTACACAGGTTTTTGAGGATCGAAAACCACCTGTACCAATCCGTAACGATCACGAATCCATAAAAATACAATTCCCCCCAGATTTCTCATTCGATCAACCCAACCGTTGATAATCACCGTTTTTCCAATCAGAGAATCATCTATTTCGTTTAATCTTTGGGTCCTCTTCAGCACTTTGTATATTATCTCCCTTCATCTTGCTTGTGGATTTAGAAAATTATACCATTTTTGACACATCTCTTCTAAGATTTCACGAAATTCTTTGACCATTTTATTCCCAGCGATATCACGAATATGGCAGTCACAAAAAACACCACGGAAGGTCCAGATGGGATATTCGTGTAAAAAGAGAATGCTATGCCGCCAAAAACGGCCAGCATTCCGAACGAAATCGAAAGTAAAGTTACATTGGAAAAACGTTTGGATATCATCTTAGATGCGGCAGCTGGAGCTATCATAATGGAACTCGCCAATATGACTCCAACGAACATCACGGCTACAACTGTTACCAAAGATGCAACAGCCATAAAAACGTAATAGTCAATGTCAACGGGGATACCAACTATCCTGGAAAAGTCTTCGTCGAATGTTGAATAGATAGCAGCACGACCTCTGAAAAGATACCAAAGAGCAGCGATGATCAAGATAATCATGGCAAAATAAACGTCGCTCGATGATATGGCGAGTAAATCTCCAAAGAGATATCCCATCACGTCTGGATGATACCCTTTAGACATATCAATTAAAAATATGCCAAGCGCCATAGAAAAGGCAAAAAAAGTTCCAATAGTGGCATCTTCTGAAAGCTTTCCAGTTTTACTAACGAAACCGATAAGCAATCCAAGTCCCATGGCAAAAGCTATCGCAGTCCACATTGGAGAAATTCCAATGAGTATTCCCAAAGCTATTCCTGCAAAAGCGCCGTGAGATATTCCAACACTCATAAAAGACATCTTACGAAATAAGAGTATCGGACTCACGATCCCTGCCACTACAGCCACCATCTCACCCCCGAGAAGGGCACGCTGCATGAAGGGTAAACTCAAAAAATCAAACATCTTCTTTTTCCTCCGAGGGCAAGTGATGATGTTCTACGAGACGAATTTTTGATCCGTATATTTTTTTTATTTCTGGATCATTGAGTAATTTCGCCGCTTCATCATGTGGAACAAGATGTTTGTTTATACAAAAGACATTCTCGGCATATGCCGTCGTAAAACCCACATCATGGCTGGATATGATGATCGTTAAGGAATATCTTTCCTTGATACGCTCAATCATTTCATAAAATTTCGACTGGGATCGTGGATCCATACCAGTTAAAGGCTCATCCATGATCATAAGCTTTGATTCAGTTGCCAGAGCCCGAGCTATCAAAACTCGCTGTTGCTGTCCGCCACTGAGCTCTCCTATAGAACGATTTGCGAGTGAATCCATTTTAACCTCATTGAGATATTGCCTTGCATGCTTTTTTCTCACCGCTTTTGATTCCTTGAAATGGTAGCGACCCATTTCCACAACCTGGAGAACGGTTAACGGAAAAGATTGAAATTGCGCTCCTCGTTGCGCAAGGTAGCCTATGGGATGCTTCTTCAAGTATTTTTTCATATTCAAACCATCTATTTCTATTTTTCCTTCGTAAGGTACCAACCCTACAATGGCTCTGATTAACGTGGTCTTTCCACCACCGTTTGGACCCATGATGACATGGAACTTACCTAAATCGAGTTTTATGGATATTTTAGAGATCGCAACACGATGATCGTATCGCACGGTCAGCGAGTCGATAAACAAGACCCCTTTGCTCATCTGAAGGCCTCTACAAATTTTTCTGACACAGTTGTCATCAACTTGAAGTAATCTGTCGTGTAAATAGGGTTTATTTCTACAATTTCAGCGTCGGTGTCTTTAGAAAGTGAGTAAGCGATTTTTACAGGTGTCACAGGATCGCCAATTATCGATCCGATTTTATAACGTTTCATGGATTCAACGATCTTTTGATATTCCCTTGGACCTACTGTTTGACCAGAGTCATTCATAAGCGAATATTCTTTTCCAAGATCGTAAGCACGCGCAAAATACACCCAGGCAGGGTGTTGCGCCACAAAAGGTTTTCCATGAAATGGCTTGAGTTCTTCTCTTATCTTATCATCAAGATCGTTGAGTTTTATCAAAAGATTTCCCAAATTGTATGAAAACTTCTCTCGATCTCCAGGATCGAGTTTCACAAGATCATCGTAGATGTTGATACACATCAATTCGTATAACTTCACATCGAGCCATACATGAGGATTGTAGGAACCATTCGTTCCTATTAAAAGATGACTCATACCGTTAGTAGAATTGAACACTTTTATATTTGGACTTATCGCTTTAACTCTTTGCGCTATCCACTCGTCTTCCGTAAGGCCAAGATCGATAAAGGCCGTCATTTTTGATATCTTCATTACTTGCTGAGGACTGAGACTGTAATTGTGAGGATTATCTCCGGCTTTTACGAGTATGTCAACATTCACCGACTTCCCACCGATGTATTGAGTCGCGTATCCCAGTGGAGGTATGCTCACAACGACCGATAAAGAAGCGAATACGGATGTTAATAAAAGGACTAAAATAACGAGCGACGTAAAAATGCTTTTCATTTTCATCACCTCAAGTACATTATACTAACTTTGTCAAGAGGAAAATTTTTACACGATTACTATCTCAGTTTTAATGCCACCTTCAACTTTTTCAAAAAGGAATTTCCATCCGTGAAATTCGCAGAAGTGTTTGACAAATTTCAACCCTGTTCCGTATTCGGAGATTTTTGGGGGATCGTATTCGAAGGTGTTAAAAATTTCGATTCCATGAGAATTAACTTTTACTTTCACCTTTCCACCTGTTGGAGTGTATTTTGCGACATTGGACATGATGTTGAATATAACCTGTCTGAATCGTTGACGATCGGCTAAAATATAAACATTTTGAATATAACATTCCAAATGTACACCACGAGATTCAACAACACTCGTGAATATTTTGCACAGTTCATCGCATTCTAACCCAGCATCAAATTTTTCCTGAGAATATTTCAATTCTCCACCTTCTATGTTTTTCAGATCTTTGAGAACCTGGGATATGTGATCAACGTTGGATATCATTTTTTCGGTAAGTTTGGGATCGTACGGTATCATTCCGTCTCTTAGCGCTTCCAACTGCATTTTAATCACACTCAAAGGTGTCATTATCTCATGATAAACACTCGAAGTCATGTTCTTTCGCGCCAAGGAGCGCTCTGCTAATTTTTGCGAAAGTCTTCTAACGCCTTTGGTTAGTTTTTCTATCTCAATCGAGAAATCCGAATTTTGAATCTCAACTTTTTCACCGTAAGCCATTTTATCCGCGGCACGAGAAACTTCGTTGATAACACTGGAAACTTTTTTCTGAAATATTTCCGAAAGAACAAGAGCAATTGCTATGGATATGCCGAATGCCGAAGCAAATGTAAGGAATATCCTGGTAGCAGTCATTCTCTTCGCACGCTCTAATTTCATCACTACCGTTCTTTGTGTGTAAGGATTAAGATCATAAAACATCCTCAGTTCGATTCTACCGCGCACAAATCTGTTGAACTGTTCGTCAAACATTCTTTCAGTTTCAAACATCATCAAAATCCCCATTATAGAAACTGGCACTATAACGTAGAGTAAAAATTTTCTCGATAATCTCATCTCTATTTTATCTCCAATACGTATCCTATACCGACAATCGTTCGAATTTCCATACCAGTGCCTTTGAGTTTTTTTCTGAGGTTTTTAACAGTTGCGTCCACTATTCTTTTCGAAACTTCTTTCCTTCCCCACACAAGTTCCATAAGTTTATGTCTGTTGAACGCTTTCCCAGGCTTTTTCATCATCTCTGAGAGTAAAGAGGTTTCTGTTGGACTTAGAGCTACGCGTGCGTCCTTCGTAATCAAAGTTCGTGAAATGATGTCTATTGTAGGAAGTTTTGGGCTGTTGGACAGACGCTTGAGAAAATTGTCAACTTTGGCAAGAAGGACTTTTGGTGAAAAGGGTTTGGTGACGTAATCCAGTGCTCCAATTCTCAAACCGTTAAGAATGTCCGCTTCTGAATTTTTGGCGGTTACCATTATCACTGGAATTCCCTTTGCGTTTGCAACTTGAGCCACTGAATCCCCGCTGAGTTTTGGAAGAATGAGATCTAATACGATGATGTCGAATCTCTCTTCGTTCATGAATTTGACGGCCAAAAGTCCGTCTTCAGCAAGAGAAACGTCGTGCGACTTTTCAAAATAAAGTTTCATGATCTCTCGCATCGTGGGATCATCTTCAACCAAAAGTATACGTGCCATTTTACCTCCAAACTATCGCTATCCTGTCTCTCTTTGAGAGGTCTTTAAAAATCTCATATTTGAGTCCATTTGCATCAAAAAGACGTTTCAAAGATTGCCTGAAGGGATGAGCTATTTCAAAATAAAAGCGCTTTGGAGAGTATTTTTGAATTATCTCTTCGTACACATCATTCCCATTTTTCCCACCAACAAGGGCTTCAATAGGCTCTCCATGCAATTCTTTGAGTGTCTCCCATTCCTCTTCGGTAAGGTAAGGTGGATTCGAAATCACGATATCGACATCCTTGAGTTCAACGTACCCTTTATGCACATGAATTCTGCTGGAGACTCCATGTTTTTCGGCATTTTCTCGTGTAAGGCGTATCGCATCTTCACTCACATCTACAGCCCAAACCTCTGCGTCTGGGATGTACTTCGCTATAGAAACAGATATGACGCCACTACCACATCCAATATCTAAAAAACTCTTCCATTTATTCACTCTCGCGTCCATCAAAAGGCGCTCAACCAAGTCCTCCGTTTCTGGGCGAGGCACTAAAACCCCCTTGCTTATCTTGAATTTCAAAGCCATGAAATCTTTCTCACCTGTTATGTATTGAACAGGTGTTCCACTATGTCTGAGTTTAACAATTTCACGGTATTTATCAAGAACGTTGCTGGAAAGTTCCGAGTCAAAATTCGTGTACAACCACAATCTATCTTTCTTCATCACATAGCTCAAAAGGATCTCCGCGTCTGAACGCGGAGATCTTGAAATTTTACTCAAATATTTCGTTGTCCAATCAAGTAAAGATTTAACGTTCCAGATCACGTTAGATGCCAAGTTTTGCTCTTACCTCCGGGGCTATCATATCTGCAGTCCACGGCGGATCCCATACGAGTTCTACTTGAACGGATTTCACACCATCAATGGTCTCTATCACGTTTTTAACATCTTCGGTCATCATTCCCACCAACGGACATCCAGGAGTGGTCATGGTCATTTTAATCTGAACTTCTCCTGAGTCCGAGATACTGACATCATAAACTAAACCCAATGAGACAACGTCCAGTCCTATTTCAGGATCCATCACGGATCTGAGGGCATTCATTATTTCCTCTTTTGTAACGGCCATTATTTCACCTCTTTTCGGGCCTATTTCAGGGCCTTTCGTACATTTTATATCATTATCTTTATTTTGCTGCTCGATTTGAATTTCTTAAACACGCTGTTGAGCCAATCGTTCCAGAGTTTTTCTTGTTTTTTAGAAAGAAGGGTTTTATTTATTTCCGCGGAAGATTCCGATAAGCTCTTGATCGATGCACTCTTTTTTCCGATAACTTTAAAGAGTTCCCAGCCGTATGAAGTTTTTACGGGCCCAACTATACCACCAATATTCGTGCTGAACAGTTTGACTTCGTAAGCGGGCATATTTTTGCTTTCGGGTATCCATCCAATATCGCCATTTTTATCTTTGCTTTGAACATCAAGAGAATATTTAGCAGCCGCTGATTCAAATGTGATCGCGTTGGATTTTATCTCTTTTAACACTTTGTCAGCAGTGGCTTCCGAATTGAGCATGATATGCTCCACGTTTATCTGTTTGGGAGTTTTGAAGGAATCAATATTCGCGTTGTAATACTGCTTGATTTCTTTATTGCTGACGGTGGCAGAAGAAGTAACTGCTTTCTTGAGAAGGTCTACTGTCATAGAAAATTTAAGGGTAAAAACGGAATTCTCCTCAAATTGCTTTATATCCCCATATCCCTGAGACTGCAAATATTGAGAAAATTGCTCTTTTGTTATCTTATAAGAAGACAGCATCTTTGCAACTTGTTCCTTAACGTTGTTAAGTGCTTCTTTTTCCGTTACCTGGATGTTGTAATCTTTAAATGCAATTTGTTCCATGAGAACAGAATCCACTAAATCGTTCAGTACAGATCTATTGTAAGCCTTTAAAAAATCAGTTCCCTCTTTCGAAGATAGAAGAAGCTGATACATTTTGAGGTTCACTTTCCTTATCGCCATGAGCGTTTGACCTATATTGGCCGCATTTTGCAAGGTATTTGCATGAATTGGCTCACCGTTCACCAATGCTACCACCATTGCGGAAGCCGGTGTGCTAACGGCCGTAGTCCCCGACGCGGCAAAAGATATGATACTTACCATTCCAAGAATGGATAACAACAACAACATTTTCTTCAAGATCCTTCACTCTCCTTCTTTGGCTTTCTGCCAAAATTCTTCCATTATCTCAATTGATTGAGATTTGAATTCTATTCTATTTTTTTCAGAGTTCTTAGCCATTCGCTCAAATCGTTCTATGAATTTCTCCGATTTTCGGACTGCAACTTTTAGATCAATGTTCAAAGGCCTTGCGAAATTTCAACGGTAAAAAAGGTGAAATCTCCTATTTTCCACTCTTGTCAGTCTGTGCGATATCCCCCATTCACATCCCCCAGAAGATCTGAGCTTTTTCAGGGTTTTTATGACTTCAAAAATATCTTCTGGTTTTCCCATATTTCAAGCACCTGTTTTCAGAATGATAATTTCAATTCTATCTGAAGCATCTTCGGATCTATCTGCAATATCTCCAATCTGAAGGGCGAGTTCTCGCAGTTGAATCTTCTGCGCGAGTTCTAAATCCAATTTGAATAGATCGAGTATCAAACCTCTTTCGATCTTATCACCCATGTTTTCCAATTTTTCAACTTCCAGAACGAACTTCTTCGTTTTTTCTGTATCGCTAAATAGGGTTTCAATGGACTTTTCAAGCGCTTTGTATGTATTCAAGGAGCACTCGTATTCCTCAACGTATTTATTCAACAAAGAATTCGGGATTTTTAACTTCTGAAGATACACAACATCTGACACCGTTTCTGCCTTATTGGCAATTTTATCTACTGCCTCAATTAGGCCCAGCATATCTCCACGTGAATGAGCAAGGAATGCACCTGAATACATCATAGTTTCCACATTCCTTCTGATTGAATCAGCTTCTGTTTCGTACTTTCTAACATCTTTCACGATGCTTTCTCTTTCTGATTCCTGACCTTCAAGAATTTTAAAAGCTGTTTCCACGACTTTTTGAACGGCTTGTAAGTGTTCTTTAAATGAACTGATTACCTCGTCTTCTTTCTTTCCGAACAGGATCGACATAACTCACCTCCAGATTTTCAATATTGAATATATTATAACAGCAATCGTTCCTGTAGCAATAGGAGTTACTATCCAGCCTGATATGATTCGAATTAAAGTTTTGGAATCGATCATTCTCGTTCCTTTAACGAGTCCGACACCGATCACTGCCCCAACGATCGCCTGCACACTTGATATCGGTACCCCTATTATTGAAAATATTAACAAAGTGGACGCTTCGGAAAACAAAGCAATAGCCGCATCAAAAGGTTCAAGAACTGTTATGCCGCTTCCAACCGTGTATATAACTTTTTTACTCGATGTGAGCACACCAAGTGCCATTGCAGCCGCCCCAAAGATAAGTGCCTGTTGAACATTAAACATCTCTGCGCCGATGAAAGGCCCAGTAATATTTGCAACGTTATCTGCACCAAATGAGTAAGCGGTGTAAATGCCAACTGATAAAGAAAACAAACGGACAAAAGTTCCTTTTACCCTTATAGATCCAATTCGATTGTAAAAAACAGAAACGGTTTTGTGAGTTAAATACGCTATCACGATCGCTCCAAATGGTGCGATCACTGACATTGTAATAATCTTCTCAACAATTCCCCATTGTGTTGTATGATTGACAATTCCAATACCTATCAACGCACCAGCTATCCCTTGTGTAATAGAAACCGGAAGAGAGAACGCTGACAGCACCAATACAACGATCGCTGTCCCAAGAGAGGCACTCACGGCCATTATAACTCCTGTACTTGCGATGGAACTTACAGTTTTCATTCCCGCGCTCCCGCCGATGATCGTTCCCAGAATTATGAAAATCGCCGCAAGTATCGTGGAAGTCCTGTATTTTATAATCCCAGCAACGACAGGTGGACCAAAGATGGCCGACATGTTGTTGTATCCAAGAGTCCATCCCAGAAATATCGCTGGAAGTGCAAGCAAAAGTAAGTAATGGCTCATTCATAATTCCCCACATTCCAGGGTTTTATGTCATCTTGAGTGGTGATCTTTACATTTTTCCTATCACCTTCAACTGGGAAAATTTCCAATCCTGCTCTTTCGAAGGCAGCAGCGTCATCATAAAAATGTACATCAGAGAAACGCCTGTAAAGAGTCTTCAACTCTCCGCTAATGCATCCTTGAGGGGTTTGCATTCTGAAAACTTTGGATCTGTCGACTGTAACCAACTTTCCATCTTTTTCGATTCGAAGGGCATCATCACTTGGTATCATGGGCACAACACATCTTTTCTCTGAAATTGAGCTTGCCACTCTTTCTATCAATTCCTTTGAGATCATGGGTCTTGCGCCATCATGAATCAACACGTGTTCTTCATTTGGAATCATACTCAGTGCATTCATAACAGAATCTTGTCTCCTCTCTCCTCCAAAGGAAAATTCAACATTATCAAAAGATCTTGTAAAAATCTCAAAGGCTTTTCTTTCTTGATTTCGGACAACCAGTATTACTCGGTCTACTCCCCAGTTTTCAAAAGCTTCAAGTGAGTACATGAACAAAGGCTTCCCGTTCAATTCGTAAAGTGTCTTATTTACCGATCGCTTTGAAAATCTTGACGATTTTCCAGCACACAACAACACAGCAGTTGTCATGATTTGAGATTTATCCTCCCAAATAGCAATTTTCCAGCATTGGTTCTAAGTATATTCGTTATAACAATTTCACGATGCGCTCCCACAAAATTTCCTCCGTCTTCCACGACTATCATTGTACCGTCTTCGGTGAATCCTATTCCCTGTTCTTTGTTTTTGCCACGTCTGATTATATGTATCGAAACTCGCTGACCAGGCAACAAAGTGGGTTTTAGTAACTCAGCGAGATGATTCAAGTTCAACACTTTAACCCCTTGAAGCTGAGCGACTTTTGTTAGATTGTAATCAAGTGTCACTACTTGACCGTTGAACTTGTGAGCGAGATTCACTATCTCCTCATCTACCTTTCCATCTTCGTACGTTATTGTATCATCTATCACAAGTTCAACATCTGGCATTTTTTTGATCTTCTCTACAATTTCAAATCCTCTGCGGCCTTTTCCTTTTTTTTCATCATCTGTACTATCAGCTAACTTTTGAAGCTCCGTTAATACGAATTGAGGAACTATTACCTTACTGTTAAATAGACCTATAGCAAAAAGATCTAATATTTTATCTTCTAAAAGGGCAGAGGTATCAAATATAAAACTACCATAGTTGGACTTACGTTTCAATGTCAAAAAACGTGATAACTCAACTCTTTTAGCTATGAGAAGTGCTCCCAAAAGTGCGATCAGAACGATCACGGATTTTCCAATCGTGATCGTTACAAAATCCTTTCCAAGGTAATCAGCGATGATGAAATTACCGGTAAACACGAAAATGACAAAAGAAGCGAGCCCAACTGAAAACTCAATAGGTTCAATTTTTTTACTTTGAATGTCCTTAGCCAAAAAATAAAGCACAACTCCAGCTGATGCTCCTATGACTCCTCCGGGAAGGATACCCATAAAAGGATGTAATTCATATCCTAAATAAAGCCCCAGCAGTGTTGGCAATAAACTCAACACCCATTTCATAACCACATTCCCCCTATTTTTGAGTTTTTATCTGAAATTTGCCTTGTTCCTTAATGAATTTATCCCATTCATTATCGCCTTTGCACGTTTTTCAGCAATGCCTTCAACCATTGTGAGTTCACTGAAAGAGGCATTCAACAATCCAGAAAGATTTTTGAATCTTCTTACCACATTTTTGGCTACACTCATGGGTATTCTTGGAATGCTTCTGAGCAATCTGTAGCCTCTGGACTGCATCATGAATTCAAAAAGTGCTGCCTTTTGTTCTTTATAGCCTAAAATGTTGGCAATGGATTCTAAGTCTTTCCCTTCACTCATCAACAATTCGAAAACTTCTTTCGGATCGTGGCTTTCCCCAATGGATTCCTCAGTTGCATAATCCATTATCAATAAATTCAAAGTTTCCTTGACATCGTATAGAAGCTCTTCAAGATGAACTTTTGCAAGGGTTCCAGCATTTCCAAGTTCGGCCAAATAAAAGTTCAGTTCTTTGGAAATCTGAAGCATGGTTATTCCTTTATCAAGAACTTCGACAACATCAAAAAGCGTGACACGATTCTCTATTTCCATTATAGCTATTGACGAAATCCCCTTATCGAAGTTACTCCTGTATCTTTCAATTGCTCTCAATCCCTGATTCATTTGCATGACGATGAACGAAACATCGTTTAGCATGTGTTTCCAATTACCACGATACAAAGTTACCACTCTTCTTCGTTGAGAGATGCAAACTACCAAATTCCCCGTTTGGATTGCCAATCTTTCAGCAGTTTTGTGACGTGTTCCTGTCTCAAAGCTTGGTATCGTACTGTCAGGCACGATGTGTACATTCGAGTACCATATGGTTTTCAGATCTTCTGAGACAACTATCGCACCGTCCATTTTGGCCAATTCATACAACTTGTTAGGTGTAAATGGACAATTCAGTTCAAATCCAACCTGAATAATCCCTTTTTTCACGTACTCCTCAGGATTCTGAACGAAAAATATAAGGGCGCCATTGTCTCCGCGCATTATATCATCTATCGCGTTTCTAAGAGGAGATCCGGGAGAAACGAGTACAAGCATTTTCAGTATCTCATCATAATCCATTTCATTCATCTCCAGAAAGAGCTTTGGTTATGGCTTCTTTTACAGTCCTGACACCGGTTACGTCGTCTTCTTTGAATTGATAAGAGACGATTAATCGTTTCAATCCCATTCTTCTGGCTTCGGCAACTCGCATCTGCATTTGTTGTACAGTTCTTATTCTTCCATCAAGCCCAACTTCCCCCACAAAGGCTGTTTTAGAAGGGAATGTGATATTCTTTGCGGATGAATACAAGGCTGCTATTACAGCAAGGTCCACCCCAGGATCGGATATCTTCAAACCTCCCAGCACGTTGAGGTAGACATCGCGATTCTCAAGGGAGACTCTCAGGTAATTCGAAACCAAGGCTGTTAACATGAGTAATCTAGCGTTTTCGAATCCCCTTGCTATCCTGATGGGATTTGACTTGTGATTAGGAGTTGTCAAAGCTTGAACGTTGATCATCAACGATCTCGAGCCTTCAACAACGATCGATATGGCATTTCCAACTTCCTCTGATTCCATATCGGCAAAGATACGCGATGGATCTGAAATTTCTATCATACCGTTTTTTCTCATTTCGTACACGGCTATTTCTTCTATGGGACCAAACCTGTTTTTGATCGCTCTGAGAATCCTTCTTCCGGAACGGGACTCACCTTCAAGGTAGAGAACTGTGTCTACCATATGTTCAAGCATCATAGGTCCTGCAATGTTTCCCGCTTTTGTTATATGGCCTATCATAAAAACAGAGGCATTCGAAGTTTTAGCGTATTCCACAAGCTTAACCGTGCATTCACGCATTTGAGATATGCTCCCTGTGAGAGCGTTCATTCCGGACGTGTGAATCGTTTGAATAGAGTCAAAAACCAAAGCAATTGGTTTTTTCTTAATGGAGGCAAGTACATCGTCAATGCTCACAGTAGATGTCAGAAGGAGTTTTTCACGTTCAACACCAAGTCTTTTAACTCTTGACAACATTTGAGGTACGGATTCTTCCCCACTTACATAGTACACGTATCCCTTCGTGGCAAGTGCACTGGCATATTCTAAAAGCAACGTTGATTTTCCCATTCCTGGGCCCCCAGCCACTAAAACCACGCTTCCAGGAGTTAATCCTCCTCCAAGTACGCGATCCATTTCTCCCATAGATGTCGTTAATCGTTTTTGAACATCTACAGTTGCCGTCGAAGACTTGAAATCGACTATTGATGAAACATCTTCTTCGGCTTCTTCAATTTCTACTGCAGTGTTCCATTCTTCGCATTGCGGGCATTTGCCAAACCATTTATGTGATTTGTATCCACAATTCGAGCAAACGTAAATTTTTCTATCTCTTACTCGTTTCACTGAAAACTACCTTGTTGTCTTTCCTTTTTTCTTTTTTAAAGAAGATCTTTCCTTTGTTAACGGTGGCTATAATCGTATCACCATTTTCGAATTTTTTCGAAAGAAGCTTTTCCGAGAGGGGATCTTCTATATCTTTTTGAATTTCACGTTTAAGTGGACGAGCACCGTAAATAGGGTCAAATCCCTTAGATATGATCACCTCTTTCGCCTTTTTACCGATCTTGAGTTTTATATTACGCTCAGCAAGTCGCTTACGAAGATCGCTGAGTAATATGTCTATGATCTTTTCAATGTGCTCTCTGGTTAAAGAATGGAAAACTATAATCTCATCGAGTCTGTTAAGAAATTCAGGCCTAAAGGTACGTTTTACTTCATTCATAACTATGGATTTCATGGATTTGTATGACGTTTGCTCATTCGTCTCTTCGACGAAACCCATAGCACGCTTTGTTTTATTTATGATCTCCCCTCCAAGATTGGAAGTCATAATAACAATTGCGTTTCTGAAATCAACGGTATGTCCTTGAGAGTCTGTTAACCTTCCATCGTCGAGTATTTGAAGTAGCAAGTTGAAAACATCGGGATGCGCTTTTTCTATTTCGTCCAGCAATATAACCGAAAATGGGCGTCTCCTGATTTTTTCGGTTAATGTTCCGCCTTCCTCGTATCCTATATATCCTGGAGGTGCACCGACAAGTCTGGAAACGGCAAAGCGTTCCATGTACTCAGACATGTCAATCCTTATAAGTGCATTTTCATTACCAAACAGATACTCCGCAAGAGCTTTTGAAAGTTCAGTCTTCCCAACACCCGTGGGGCCTAGGAACATGAAAGAACCCATGGGACGACGCGGATCTTTTAATCCTGAACGGGCACGTCTTATCGCTTTGGAAATGGCCATTATGGCTTCTTCTTGAGCGACAATACGTTTGTGTAATTCCTTTTCAAGATTCAACAATTTCTGACTTTCGGTTTTCTCAATTTTGGTCAAAGGAATCCCAGTCCAATTGGAAACCGTTCTCGATATGTCATTAGCGGTGATCGTAACTATTTCCGTTTCGCCTTTTTTCTTCCATCTATTGTAATTGTCGTTGAGATTTTGTTGCAGTTCACGCTCTTTTAATCTTACTTCGGCAGCTCGATCGTAATCTTGCTTCGCGACTGCCAATTCTTTTTCTTCTTGAACGGACTTTATTCGTTCTTCAAGTTTTTTGATTTCTTCTGGTATTACTAATTTCTTCAATCTTGCTCTGGCACCAGCCTCATCTATTACATCTATCGCCTTATCTGGAAGAAAATGATCGGTTATATAGCGTTGTGACAGACGAACTGCCAATTCAAGAGCATCTTCAGTGTATTTAACCCCGTGATGAACCTCATATTTGGATTTTAAGCCTTCGAGTATTTCAAGAGTTTGCTCAGTTGTAGGTTCACTCACAGTTATCTTTTGAAATCTTCGTTCAAGCGCTCCATCTTTCTCTATATACTGTCTGTATTCGTCTGGAGTTGTTGAGCCTATTATCTGTATTTCTCCTCTTGATAAAGGCGGCTTAAGTATATTTGCCGCATCAACCGCACCTTCTGCTGCTCCAGCTCCAACGATGGTATGTATTTCATCTATAAAAAGAATTATGTTTTTATCATCCTTAACCGTATTTATAACCTTTTTCAATCTTTTTTCAAATTCTCCACGATATTTAGTGCCTGCTATAAGAGCAGCTATATCTAATGAAAATATGACCTTCGTTTTCAAAAGTTCAGGGACATCGCCCGCCGCAATTTTTTGGGACAATCCTTCAACGATCGCAGTTTTTCCAACACCGGGTTCACCTATCAAAACCGGGTTGTTTTTCTTACGTCTTGACAAAATCTCCATTATTCTTTCAATTTCACGATCGCGGCCAATTACAGGATCTAATTTTGCCGCCTTTGCTTCTTCGGTTAGATCTACTCCAAGTCCTTCTAATGTCTTTAGAGTTCTGGATGCCTCATGGCTTCGGTTTCCCAAAATCTCAGCATCGTAATCTTTATTTTTCGAGAAGCCACCAATTTCATCTATGATCTCGCGTCTCATTTCAGCAAGATCTATGCCAAACTTCCTGAGAATATGCGCCGCAACTCCTTCACCTTCCCACAATATGGCAAGAAGTATATGTTCTGTAGATATGTAATTTTGCTTGAGTATTCGCGCTTCCTCATAAGCTAATTCTATGATTTTTCTCGCCCTTGGAGTCATCTGAGGAGAAGAAAAATTCTCCCTTGGTATCCCGGTTCCCACAACGGCTATAACTTCCTGTCTAAGTGAAGAATAGTCTATATCATGCTCACGAAGTACATTGTAAGCTTCCCCGTTAGCAGATTTCATGATTCCCAAAAGCAAGTGCTCAGTACCGACATAAGAGTGTCCCATCGCCCTTGCCTCATCTTGAGCATTTACAAAAACTTGAGCTGCTCGTTTCGAAAATTTATTAAACATGATCAATCACCTCTTTTAGACCCTTAACAGGTGCAAATACATCACCGACAAATACAACAAATTCACCATGACATGAATCGTTGCCGGAACTGTCAGAGTCCTTCTCCTATAGTATAGCAAATTTAGAATTATTCCAAGAACAAAACTTTTCATCCAATCTTCAAAAGGGTGTACAACAGCAAAAGCAGCTGAAGTCATAACTATGGAAAATTCCACCGAAAACACCTTTTCAAGATAACTGTACAAGGCACCTCTGAAAACAACTTCTTCAGCTACCGGAAAAAACAACCCTATGCTTATGACTGCCAAAAGCGGTCCAGGGTTTATCAACAACTTTCCAAAGATCGACCTTCCGCTCCAAATATAAGAAGTTAAAAATGTCATTGGCAAGTATGCTCCTAAAACAACTGGGAACATTATTATACTCCACACCAAATCCGGCCCAAACGTTGGCATTTTAAACCACGAACCGATACCATACCCTTTCGACTTTAGAACGATGTGAAAAAACCAAATTACGTATATCGAAAAGAAGATCAAAACTAAAGCGGAGATCTGTGAAGAGAGCACCTTTAGTATATTAAACACAAAAAGCACCGCTAAAAACGGCACCAAAGCGACAATTACATTCAAAAAATCTTTGAAGTCTATATAAGGTTCCGCATCTTTGTTCATAATTAAAACTATTATACACCTTACTTAGTTCCTTCTTCAATGATATAATACCGATGTCTTGAGGTGAGAGCATGAAATTATCGGTAATAATTCCAGCTTTGAATGAAGAAAAATACATAGAGAAAACTCTCAAAAGTCTAAAAAAACAAAGCATACGAGTCGAGATAATTGTAGTTGACAACGGTAGTTCTGATAAAACGATCGATATTTCCAAAGAATATGCGGATCATGTATTTTCTTACACTGATAAAAAAGGCCCCCTCTTTGCGGCGAATTACGGTTTCGAGCACGCAAAAGGAGAGGTGATTGCTATGGCTGGTGCTGATTGTATATATCCGAGAAGATGGGCTGAACGTACTCTTAAACTCTTTCAAAATGAAGATGTCGCAGGAGTTTATGGCCCTCTGATGTTTTTTGATTCTAACGCCGTGATGAATTTCCTGAGTGGTCTCCTCTATGAATTTTTTATGATATCTGTGAAGATCTTTGGCGGCGATAACACCTCGGGCGCGAATTTCGCATTTAGAAAATCTATCTATCTCGAAATAAACGATTTTGTGGATTCATGGACAACGATAAACGAGGATATAGAAATAGGGAAAAGAATAAAACAACATGGTCGTCTTGTTATGATGCCCTTTAACTTTTCCTACACCTCTGCGAGAAGGTTCCAAAAGAACGGTTATTTCAAAAGCGCTATAACTTTTTTAAAAGAAAGTCACTCTTTTAAACATGGAAACAAGGGTACAAAAGTAGAAAATTATTGGAATAATTGAGACTCTATCTCGTCGATCACTTCCATAATTAAAAGCCATTTATCTGAACCTATTTTCGGTTCTCGAGAAGATTCGATTGCCGAGATGAAATCTAAATCTTCATCGTACAAAGGGTTATTGGAATAACGGGCCAAAGTGTGGTCAAAAGCCATGTTGTACCAAAGATTGTTGGCTGCTTCTGTAAACTCGAATTTTGAGGAAGAGAATATGTTGAGTTTTTGATCCATGTAGTTTCCTTGTACATAAAGCTCCTTGAAATCCATTGAAAAACTTCTTACCTTGATCTCTGATGATCGACTTGCGTTGAAGAGGATGTTGGACTTCCCGTCCGTTAAAAAAGCCGAAGCGCTGTCGTGGAAACCACTTTTTTCGTTTAAGTTAAGCGCTCTGGCCCCTATTAATGTCAATTCAGGATATTCAAGTAATTCAAGTGCTACAGCGATATCATGGATCATTAAATCGTGTATTACATCCATATCTTTAGAATCATTCTTCTGTGTTTTAAAGCCAAAACGGTTGAAAATTGCTGTGTTCAAAGTTAACTTCCTTTTTCTAACCATTTCCACAAGATTTGTCACCACAGAATTGAAAACCTCTACCATACCTGCTTCAACGATCACGCCAGCCTTTTTTGATTCTTCGTATATTTTGCGACTACCTTCAATTTCAATAGTCACTGGTTTTTCCACTAAAACGTTTATGCCTTTCTCTATGGCTCTCAAAGACATTTTCATATGCTCCGCCGTAGGAGTTGCGATTATAATTCCATCCAAAGATTCCTTTTCTAACATTTCTTCAAAGTTTGTATATTTTTTACCTTCAATATCTCCCAGAGCACTTTCTGCTCTGTTTTTTACAAGATCGCAGCAGGCAGTGAATTTGCATTTTCCTTCTTCATGCATAGTTCGCAGTATTCTTGCATGTTTAGAACCCATGTTTCCAGCACCTATCAGTCCAATACGTAGCATATCAACACCTCACATCAATATTTTTTCTACTGACTTCGGAAATCTGTGTACGATTTCTGAAAACCCGTAACATGCTGTGATACCGATCAATCCACCTAAAAAATTCAAGCTGAGATGGCCTTCATTAAAAAAATTCTTTTTGAATAACGAGATGATTGCAAGAATACTCATCAGTATCACGCCGTGACTCAAGTACACCACATGACCGCTTTTTCCAAAAAATATTCCCAAATTTAGCCATGTACATTCCCCACGTGTAAAAAAAGAGCCATGCAAATGGATTCCTGTATCCTACCAAGGGATGAATGTATTCTTTTCCGAAATACTGGAAAACAAAGTACATTCCCATGAAGAAAAGCCCAACATTCCCCTTCAGATTATACGCCAAATTCTTGGCGCTCACATCACGTTTTACGTGCTCAAGCTTATGAACTCGAGAGGTGTTTCCTCCCATGAATCGAGTTACATATCCCCAAATATGCTAAACTCTTGCGTTGACATGAGCAATTTGTCTTATTCTTTATTTTCATAACTGTACCACCGTATTCGATTGCGTCAACTCTACCCTGTCAATCATCTCAGCTCTACACTGTCTTCATGACTGATAAGACAGATTTCAGGACACAAAAAGTGAACGTTTAAATCGGACACGAGCAAACCACCCCGTGACGGGGTGGTTTTTTGGCATCATGAAAACAAAACTTGAAATTCGTTCGATGGAATGACGTTCACATCCTCATTCAGTGTCCTTCTGTTTCTGTTTTGTCATCTCGGGCTTAGGACTCTCAGCACCCGCACCCGTGTTTATGGCCGCCATGGCGGCCGTGGCCTTTGAGCCCGTGGCCTTGCATGTCCATGTCCATGTTCATGCTTTCATGGCCAACGCTTTTGACGTAGCCAGCCGGGTTCTTTTGGAAGCTCTGCGCGCACCCCTGCGAGCAAAAGTAATACGTCACGCCACTGTAATCGGCTGTAGCCACGGCTTCCTGTGGCGATACCCACATCCCGCACACCGGATCTTTGTATTTGACGGTTACGTCTTTGTTTTCGGGTATCTTCATCATCTCGTTCATTTCAAACACCTCCATTTTATTTTTAGCATCGTCGTTTCGTAAGTTACGTGAATTCCCTTAGAACGGTATTCAAAACTTCACTGGTAGTCTTCGAGCAATTCTGAAACCGTATTGATCTCGTCGATCTTGCCGTTGAGTGTATCGATGGCCCTTTTGAGATCGATCCCCTTATCGAGCGCGATATCTTCGACCTTTTCCATCTTCGAGCAGCAGGCGTTGAATCCGAGCTGGAAGAGTTCGGTCTCCATCGACGGATCCATGTCCATTATCTCTTTGAGGGTCATCTTTTCGTCCACGTGTTCGAGTTTCATCCAAACCACCTCCTGAAATTCGTTCAAAGCGAAGAGGATATTCTTTCGAGCAGAAATCCTATCTCCGACATCGTGGGCTTTGCCTGAGAATCTCCCGCCATGCTCTCAGGATCTGGATATATCACGTGGTAGCCGTCTTCTTTCTCGAATATCCCTATCCTGCAAGGGAGGTTGACTCCCATCGAGATGTCCGCCGTGAGCACTTCGTGCGCCTTCGTCGGTTTGCATAACTCGAAGACGTGTGCGGCTTTGTCGAAATCCATGCCCTTAGATGTCAGTATATTCCTGAAATCGTACTCGTGAAGAACCGCAAATCCCTCTTTCACAGCTGTTTCTTTGAGTTGTTCTTTGAGCGTTTCGAAATCCTTTCCATTTGTTTTTCTGTCTATCATTTTCATGATATTCGCCTTTCTCCGGCTACCGCCGGCTTACGTTGTCTTCGACATGTATTTTAAAAGCACTTTGAGTTCTTCTATTTTTTCGTCCGCATCTCCGGTCTCCACGGCCGACTTGACACAGGTTTCCATGTGTTTGCTCACGACCGATGTGTTCGCCTTCTTCAAAAGAGCTATCAGTGCTAGAATCTGTGTTGAGACGTCGATACAATAGCGATCGTCTTCTATCATCTTTATAACCGCATTAAGGTTTCCACGTGCGGTCTTCAGAAGGTTCAGGGCTTCGGCGTGTTTGTGGCGATGTTTCTCCCCGACCTTTACCTTGAGATTTTCCATATCGTGCCCCCTTTCTGGGCTTTCGATCAATTCTCCACCAGGAACCTTCCGTACATCCCGTCGGCCGCATGTCCCGGAACCTGGCAAATGTAGTAGAAGCTTCCGGCTTGCGAAGCGTCGAAGATCGCGGAGGCGCCGGTGTACTTTCCGGACGATTCCGGCGGAAGCGGCGGAACGAAAGAGTTACCGAACGCCGGGCTGTCGAACATCATCATGCCCATGTACGGGTACGGAGGAGCTCCGGCGGTCACGACGACTCCGTGGTACATGTCATTGTCGCCGTTGACGAACAAGAGCCTGACTTCCGTGCTCCGTCTGACGACTATCGTCGGATTGACCAGACCGTAGATACCGAAGGAGTACATCGGTCCGTTTTCAGGACTCGCTATTATTGGGATGATGATTTTGGAGCCCGTGAATTCAACGGTGTTCGTCTTGGCATCGACAATGACACCTGTTGAAGGCACGGTTTCAAGTTCGGAAAGCGAGGAGGCGTTCAGAGTAATGGATGAGTTTTCCGAAAAGACCCCACCATTTCCAAACCAGTACATTCCGCCGAACGCGAAGACCATCGTTCCTATCCCAACTATCAAAAAGAGCACTCCAGGCAAAAATTTTCTTTTCTTCACAACGATCACCTCCCAATGTCTTTCTTCATCCTTTCATACTCTTCGTGGGTTATCTCACCTTTCGCGTACCTCAGCTTGAGCTCTTCAATCGCCCTGTCATAGCCTCCACTGCGGTCGTGGTATTCTTCGTACCTTCCAGATCTGAAGATCCATCCGAAAATGTACGCGATTGCGATTATGAAAAGCACGAATCCAACTATGCCGATTACCATCCAAAGCCATCCGAAACCGCCCATTCCGTAAGCCCAAGGACCTCTACCAAACCACATCATACAATCACCTCCTTAATCTTTTCCAGCTTGTTTCAGTTTTCGATTTTCACGAGATCGTATCCGGCGTCGTCTATTTTCTCTCTGAAGATCTCCTCGGATATCTCGCCGTTCACTTTGAGATCGGCGAATCCACCTTCGAGATCGACGTTGACGTCTTTGACGTTTTCGATTCCGGAAAGGGCCTTTTCAACCCTCATCTTGCAGTGTTCGCATGTCATTCCATTGATGTAAATCCTCATAAGTGCACCTCCATTGTATTTTGGGGTTTCAACCCAATTTTGTCTTTCTAAGCCTAAGTGCGTTTGTCACGACCGTCACACTCGAGAAAGCCATGGCCAGGGCCGCTATCATAGGGTTGAGCCTCAGGCCGATGGGCATGTACAGAACACCAGCGGCAATCGGTATTCCTATGATGTTGTAGAAGAAGGCCCAAAAAAGGTTCTGCTTTATGTTCCTTATGGTTGCCCTCGAAAGGTTCAGCGAGTTGACCACATCGTTCAGATCGTTCTTCATCAGCACCACGTCCGCGGTCTCCAGTGCGACGTCCGTTCCGGAGCCAACCGCGAACCCGACATCGGCTTCCGCGAGCGCGGGGGAATCGTTTATCCCGTCTCCGACCATTGCCGTTTTCATCCCTTTGGATTTGAGATCCTTTATGACCTTGGCTTTGTCGCCGGGAAGGACGTCGGATATGACTTCGTCTATCCCTACCTGAGCCGCTATGAATCTCGCAGTCGTGGTGTTGTCTCCTGTGACCATGTAGGTCTTTATCCCGGAAGCTTTGAGTTTTCCTATCGCTTCGGTCGATGACGGTTTCACGACGTCCGCTATTGCAAGGATTCCGATCGTCTTTTCGTCGTACTCGAGAAGAATGGGCGTCCGACCTTTTTTCGAAAGCTCTCCCATCCTTCGCGCCGTTTCCTCGTCCACATTGACTAACTTGGAGTTCCCAAGTTTCACTATCTTTCCGTTTACCCTTCCGGTTATACCTTTGCCAGGAATTGCTTTGAACCCTTCGACTTCGAAGGTATCTCCCGCGTTAGCAGAAAGAATAGCCTTGTCGAGCGGGTGAGAACTCTTCTTCGCCATTGAGGATGCTATCTTCATGACCTCGTCACGGCTCGTTCCACTTAAAGAGATGACATCGGTCAACTCCGGCTTTCCCATGGTTATCGTCCCGGTCTTGTCGAAGACCACTGCGTTTATCTTGTGCATCTGCTCGAGCGATTCGCCGCTTTTGAAGAGTATGCCGTTTTCGGCGCCCCTTCCGCTTCCGACCATTATCGCAGTCGGTGTCGCGAGACCAAGGGCACATGGGCAGGCTATGACAAGAACAGCTATGGCCATCGTTAGATCGAAGACGGGGTTGAAACCGAGGAAAAACCATGTTAGGAAAGTCACGCCAGCTATCCCGAGAACTATAGGGACGAAATAGCCGCTCACGATGTCCGCGAGCCGTGCTATGGGTGCTTTGGAAGCCTGTGCGTCTTCGACGAACTTTATTATCTGAGAAAGCGCCCTGTCACTTCCGACCTTGGTCGCCTTGAACTCTATCGTTCCATCGATGTTTATGGTTCCACCGACAACCTTGGATCCTTTCTTAACATCGATTGGCATTGACTCACCTGTGAGCATCGATTGATCAACCGAGCTGTTCCCACTCACAACAACCCCGTCGACTGGAATCGACATTCCAGCCTTCACCAGAAGAATGTCACCCGTCTCGATCTCATCTACGGATATCTCTTTGTAGTTTCCATCCTTCTTTATGAACGCCGTTTTGGGTGCCAGATTCATAAGCTTCTTTATCGCCGAGGAAGTTCTCGATTTGGAAAGGTTCTCAAAGTACTTTCCCAAGGATATGAGCGTTATTATGACGCCCGCTGTCTCGAAGTAGAGATCCTTGGCAAAGGCTACGTTTCCAAGAGCTATTTGGATCGTAGCGAAGAGTCCGTACAGAACCGCCGCACCTGACCCGAGCCCGACGAGAGTGTCCATGTTCGGATGGCCTCTGAGGAGGTTTGGGATTCCCTTGGTGAAGAAGTTCTTTCCGGCAACGAGTATCGGAGCGACGAGGATTATCTGGATGAGCGCGAAGTTAAGGGGGTTGGCCTCGGGCGATATGAACCACGGTAACTTCAAACCGAAGGTGTGGCTCATCGCTATGAAAAGAAGCGGAACGGCGAATACAGCCGAGTATATGAACCTTCTCCAATATCCTTTTATGACTGCGTCTCTTCTTTCCTGATCCTGGTCGTAGTCCTGCGTCGTGACACTTGCGGCCTTGTATCCAGCTTTCTCTACGGCACCTTTAATGTCGGAGATCCTCACCGCCGACGCGTCGTATTTGACCATGGCCTTTTCGGTCGCCAGGCTGACCGAAACGAACGAGATGCCGTCGAGCTTGGATATCGATCTCTCGACCGCTCTGACGCATGACGCGCAGGTCATTCCCTCTATGTTGAGCGAGATTTCGCGTATGTCCTTTGAAGGTTCTATGTCGTAGCCTGTGTCTTTGACTATCTTGAAGAGCTTCTCTTCGTCTATGGCACTGTCGGTTTCAAAAATGAGCTTTTCCGTTGCGAGACTGACGACCGGGTTTTTTATCCCGTCGACTTTAGACGCTGCCTTTTCGACCGCTCTGACGCATGACGCGCAGGTCATTCCCTTGACTATGTACTCTTTTTTCGACGCCATGTATTACATCCCCTTTCGATAAAACCTTTTATGAATTCGAGTTCCCTCTATTTCTTTATCCCCACCCCCATGGTGGGGTGTTCACGTCTTAAGTATACACCCACTAAGGTTACTTTACGTTTAAGAGATAATTACTCTACCATTTAACTCGAGATTAAAATGACGGAAAAATTCCTTACCGAATTAAAAAAGGCCCTTTCGGGCCATTTTTTAACCGTTCCATAGTGTCTTACGTACAAATCCATACCTTCTCAGAAAATAGTAGATCCCTATGTACAAACTTATGATGCAATTTATCGATATTTTTATTTTTGTTTTTGACCCCGGTGTAAAGATCTAAAGATGTTTTGAATTTTTATGCATGCGAGTACCATAAAGAAAAGCGAGGCATAAAGCCTCGCTCTAAAACGAAAAATCATAGAAATTTCACGATTGAGCTTGTTTTTTACTTGTTTCCTCTTTTGAAGATATATGTGTCTCAATTTGAATGCCATTGTACACGGATAGCCCCGTTCCTGCTGGGATGAGTTGCCCTATTATGACATTCTCTTTCAAACCCTTTAAGTAGTCACTGCGCCCTTCAACGGCGGCTTCAGCAAGCACTTGTGGCGTTTGCTGGAATGAGGCTGCACTGAGAAACCCTTCCTTTTGAAGAGATGCTTTTGTGATTCTCAAAAGCTTTTGATCGTACTCCAACTCTTTCTTCGGATTTATGTAACAACGCACTTGTCTTTCACCATCTCTTACGTAAACGGATTTTATCCCCATTTTAACGCATTTTTCGAGAGTCTTTTCATCCATTTTTTGTCCCGCTTTTGCGATCTCTTCTTCTTTTCCGTCTATTTCTGTGATAACGTGATAGACGAGTTCTTTTCCAATCACTTTGGATCTGGCTTCTTCAATTTTTGCATTATCGTGTCGTATCTCTTCATTTATACGCCTGGCTTCCCCAATAGTTAACAAGGTGCCGGGTAATATATCGGTGTCTCCTCCATCCACAACTTCAACTTTGTTAAACATTTGACGTATTATGATTTCTATGTGTTTGTCGTGTATATCAACACCTTGTTCTGCGTAAACCCTTTTGATTTCCCTTAAGAGATATCTGAATGCTGTAGCAGCATCGATGTTTTCCAAAAGGGATCTTGGCCTTATTGCCCCACTTGTCAAAGGCGTACCTGGAAGCACTCTTTGCCCAAGTCTCACTTTAACCTGCGTCTTTTGTGGAACAGTATAATCGTGTAATATTCCTTCGTCATCTTCTAAATATATCTTCTGTTTTTTTTCTACTGTATTTATTTGTCTGATGTATCCAGAAACTTCGTTGAAAATACCCGTTACCTCTTTCAACTTTTTTCTGGCTTCAAAAAGTTCTTCAGCTCTTGGAAGACCCTGAGTTATATCACCAGTTGTGGATATTCCACCCGTATGGAAAGTCCTCATTGTGAGCTGTGTGCCAGGTTCTCCAATGGATTGGGCTGCTACAATCCCAACTGCCTCTCCTATGTGGACGATTCTGTGGTTTGAAAGGTCCATACCGTAACACTTGGCACAAATTCCGTTGGGAGATTCACAAGTCATTGGAGATCTTATCTTTATGTATGGTCTAAGCCTTACACTTTTGATTTTTTCTTCGAGAAATTTCTTGGCAATCTCTGGTGTTACTCTTTCCTCATATGTTACGATTTCACGTTTACCATCAGCTGAAAGGATGGGAGCGATTGTGACTCCTCCAACGCAGGGATATGTGTCTATTTTGACTTCGTCTATACCGAGTTTTTTCAAGGTTCCAAAAACATTCTGAACAGGCTCGCCTTTTTTGAAGAGCAGCTTGTTTGGAACTCCTGATACAGTTCCATTATCATCATCGTATACTTTCTCCGAAAGCTCGGCATAATCTTTCATGTGTTGGATGGAATCAACTTTTACAATTTCTTTTCTGTGAACTTGAACGTCCTCCACTGTACTTGCCGCTCTGTGTGCTGCATCTTCTTCCATGAGAGTATCACGTTCATAGATGACTTCTTTCGTTTTGGGATTCACTATATCCTCGGCAAGAACTCTTCCAAAGAGACCATCTTCCAACTTTTCAATAACCACATCGTCGTCTCTGAGACTTTTGAGCTCTACCCCGTTGGTAGTTCCACAATCCGTTTCGTCAATAGTTACGGATTGGGCAACATCGACAAGTCTTCGTGTGAGATATCCTGAGTTTGACGTTCTCAAGGCAGTATCGGCAGAACCCTTTCTGGCACCGTGCGTGGAAATAAAGTATTCCATGACGTTCAAACCTTCACGGAAATTAGAGGTTATCGGAACTTCTATTGTTTTTCCGGCAGGATCCACCATGAGACCACGCATTCCAGATATTTGTTTGATCTGATCTATACTCCCCCGTGCTCCGGATCGAACCATCATGAAGAGTGGGTTGAAGAAATCTTTAGACAATTCTTCGTATGTGGTATTTTGTATATCTTTCGTGGCTTCTTCCCAGATTTTTATAACTTCTCTGTAACGTTCTTGCTGAGTCATCATTCCGTCGGCGAATTTTTCTTCCACAAAGTAGATCTTCTTCTGAGCATCTTCTATGATTTTTGATTTCCGAGGAGATATGAGCATGTCTCTAACTGATATCGTCACACCAGATATGGTGGCGTACTTGAAACCGTAATCTTTTATGTGATCGAGTACATCCGCTGTAGTATCTATATCGAAGATTTTGAACGTTTTGGAAACGAGGTTCTTTATTTCTTTTTTGTCATATGTTTTGGAATAATCACGTAATTTTTCTGGAAGTTCTTCGTTGAAAATAACACGCCCCACAGTTGTATTTTTTATCAACCTGTCACCATCTTCGAATTTGAGCAAAACATCTATAGGCGTATGCAATGTTATGTGATGCATGTAGTACGCCATCACAGCTTCTTCAGGCGAAGAAAAAACCGTTTTAGATTTTTTCGCTTTATTGTCCATCATGGTGAGATAATACATTCCAAGAATGATATCTTTCCCAGGCATGGATATGGGCTGTCCGTGGGCAGGACTTATTATGTTGTATTTGGAGGACATGAGAAATTTAGCTTCAGCCTGAGCCGCTGCTGAAAGAGGAAGGTGTACAGCCATCTGATCACCATCGAAATCAGCATTGAATGGTGGGCAAACGAGAGGATGAATTTGAATGGCATTTCCTTCGATCAGTTTGGGTTCGAATGCTTGAATACTAATTCTGTGCAAAGTGGGAGCCCTATTCAAAAGAACAGGATGCCCCTTTATAACTTCTTCAAGAACTTCCCAAGCTTCAGGAACGGCTCTTTCTATCAGCATTCGGCCAAGTCTTCTTGCAGACTTGTCAGGTTCATTTTTTACGAGTTTTTGGAGCACGAATGGTTTAAAGAGTTCCATGGCCATTTTCTTTGGAATTCCACACTGATTCATTTTGAGATCAGGACCAACAACTATAACGGCACGCCCTGAGTAATCAACACGTTTCCCAAGAAGGTTTCTTCTAAATCTACCTCGTTTCCCTTTCATTAGGTCTGTGAGAGACTTCAAAGCTCGTCCGGATTTATCAGTTACGGATTTACCGCGTTTACCGTTGGCAATCAGAGAGTCTACGGCTTCTTGAAGCATGCGTTTTTCATTTCTTATTATTATGTTTGGTGCATTGAGGTCAAGTAGTTTTTTCAACCTGTTGTTTCTGTTTATAACACGTCTGTACAAATCGTTTAGATCTGTTGTCGCAAAACGTCCGCCGTCTATTTGGATCATCGGTCTCAGATCTGGGGGGATTACAGGGATGGCTTCAAGTACCATCCACTCCGGTTTTTGACCACTTTCGATGAAGCTCCTGACTATGTGAAGGCGCTTAAGAATTTTCATTTTCTTATTTGATGCAGATGGAGAGAGATTTTGAAGTTCAATTTCGAGTTTGCTTTCCAGCTCTCTGAGATCTATGGATTCGAGAAGTTTTTTAATGGCTGAAGCTCCGATGTCAGCTTGTATCTTATCTCCATATACGTCACTGTAAGCTTCATATTCATTGTCGAGAATGACATCTCCGATTTGTTTTCCTATTTCTTTCGAAACATCGCTATCTACCGCAGTGATCATGACAATCGTTCTGTCATTTTCAAACTCGAATTCTTTGTCAAATTTACCTGGATAGTATTTTTCGAATATTTCGAATTCACTCATCGAGAGATCTTCATCCTCATATATAAACCTATCAGCTATGTAGTCACCGGCTTTTATTTCTTGGCCATTTTCCACATAAGGCGTTACTCCTTCAAAAAGCGGGTAAGTTCTACTCTGAGTTGAATGCATTGGTTCTTCAACGTAAACTTTTGCAGTTGAATTGGCGCGAAACTTGCCGTCTTCACTTTGAACAACGGAAAGATTATTGGCATAGGTTATTTTTCCATCCATTGTGGAACGAATAGCATCGATGTGAACTGACGTAACTAACTCTCGTCCTTTTTTGACTTTTGTTCCATTTGAAACCTTGACTTTTGCACCGTATGGAACTGTATAAGTAACGGGTTGATTTTTAGAAGTGGGAAGCGGAATAATTCTAAGAGTTGATGTGATTTCGTCAACTTCCACTGTGCCATCAAATGGAGCTTTAAATGTATCGACATTTAGCTCAGCTGCTATAAGATCACCGCTTTTCACCATATCGCCATCTTTTACAAGAAGCTTCATCCCACGATATATTGTGAATTCAGCTTTTTTCAACTGTGCTTCGTCTATCTTTTGAGATACCGTTACCCATGTGATTGTTCTATCGGTATTGATGGTTTCTTTCTTCATTGAAACAACACCATCAATATCGGATATGAGCGGAGTTTGTGGATTTCGAATTCTTACAGCGTTTTCAACATCGAAATCCCATTTTGATTTGTATATGTTGTATTCTGTACCGTATAATTTGTCACCAACATCAAAGTGAGTTTTCTTAGGATTGGTAACTATGTAAGCAGCTTCGACCGTTCGGCGCGAGCCAAAATACACGATCTGTTCCAGATCCTTGGGTGTTATGTTCAGCATCAAGGAAATGTAATTTGGAATGTTTTTCAGATACCATATATGCACAACAGGAACAGCCAATTCTATGTGTCCCATTCTTCTGCGTCTGGCAGTTTTAGATTCGACTTTTACACCACAGTGCTCACAAACAGTTCCCTCGTATTTTTTGCCCTTGTACCTTCCACAAGCGCATTCGTAGTCCTTAACGGGACCAAATATTCTTTCACAGAAAAGACCATCCTTTTCGGGCTTGAAAGTTCTGTAATTTATCGTTTCCGGCTTTTTAACCTCACCACTTGACTGATGTCTTATCAATTCCGGTGAAGCTAAACCGATCTTAACACTCCCAATTTTTGCTGTGGAAAGCTTTAAGAATTTGGGGCCGTTTTCTGCCATTTTACCCCTCCTTAAATGAATGATTCAAATCGATCTCGTTACCATTTTCATCGTAGACTCTTACATCGAGTGCAAGACCCTCAAGTTCCTTTACAAGTACTTTGAAGCTTTCAGGCATGTTGGAAAGCGGTATGTTTTTTCCGCGCATTATCGCTTTGTAAGACTCGTTTCTGCCTTCAACATCATCTGATTTTATGGTGAGCATTTCCTGTAGCATGTGCGATGCACCGTAAGCTTCTAAAGCCCAAACTTCCATTTCTCCGAATCTTTGGCCACCAAATTGTGCTTTACCTCCAAGAGGTTGCTGGTGAATCAAAGAATACGGGCCAACTGATCTGGCATGTATTTTATCTTGAGCTATATGAATGAGTTTCATAACGTACATAACGCCTACAACTACAGGACTGTCAAAAGTTTCTCCAGTTCTTCCGTCTCTAAGTGTAACTTTACCAGTTGGATATTTTTCATCATCTCCATCTGTCAAATTGTACTTTTTTCTTTCCTTGTAAAGTGGTTCGAATATCTCTTCCTCACTTGCCCCATCAAAGACCGGTGTTGCAAAGTGCACTCCTTTCAATTTGGCAAGCCAACCTAATTGGGTTTCTAAAACCTGACCGATATTCATCCTGGATGGAATACCCAGTGGGCTCAATACCATGTCAACAGGAGTGCCATCAGAGAGAAAAGGCATATCCTCTTTCGCAACTATTCGAGAAATACATCCTTTGTTACCATGACGACCTGCGACTTTATCACCAACTGCGAGAGGTTTTCTCGTGGCAACATAAACTTTAACCATTTTGTTTACACTCGAATCGAGTTCTGATATGTCGCCTTTTTCGAAAACATGTACTCCTATTACCCTGCCATCAACGCCATGGGGCACTTTAAGGGAGGTGTCTTTTACATCTCTACCTCTTTCTCCAAATATGGAGCGCATGATTTTTTCCTCAGCCGTCAGTTCACTGTCTCCTTTTGGAGTAACTTTACCTACGAGTATGTCCTTTGGATGAACCATAGCGCCAACCCTAACTATCCCATTTTCATCCAAATTCTTTAAAAGCTCTTTCGATACATTTGGTATGTCAGCCGTTATTTCTTCAGGGCCAAGTCGTGTTTCACGAGCATATGTTTCGTATACTTCGATATGAATGGAAGTGAACGCATCCTCTTCTAAGAGAGATTGATTGACTGCTATCGCATCTTCGAAGTTGTATCCTTCCCATGACATAAAAGCCAACAACACGTTTCTACCAAGGGCTAACTCTCCCATATCCGTTGCTGGCCCGTCTGCTATACAGTCTCCGGCCTCTACACGATCACCCACATCTACTATCGGTCTCTGGTTTATTGTTGTATCCTGATTGGTACGAGTGAACTTTATGAGTCTGTATGTGTCTTCTTCGCCATCATCGCACTCTATCACTATCTTCGTGGCTGAGACCTTTTTCACGATCCCTGATTTCTTAGCTGTGACAATGAGTCCCGAATCCCTCGCAACGTATTTCTCCATTCCCGTACCTACCAATGGTGCCTGAGGATTAACCAGAGGCACTCCTTGCCTTTGCATGTTGGAGCCCATTAAAGCACGATTTGCATCGTCGTTCTCCAGAAACGGTATTAAAGCAGCAGAAACGCTGACCAACTGTTTTGGAGAAACGTCTATATAGTCGACTTGATCACGATTTACATATTTGTAACTCTCCATGAATCGGACGGTGACCTTTTCCTCAGTAAGATAACCATTAGAATCAACTTCGACATTAACTGGTGCAATGTTGAAGTTTTCTTCTTCATCAGCCATAAGATAATCGATCTGATCTGTTACTTTACCATTGTTCACTTTTCTGTAAGGGGTTCTCAGGAACCCATATTTGTCTATCTTTGCGTAAGTCGCCAGCGAGGTTATGAGCCCTATATTGGCACCTTCAGGTGTTTCTATTGGGCACATACGTCCGTAGTGAGAATGGTGAACATCTCTAACTTCAAAACGCGCTCTTTCTCTTCTCAATCCTCCCGGTCCTAAAGCTGATACTCTCCTTTTATGCGTTATTTCCGAAAGAGGGTTGACTTGATCCATGAATTGCGAAAGCTGACTGGATGCGAAAAATTGCTGAAGTGTTGCCATTACCGCTCTAACGTTTATAAGACTCTGAATGTTTATTTTATCGAGAGAATTGTACATGTTTAACTTATCCTCTATCATTTTACGTACTCTTGAGAAACCACGTTCAAACTCAATCCTCATCAGTTCACCAACTGTGCGGACTCTTTTGTTGCCAAGATGATCTTTTGTATCGAGTCTTTCTTCATGTTGTTCTATGTCCAGCAGATATTTTATGGCAGTCATTATGTCTTCTTTGGTAAGCACTCGCGATTCCAAATTCAACTTGAGTTTCGTATTTATCTTTGTTCTTCCGATTTCCGTAAGATCATAGTGATCCGGATCGAAGTAAAGACTGTTGAAATAATTTTTGGCAACGTTTATGCGTGGAATCTCACCAGGACGCAGTTTCCTGAACAGCTCTATGTAAGCTTCATTGACTCCCATTGAACTTTCATTGTCATCGAGATTTTCGATCGTTTTTTGCATGTAAGGATGTGCGATTTTCAGTTTTTTGGCATTAGACGACAATATTTTGGATATCATTTCTTCTGTGATCTTTTCACCAACTTCGATCTTCTCTCCGCTTTCCGTTACAACCTCTTCGAGAAGTATCGATCCCAGATAAAACATGAGTTCATCTTCATCTATCGCGATTTCCAAAGGATAAAGTTTTAACATTTCAAATGGATCGGTGTACCCAAAAATTTTGAGCAAAAGTGGTAATTTTACTTTTTTCTTTCTGTCTATTCGTACTTGGATTATATCTTTTTTTAGATTCAACAGTATCTCAAGCCATGCCCCTTTTTCCGGAAGAAAATGTGCATAAAAGAAAGGCTTTCTTTCAGAATTCTCAAATTCACGAACGAAGTACACGCCAGGCGATCTGACAAGTTGATGAACGACAACACGTTCTGCGCCGTTTATTATAAATGTTCCACGCTCTGTCATAACGGGAAGATATCCGAAGAATGCTTCACTCTCTTTGATTTCTCCTCTATGAATATCCTTCACTCTGACCGTTATGTAGAGAGGAGCACTTAGAGTTGTACCTTTCAGGCGGCATTCTTCTTCCGTGTATCGTACTTTTCCAAGCCTGGCTTTTACAAACTCGAGTCTAAAGCCTTTCTCTCCCTTTTTTACATCTGCTTTATGAGGACGTGATTCTATAGGGGAGAATTTTTTCAACGCGCTCATTATCCCGTTTTTCACGAATTCTTTGTAGGAGTCCAATTGAACTGAAATCAAGTTGGGGACTTCAATTGCGTCTTTCAACTTTCCGTAAGAAATTCTGACCTGTTTTTCCACCTTTTCACAACCTTTCTCCAGCATAAAAACTTTCGTCTTTAAACTGAAACCACAAAATGGTCATCTCGCAGTGCCAAAGAATCTCATCATTTTATGATAAAACATTTAAGCAAAATAACCCCATCGGAAATTTTAAGATTCCGATGAGGTTGCGTTTCAATTCTACGATAAATTGCAGAAGATTAATACTTACCTCACTTTAACTCTACAGTTGCACCGGCTTCTTCAAGTTTTGCTTTGATTTGCTCTGATTCTTCTTTGCTTGCACCTTTCTTGACAACCGCCTCTGGAGAGCCAGCTTTGTCTACAACACCCTTAGCTTCCTTAAGACCAAGTCCAGTTATTTCTCTGACGGCTTTAATAACTTGAAGTTTCTTGTCGCCGATTTCTTTAAGGAAAACATCAAAGGATGTTTTCTCCTTCTCTTCTTCAGAACTATCAGACGGTCCGCCTGCAGGTACCGTTGCAGCCACCACAGGAGCCGCCGCGCTAACTCCAAACTTGTCTTCAAGATCTTTTACCAGATCAGCGAGTTCCGCAACTGTCATCTCTTCAATGCTCTTGATGATTTCGTCTTTATTCATTTTATCACACCTCCTGAAAAAATTCCTAGTTACTCTTCTTTTGTATCTTTAATGGCGTTTAGAACATACAAGGTTTTTCTTAAGATGCCTGACAGGACAGAATGCAAACCGTAAATTGGTGCTTGCATTTGTCCAACGAGTTGAGCGAGAAGCACTTCTCTTGGTGGAAGTTTAGAGAATTCTTTAGCTTGTTCGGCTGTAATGAATTTATTATCCATTATTCCGCACTTTACCACTGGTTTTTTGTGTTCTTTTATGAATTTGTAAAGGGCTTTAAGTGCAAGTACCGAGTCTCCTTCAGAGTAAAGTAACGCTGTAGTACCTTCAAGAGCGGAGTTCATTTCTTCAAAATCCATTTTTACATTTTTTAAAGCGATCTTCAACAGCGTATTTTTCACAACACGGTACTTAGAATTCACTTTGTACAATTCCGTTCTGAGTTTGGTTATCTCTTCAACACTCATTCCCTTGTAATCGGTCAGAAGTACAAGTGGACTCTTTGACAGAGCGTTCGTTAATTCTTCGACTATTTGCATCTTTCGTTCTTTGAGCATAAACAGACCTCCTTCAAAGAAAATGACCTCGCATCACGAGGCCATAGATCACAAAAAACAATCTACACACCTCTGTGGGCGACCCAACACGCGGTCTTTAAAATCCCACCGTCTTTGGTGCAAAAATATCTGAAATATTCAGTTTTCAAACTGCGAGAAATCGAGTTTTACGCCAGGACCCATGGTGGGAGAGATCACGAATTTACGTATAAAACGACCTTTCAACCCTTGAGGTCTTAGTGCACTTATCTGCTCTATCGCAGATTTGATATTTTCATTGAGTTTTTCATCACTAAAGCTTTTTTTGCCAACGGGAAGATGAAGGTTGCCAGTTTTGTCGTTTCTCACTTCGATTCTTCCAGCTTTGAAAGACTCGACCGCTTTACCGACGTCTTTTGTAACTGTTCCAGATTTAGGAGAAGGCATTAACCCTCTTGGTCCAAGTATCCTACCTAATTTCCCAACGAATTTCATCGTGTCTGGCGTTGCTATAGCCACATCGAAATCCAGAAATCCCTCATCAGATATTTTCTTTGCGAGCTCTTCTCCCCCAACGTAATCAGCACCGGCTTCTTTTGCCTCTTGTGCACTCGGCCCAATTGCAAAAACCAAAACCTTGACCTTTCGCCCGGTTCCGTTTGGAAGCGAAACCGTATTTCTAATCTGCTGTTCATTCCTCTTGGGATCTATTCCAGTTTTTATCGAAAGTTCAATCGTCTCATCAAAATTCGCGTTGGAAAGATTTTTTACTATCTTTACAGCTTCTTCGAGGGAATATAATTGTTTTTTGTCATACTTTTCAAGAAGTTCAGAATATCTCTTAGAATGTTTTGGCACTTCTTTTCACCTCATCCCACAATCTCTATACCCATATTTCTTGCTGTCCCCGCTATTATTCGAGAAGCTGCTTCTATATCACGGGCATTGAGATCTTCCATCTTAGTCTTTGCAATTTCAAGAAGTTGCTCTTTGGTTATCTTTCCTACTTTTACCTTGTTGGGTTCACTGGAACCTTTTTTAATTCCAGCAGCTTTGAGAATTAAAACGGAAGCTGGCGGCGTTTTAGTGACAAAGCTAAAAGTTCTGTCTTTGTAGATATCAATAATAACTGGAATTATCATGTCGGTCTGATTTGACGTTGCGGCATTGAATTGCTTACAGAATGCCATTATATTCACGCCGTGTTGACCAAGTGCAGGCCCTACTGGTGGCGCAGGCGTAGCCTTCCCACCTGGAATCTGAAGTTTTACTTGTCTAATTACCTCTTTGGCCATTATTCAAAAACCTCCTTGTGGTCTTAGCGGGGATACCCCTCCCACTGAACTTTTGAGCATTCACAGAAACATTGCTTTTGCAAACTCAGTTTTGAATTTTCTCTACCTCGGAAACATGTAAAATAACTGGCGTTTCTCTACCAAATATTGTAACTATCACGGTTATTTCGTTTCTTTCAAGTCTTATTTTTTTAACAACACCTGTAAAGCCTTCAAAGGGACCACTCTTGATCTTGACTCGCTCACCAATATCCATGTTTATCTCAACTTTTACCGCTTCCACTTTTTCTTTGATTTCTGTCCTTGAAAGCCCAAGAATGACTTTCATGTCTTTGGGTTTTACAGGTATAGGTTGACCGGCGTTAGAAACGAAATTGATAACGTGTTCTATACTCTTGATCAATTCCCAAGTCTCTTCAGTTATGTACATTTCCACGAATACGTAACCCGGGAAGAGACGTCTTGTGGTTACTTTAGAAATTTTTATTTCTTTGTAAGCTCCATAAGTGTCTATTTCAACGATGCCATCAGTTGTCGCAGTTAAGATCTTTTTATCTGCCAAAACTGTCCCCACTTCAATATCTTGATGAATCTTTATCGATTTGTTGAAAGTCTCGAAAGGGACAAAATAAACATCCTCTTCATCATCAACGGTTTCAATTACTATTTTTTTAACACGATCGTTTTGAACAACCTTACCGTCTATTTCACAAAATATGCTTTTATCTTTGGATATTGGCATTCCTTCTCTTAGACGTGAACCAAGCCGTATTCCGCTTTCTATTCCGCGAGATGAAGGAACGTAATAAGTTCTACTGTTCTTACGATCTATCGATTCAATCACGAGTTTCCGCATGTTACGAAGCTCTGTAACCCTTCCATCGTGTTTAACACGAATCTCAGGTAATTCTGCCAGCATACTATCTTTTGACACAGAATCCCCAGAACTGACATGCAACTTAGCCGTCGAAGGAACACGGCTCTTTTCGATTTTTTTCCCTTTAACATCGACAATCCGTTCTTCGGGAACGATAACCCTACCGATGCGATCGTGAAGCTTAAAAAGATCCCGTTTTTGCTCTATGGATTCTTTTACAGTTTGCTCAAGTCCAGAATAAGTTTGAACTATGTACCACGATTTTTGCATTTATTACTTCACACCTAAAACGGCTAAAAGGTATCTTGTAAAAGTTGAAAATCCCATGTCTAAAAGCCAAAAGTAAACACCCGTAATTCCAATGATGAGAAGAACTATAGCGGTCGCGGACAACAATTTTTCACGCGTCGGCCATGTCGTTTTTTTGGCTTCACTTTTAACTTCACTAAGAAACTTTTTCACGCTTGTCTTTGCCATTACCCATTCACCCCTTAGACGTATGGCAGGCCCGGCAGGACTTGAACCTGCAACACCCGGTTTTGGAGACCGGTGCTCTGCCAGTTGAGCTACGGGCCTGCGACGAATTCATTTTACTTCTCTATGAAGAGTGTGCTTTTTACATTTGGGGCAATACTTGTTTACCTGAAGCTTTTCTCTTGATTGTTTTCCCTTACGAACCACGTAGTTTCTGGATTTGCATTCTGTACACTCAAGCTTAACAAAATTTTTCGCATTTTTTGCCATTTTTTCACCTCTTAAAAAACTGGTGGAGAGGGGTGGATTTGAACCACCGAAGGCGATCCGCCAGCGGATTTACAGTCCGCCCCCATTGGCCACTCGGGCACCTCTCCATCTTGGAGCCAGCGAAGGGGCTCGAACCCCCGACCTACTGATTACAAATCAGTTGCTCTACCAAACTGAGCTACGCTGGCACTCGTTGCGTATTGTACAACATAATCACTCCCCTTGTCAAGTTTCGAATAAAGTATTATACTTGTTCAGGAAGTTGATTTTTGAATGTGGGAAACTTGGTGAGTTATACTATTAAAGGAGGTGATTTTGCTGGAAACCATTTTTCGCTTTAAAATACCAAATTCGGTGGATCTTGTGGGATTTTTGGGTGAGTATGATTCGAACTTGAAAGCAATAAAGAAGCACTTTGATATCAACGTAAAAATGACAGACAGCGAACTGTGGTTGAAAGGAGAAGAAAAGTCGGTTCAACAAGCGAGTAAATTACTTGAAAGAATGATCGACAGGATTCTGGAAGAAGGTTCTGTAGATGTTAGAGATCTTTTCAACATCAGTGAAAGGATGTCTCAGAAGATAGAAGGAGTGGGAGTTTTCCCAAAGACAACCGGTCAAAAACGATATATAGAGGCCATGCAAAAAAATGATATTGTAATTTCGATAGGACCAGCTGGAACGGGGAAAACTTATTTAGCCGTGGCAATGGCTGTTGAGTCTTTACGAAGAGGAGAGGTTCAGCGAATAATATTGATACGCCCAGCTGTAGAAGCTGGAGAAAAATTGGGTTTTCTCCCGGGCGACATGCTTGAAAAAGTCGATCCATACCTTAGACCATTGTACGATGCCTTATTTGACATGATGACTCCTGAAAGATTCAATTATTACAAATCAAAGGGTATTATAGAGATTGCTCCACTTGCCTACATGCGCGGAAGAACTTTAAACGAGGCTTTCATAATTCTTGATGAAGCACAAAACACGACTCATGGCCAATTGAAAATGTTCTTAACACGGATGGGCTTTGGCTCTAAAGCAGTTATAACTGGAGATGTTACTCAAATAGATCTTGAAAAACACGAAGAATCCGGTCTTTTGGAGTCAGAAAAAATACTCAAAGGCATAGAGGGAATTGGGTTTGTCTATCTCAAAAAAGGAGACGTTGTGCGTAACCCATTGGTGAAAAGGATTATAAAAGCGTATGAAGATTTTGAATCTTAAAATATCGCTTCAAGATAACAAAAAGGTAAAAATGTACCTTTACTATCTGTTAATGCCATTATTTTTACTGATAACAAGCAAACTTTCGATTACTCCCGATATGAGTTGGATAAGTGCTTACATACTCATAGGGGGAGCAAATTCGATAGCCTTTTCATGGATAAACGGTCATGTAAAATTGTTCAAAATACACAAAGAATATTTTTGGACGTACACCTTCATACTTTTGCTTACATCCATTCTTATCCCAATTGAATACAGGCTATTTGGTTTGTACGGTCTCCCGGTGTTTTTCGGAGTTTTGGCCGTTACAGCTTTGATGGGAAGGGAAACAGGGATCACAGCTGCCATAACGTTGTCTACCATTGCCAGTGTAGTCTCTAATGGTAACTTTGAAATTTTTGCCATGTACGCGATAGGTTCCATTGGTTCGATTTCTTTAACGAAAAGTTTCGATAAAAGAATTGATTTTTCAAAAGCCGCACTGTGGAATTCACTTATTTCTATCGCCATGCTTTTCACCATGAGATTTGGATTTTCTCCTTTTGAGCTTAGGGCAAAAAGCTTGTTTTTAGTTGGAATAAATCCATTCGCATCGATGTTTTTAAGCCTTGGTGTTTTGCCGTACATTGAATATGTTTCACGAATATACTCAAACATAGGATTGATAGAATTAGGTAATCTTGGGCACCCTCTCTTAAAGCAATTGCTTGTAAAAGCTCCGGGTACATACTTTCACAGTGTTATGTTGTCTAACATGTGCGAAAGTGCCGCTCAAAGAATAGGCGCGAATTACGTTTTATCTAGAATAGGACCTTATTTCCATGATATTGGAAAGATAAAGCGCCCGGAATTTTTTTCCGAAAATCAGCAGGGTGTCAATCCACATGATTCTATATCACCCATGATGAATTACCTGATAGTGGCCTCGCATGTCAAGTACGGCGAAGAACTTTCTCGCTCTTTCAGACTTCCTTTATTGGTAGAAGACATGATAAAAGAACATCATGGGACAAGGATGGTTTCCTTTTTTTACCAAAAGGCACTTTCGGAGAATCTCAAGGTTAGCCCGGATGACTTTCGATATTCAGGCCCGACCCCACGCACAAAGGAAGCTGGAATCACGATGTTAGCCGATTCGTGTGAAGCTGCCGTAAGATCGTTAAAATCACCATCGCTTTACAAAATTCAGAATATGGTGGAAGATGTTGTCAATAAGATATACAACGAACGTCAGCTTGACGATTCAAGCTTAACCTTAAGGGATACAGATCAAATAGTTGAAGAATTTTCAAAAGTATTATTTGCCATGCACAAAAAGCGTATAGAATATCCAAAAACTACCGAAGAAGTGGAAAAGGTGATAAAAGTTGCAAAAATGTGATGTTTTCAACAATCAGAACGTTCCTTTGAATATATCGATATTAAAGGATGTATGTGAGTATGTGATTTCCAAAGAAAAAGTGAACTCCCCTTGCGAGAAACGTATCTCCAATTTTCACGCCGAAAAAGCGTGTAACATCAATCTTGTGCTTGTAGACAACAAGGATATGATGCTTTACAATAAATACAGGAATGCCAACGGATCTACAGATGTCCTATCATTCAAATATGAATTACCCGAGCTGCTTGGAGAGGTTTACGTTTGTCCTGAGTACGTTAGGGAAAATGCCAGGTACTTCAAAGTGCCTTTTGGAGAAGAAATGGTAAGAGTTTGCATACACGGGGTACTACATCTCTTTGATTATGACCACGAAAAAAGTGATTACCAGGCTAAATTGATGTTTGAAAAGCAAGAGGGTTACGTTTTGGAATTCTCGGATTCTTTTGATAATATTTCTTGAACGGCTTTTGTAAGATCAACCAGTTCATTATCCGAAGCGTCATCGTTCACAGTTTGAACTATTTTCTCAGGTTCCTCTATTATTTTCGTTTGTACTTTTTCTGTTTTAGGGCCCTTGCTTTCTTCCAACAAGTTTTCCAATTTAGTCCTTATCTCCTCTTCAGAGGGCATATCTGATGGTTTTTCCACTGAAATATCCATTGGTGATGGTGTCTCGCTCTTGGCAAATGTTTCTATGTCTTCAAGAGTTGCTTCGTCTCCTGTAGCTATAGGAGGCGAAGTGCGAAAAGGTTTTCGCATTTTTTTATGTTTGTACAGAAAGAAAGTCAACATGATGACTGAGAATATGGAGAAAAATATCAAAAAACCGACCCATAAGGGAATAGTTTTTCTTTTTACATTGTCTTTCTTGATGGGATTACTCAACGTTTCCCATTGAACGATATTTTTTAAAAGATCTCGCCTTGAGACTTGATTTATACTGGCATTATTCGTATGAGAAAAGTTTTTGCCTGGGAGATAAGCCCTGGCTGTAACGAGATCACCGATATGTAAAGCACTTAGTCCTATCATATATTTAATATTGGATGTGTTTTCAAGAGATGGCTGCAGTAAAAGAGCCATCTTCAAAAATTTTTCAGCCTTCTGATAATTACCGGTATTGAAGGCCATTACGCCTTCTGAGTAATAAAAATCTATGTTTTTTCCAAGAACGATTACCGTGAGTGCTATCAACAGGAGTAAAAACACAAAAAACTTATTGAATTCTCTTATATCTTTCAAGTTCATACCTTCCTCCTTTATCGTGAAGAAGGAAAATAGTTCCATTCCAAACAATTGCGTCAACAGTTTTTGAAATTCTTTGGTAGACTGGGACTTTGATCCTGTTCAAGGTATCATAAATATTCAACGTTCGAACGCCAACAACAACGAGCAAGTTCTTGTAAAGAATCAGCTTCAGGTTACCTATATCTGCATTCCCTATAACCTGAACGCCATGAGTTTTCATGTCCACAGCAAGGAGAACGTAATTCGACGATAAAAGGTAGATCAAATTATCCTTCATATATGCGGATTTTATTGGAAGAGATTGATCGGACTTGAATCCGGCTTTTTTGATGATCTCTTCCATCTTTTCGAAAAATACTCCCACATGATTTTTAACGCTGTAGACGGCAACGTAAGAATCGCTCACTATTATGAAAGACTTGTCTGATGGAATATATCGCATTATTGAGTGTTTACCTGGAATTTTCAAAAGTGTTTCTTTGTTACCCACATTTTTTAACAAGGTGGATGTTGCACCATTTTCAAGTGCATAAATATTTCTATCCGTTACAAATACGGACTGGTAATCGTCAAATGGAAGCTTGCATTTTAGTCTCGATACACTTCCAGTAAATTCCAGTACTTGCATGCTATTCGTAACGATGTACAAGTGATCGTCGTAAGTGTTGGAAAATTCAATTCTTCCATTGTAAACGAGCTGATGTCCTCCAAAAGACAAAAAGTACACCGAATTATTGGAAAGAAGATAAATTCCTTCTGAACCCGCTAGCACTTTTTCGGTTTGAGGAACGAACACGGAATAGTATTGAGAAAAGTATTTTCCATTGGATGCAGGTTTAATCAAGTAATCTCCATCGGATAAATACTTGTAACTTCTTAAAGTGGTAGTCGGGATAGTCGGAGTGGATACTCGCGTATTGACTGTAGAATTGGAGGAACTCTTCTTTTCGACGAAAACATCGGGTTTAAAAATTGTTTTGGAAGACGTGACTTCACTGTTTATGAATTTTTTCAGAGCTTTTTGCACATCCTGATGTGTGAATATGTCGTAAAACGAATAGGGAAATTTCAATTTTATATCTCCAAAATAGAGTGCACTCTTCACAGGGACAATTCCATCACCTTCACCATCGATCAACTGTGGGAAATAACTTTTCATTTCCTCGCTATGTATAGGAATATTCGGTTTTGTGCCAACAATGGATAGGAAAACGGTTGCCGTTGGTTTCGGAGTATCATTCAAACGTGATAAGAAGGCGGAGTTTAATGAAATATCTTTTGCAAAAAAATTGAGCAGTCGCAAATAAGACGTTGAGATGTTTATAGCGTATTCAAAAGTTTCTGATTTCAGAGAAAATTTACGACTTACAAAATCTCCCCCCGCATTGTACAAGTTGCTTAACATGTAGGGAGATGCAAAACTCGTCCCCGAATTTGGAGTATCGAAGAGCACGACTTTTTTTACCCCTTTGAGTTCCGAATTCGATTGGACGGCGTATCTTGCTATCAATCCACCAATTCCCTGAGCTATGATGTAAGTTTTACCTTTAAGAGTTGCAAGAAGATCAGCTATTGTTTTGCCAATATATTGAGTGTAGCTGTCAACTCCCGTTTTTTGAAAATAATTAATGATTTTTGCAGTGTAGGACAAGCTTCTGGTAGAAGTTAACAGATAGGAAAACACATAAACGTTACAATTCGGAAAATTCTGTGCCCACACATTCTGATCAATTCCGGAAATGTTTCCAGCAAAGTTGATGTTACTTCCAGGTATTATCACGAGATTTGGTGAGTTATCCGAAACCTTCCTGATCAACTTGAACCCGTAGTTTGAATCATTCTGCTTTAAAGTTATTCCAACGATTCCGGGAAAGTACGTCAAAACCTCTAAATAACGAATTCCATTCTTCGTTCTGATTTGCCCTCCATAAAATGGATATGGCATACCGTTGACTATTTCAATCGCATTCAGATTCGAACTATCATCTCCAAAATAATATTTTGAAGGGATAGGAATCCAAACTTCCACTGGAGCACGTGTCATCGTTTTGAGACCACTTTTCCATGCGATCTTGTAAAGATTTCCAACAAAACTGGCAGCTGTTTCTGCTTCTGTATATGCAGAAGTGCGAGATGCAACCAATGACACGGTCACTTCATCCCCCGGATCGAGTACCCCCTTTGCAGCATGTACCTCTGCCAAGATTGTGACTGATTTCCCCGTTTTCGAACGATGCGCATTGTAAACATAAAAGGCTATAACGAAGCACAAAATGACGACTATTCCTATTAAAATTTTTTTGTTTTTGATGGTCTTTTTTAAAAAAACAAAATGATTGAAAAAATGACCAATTTTGGGAACCTTCAATTTATCTCTTCCTCAACAGTTTCTCCGATTTTTTTACTTCTTTTAAAAGTTTTTCAGAGTCCTTCAAGTTCAGCAAAACCTTTCTATAAAGAGTATCGGCGATTTTATGGGAATCTTCAACACCTATTTTCTGAACTAAAGTGGCTTTGTGCTGTTCGGCATCTTTTTGAGGAGTTTTTCCGATCTTCTCAAAGGTTGAAGTCACGTCTAAAATATCATCTAATATTTGAAAACTCACCCCGAAATTGTATCCTGCCTCTTCATATTTTTCGGTGCTTTGTTTTGCAATCCTTGGCCCAAACGAGAAAGCAAAAGCAAAGAGAGCGCCAGTTTTTTTTCTGTACATTTCAACGATTTCATCGACGGTCACATCATTACTTTTTGACATGATTATATCTCGGGTTTCTCCATCCACAAGATCAACAAGCGTTTTTGAGAATGCCACTGATACAGACTCATCTATTTCCTCACAAAGGTGAAGCGCTGTGGAGAACAGTAAATCTCCAGCCATGATTGCCACGTCTTCGCCAAATACAACATGATTAGAAGGTTTACCACGTCTGTAATTATCGTTATCCACTGCTGGCAAATCATCGTGAATTAAAGATGCGGCGTGCATCATTTCTATTGCCATAGCAGCCTTCGAAGTTGTTTTTTTACTCACCCTAAAGTCTTCAGCGCTGGCCGTTAAAAAATTAGGCCTTAAGCGCTTGCCTGGCAACATCAAAGTGTAGAGCGCTGCTTTTTCGAGAATTGGGTGAAGGTGAAGGGAATGAATGTATTTTTCAATTTCAAATTCAGGAATCTTCTTCTCCTCCATTTTCCTCGTCCTTTTTCTCGTCCTTATTCTCATTTTCAGCATCTCGAAAATAATTACGAAAGTCTTCTATGTGCATGTTTTCAACGAATTTATTGAATTCCTCTTCATCTTCTTTTTGCGGATTTTCACTGAGCTTAATGCCACCTTCAAGCATAATCTCATCGGATGTGTAAATCGGGATATTCTTCTTTGTGGCTATCACAATGGCATCAGATGGACGACAATCGATTTCGATCATGGCACCTGGATCATCTTCCAAATCAGAATATGCCAGATCTTTGATCACCAATTTGGCGTAATACGTATTATCACGCAATGAGTCTATAACGACTTTGAAAACTTGTGCATCGAGAGCCTCGATAGTGTTAACAAGCAGATCGTGAGTTAGAGGCCTCGGAAAATCGGCGTTTTCGAGTGCTAAAGAAAGAGCCATCGCTTCGCAAGAACCTATCCATATTGGCAGGACCATAGGATTATCATCCGTTCCCAGGATAACTACCGGTGTGTTATGATTTTTATCAAGGACTAAAGCTTTGACTTTAACCTCTTTTAACAAGTTCCTCGCCTCCTTCGATTTTTTTAATCTCTTTGGAGATCATTTCTCTTAGCAAATTCGCAAATTCGACCGTTTTCATATTTTTGAATGATTCCGGAGAAATCGGTGGAAGCACTGAAACTTTGATATTGGCTTTGCGTATGTAGAAAGTGCCTTTTGGCATGGATTTATCCGTTCCGACAATCGCAATTGGAACGACAGGTACTCCTGATTTCATGACGATTTTCATGGATCCTCCTTTAAATTCATGAACTTTTCTATCCACGCTTCGTGTTCCCTCTGGAAAAAGAGCGACCACCTGCTTCTCACTTTTCATGCGTTTGATTAAATTATTTATCGCTCGAACGGCATCTCTCGGGTTATTGCGATCTATAAGTTCACCTCCCAAAGATCTTATAAAAACACCTATACTGAAAAAATGATCGAGCTCCTTTTTAGCCAAAAATCCCGCATGTGGATTTATGTATCCTTGTATCAAACTCACGTCTAACATACTTCTATGATTTGCAACTATTATGTAAGGTCCATTCTGGGGAATATTTTGTGCATTGATGATTTTTACTTCACTCTTAGACCATTTAAAAGCTCTTCTTCCCCACCTGGAAACGTGAAAACGTATGTACTCTTCTCTGTCTTTGCCATTGAGTCTGAACACTTTTCGTGTAAAAAAAGGTGCGTAGGCCATGTAGATAAGAAAACCTATCAGAATACGGATATATCTTATAAATTCCAATTCTTTCACCTCATTTTTAATTATACCACCAACTTTGAACACGAAAAATCCAGATGTGCGTTTCTAAGGTGATGCGTTATAATGCATAATTAAAAGGGTGTCAAATAATACCCATATCGATTTTTTTTGGAGGCTTTTTGTGAATTCAGTGAATTCAGAGATCAATCCCTTAACAGTTTTTGTCACATTTTTCAAAATATCCGCACTCACGATAGGGGGTGGGTATGCAATGGTCCCAGTTTTAGCCAGACGTTTGGGAAAAAAAGGCTGGATCGATCAAAAAGATTTTTACAATTTCCTGGCAAAAGCTCAATCTATTCCAGGCCCAATTGCTTTCAATCTTTCCATCACAATAGGGAAAGAAGTGGGAGGATGGAGAGGAAGCATTGCCGCTGCTACAGGTGTGATAATTCCACCCTTTTTTACGATCGTGTTGATCGGAGCCTTTTTGACGAGATTCTCCAACTCGATATGGGTGAAAGGCTTTTTGAAAGGTGCCTTCGGAGCTATCCTGGGACTTATTGGCGGAGTTTTGTACAGAATGATTCAGACGAGAAAATGGAATTATTTTGAGATCTCGATCATGATTTTGGGTGCATTGTTGATGGCGTTTGGAAGCTCCTATGTGATATTTTTGTTTGTAATAATCGTGATCATCGTCTATGCAGGAGACAAGAAATGGAGAGCGTAGCTCTTTTTTGGGTTTTTTTTAAAATTGGTTTCCTTGCTTTTGGAGGTGGATGGTCAATAGTTGGAGTAATAGCCAACAATATCGTTGGGAAAGGCTGGCTTTCTCCAGAAGAATTCACTCACATCATTTCAGTTTCGCAATTAACTCCTGGTCCTGTGGCAGTTAACATTGCAACTTACGTTGGATTCAAAATTTGCGGAGTATTGGGAGCGCTCGTGTCAACTTTGGGAATATTGCTGCCACCCATAATCGTCATTTTTGCAGTAGGTTTTTTTGGAAGATTTATCAAGCTTGATAAAGAAAGACTCAACGATGCACTTAGAGTTGGGGCATCATCACTCGTTATTTTGACTTTGTACACACTGATAAGCTCTCATCACCTGGAATTCACCACGTTTTTAATTGCCGCATTTTCATTCTTGTTCTTCATTAAAACCAAGATCGATCCGGTGTATATCATTCTTGGAGCTGCCGTAGCTGGCATGCTGATTTCTGTTTTGTGAAGATGTATTTTTCAATGAAAAAATGATATAATCCCGTGGTGTGAAACCAATTTGAGAGGTAGGTAGATGCTTTGATGAACGCGAATGAATATACAACCGCACCTCAAATATCCAAGTTTGAGGAATACAGCCTATATTTAATAGCTTTGGTCACTCCCATATTAACGATACCTCAATGGACCTACGAGTATAGTACTCAAAAATACGCATTTTTCTCGATTTTGGCTTTCATAGTTTTTTTGGCTGCCGTTTTCAGAACTAAGAAAAATAAAATCACGATCAATATACCTTTACCAGCAATAGGATGGGGCCTCTTTGCCCTTGCGACGATCTTATCTTTGATCAGTGTTGCCATGACTGATGTTCCATATTTAAGATATTCATTTCAAGTTTCCATGTACATCGTCATGACTTTTTTCTTCGCTGTTTATTTGATAAACAGGGTGAAGGATAAGCGTATCATGATCAATATTCTTGGTGTGTTGCTTATAAGTGCTGGTTTTATAACCCTTGATGCTTTCTTGAATTTCTATTTGGGATGGGATATCTGGCTTGGACACGTTGGCAACCCTTACACGAGAATGAATGTTCGAGCCACAATAGGAAATCCAGACTTCGTACCGGACTACCTGGGAGTCATGTTATTCGTGGCTTTCTATTTTTTGAAGTCGAAGACCCTGGGTTTCAAGATCACCAAAGAAAATGCAAGGTCTGTGTACGTAAAGCTCGCCACTATAAAGGCACTCGTCACTGTTGAAGCAATAGCCATGATAGCGGTGATAATCTTTGCACAAACCAGGGGAGATTATATTGCGGTACCACTATCTTTGGTATTTGTCGCATTGAGTTATACTTATTATCACAACTTTCACTCAAAAGGTGACAAAAGATCCGTTCAAAGTACGGAATTGAAGGCATTTTACAAAAAATCGAATGGACTTTCAAAGACTTTGCTTGTGGTTATGATCGCAGCCGTGATTTTAGAATTCTTTCTCTATTCAATTCCCGGTCCTTTTACCGGTGGAAAGTTCAGCTTATTCGGTAGAGCTTCAACTATATCGTCTGCCACTGTCTCAGGAGGAAGTGGACAGCAGCGTTTTTTGGCATGGTGGGCATCCTTCTATCAGTGGAAAGATCATCCAATTGTGGGACAAGGGATAGGTACATATCAAACCAATGTTTTGCACTACCTGGGTGTCGCGGTTCATCACCACCCTCAACTGATCATCGCGTGGAATAATTTCAAAAGAACTCATAACGATTACATGCAAGTTCTTGGAGAAACCGGAATAATAGGTTTCCTCGCAATTATCTTCACACTGATTGCTTTACTTTTGAGTTATCTCAGGATCTTAAAAAAACAATCTGAAGATAACGCTTATCTCATGATGATGCTTGCTTCTGGAGCGTTGGTAACGATCATGACAAGTGTACTCTCTTTTGCCGAACATCTTATGCCAAATTCCATGACGCTCATGTTTTTGCTCGCCTTTTTGAATTCCAATCTCTTCAATAAAGATGGAGATTACACGTGGAAGTTAGTGCTTGACAAAGGTAAATTCATGACCGTTGCACTTATTACACTTGCCGTATCCGGTATGGCTGCTGTACTGAAAACTACAAATTTTGTAAGCGAGGTTTATTTTCTCAAAGGCAACATCAATTATCAATACATAAGTGCTTATCAAAAAGCAATTGAGCACGCTTCTGCTCAAATTCAAGCCGTGACAAAAGCGATTGAAAATCTCAAGTCTTACAAAGGAGAATACGCTTATTTGGAACCAAAGACATATATAAGCTCGCGCATTTCGGCATTATTAAGAACAAACCCAAATATAAATCAGACTCAAGCTTCCATCCAGTTGGAACAGCAGCGCGAGCAGGAGTACAACAGTCAATTGAACAATTTGAACAATGCCAAGCTTAATCTTGAGAAAAACATCAGTACTTTTAAAAAGCAGGAATACAAATCATACAGCAAATCTGTAAGTTACTTCAACGATTCTATCGCATGGGACTGGACGCAAGGTACATCTCAATTTTACCTTGGTCTTTTGTCCACCTTCCCTCAGAGAGATCAGAATATCGTTAACGAGCTTAACGCTGCCATGAAAAAATCGACAGATCTTCAACTTGACGTTCTAAAGCGATTCTTTTACGGGCAAAATGCCATGACTGTTTCCATATATCCTCCTTATCGAAGAGAAAATTACGTTGACGATTATCTTCTCGTTGAGAAAATGGTGAAATCCGGAAATTCACTTGTTAGCCTTTGGAACGCTTTGAATATAAATCAACTCATTCAAATGCAGATGTATCGCGATGGAATCGACTATTTGCAAACATCTTTCCTCTCCTTTGATGAAAAGAACTCTTACAGGCTTATCGCGGAATTCTCTTCAACTCTTTATCACTTTGAGCGCCAACGGATTGAAATTTATCAAAAAGCGATCAAGAAATTTCCGAAATTCAAGAAAGATTTTGAAAAACTGATTACCCATCATGAAAAATTAGCCGCGGAAAATCTCGCTGAAATGGAAAAGTGGTATGACAAAACTATATACATACTTCCGGGTGGTTGGAATCGTTATCATGGATGGGAAAATGTTTACTCTGAATACATTCAGAACATATTGAGAGATACACCACTTAATGCAAAGACGTACGCCAAGATAAAAGAAATATCCAAAAAATATCTTTGGGCTGGTAAATACATGCAAGCGACATATTGGGCGGTGCCCTCAAACGTAATGGACATATTCAAATCTCTCGCTCAGGGCTTCATAGATCACAAACAATATGCGGAAGCTTTGACCGTTATAAACGATACAGTTGAAATCTTTAAACCAGCGTACGACTGGAATCTTAACGATCTGAATAGGTGGAGCAAGAATCAAAAACTTCAAAAACTTTATGATACGATCAAAAGCTTCATAAATGACTACGAATCTCTTGAAAAGAATCGAGTGCTTTTCTTAGAACAATTGAAAAATGTTTACACCTACACCTTTACAAAAGCCGGTGAAGAAAAGTTGGCAAAGACTTATGTGAGAGATTGGAATCAAAATTCATTGACAGGTGTTGAGCTGAAAATGTCAACATCTGACATAATAAATTCGGTTACGAATATGTTGAAGAGTGAAAAATAAAAAAATAAAAATGCTTGACAAAAAGACTTCAAAACGTGTATTGTTGAATATAATAAGTGAGTATCCACGTAAACACAAGCGAAGAGATCCATTTTACGTTTTGGTAAGTACAGTGTTAAGTCAAAGAACCAAGGATGCCAATACAGATAAAGCATCTTTAGCACTTTTTAAAAAGTTCCCAACGGCTTATGAACTTTCAAAAGCGGAGATAAAAGAAGTGGAGAGACTCATAAAACCGGCGGGAATGTACAGACAAAAAGCGGAACGTATTGTTCGGATCGCTGAAGTGATTGTGGAGTGTTACGGTGGGAAAGTGCCGAACACTCTCAAAGAACTTCTAAAATTTAAGGGTGTGGGCAGAAAAACGGCCAACATCGTTCTTGCTGTTTCTTTTGGAATTCCAGCCATAGCAGTTGATGTGCATGTTCACAGAATATCAAACAGAATTGGGATTGTCAAAACGAAAAAACCGCAAGAAACTGAGGTTGCATTAGCGAAGATTCTGCCACAAGAGTATTGGGTGCAGCTGAACGGAGCGATGGTGAATTTTGGCCAGAGGGTATGTACTCCTAAAAAGCCAGCGTGTTCTGCATGTATGTTTAGGGAGGTGTGCGAATACGGCCAAAGGAATACAAGCGGAGATAGCGAATCAGGAAATTCAGGGGGTTGATCTCTCCAACCTCATAACCTTTCGAATGTCAGGAAAGGTGCAAAAGCTTCTCAAACCAGGAGATCTTGGCGAATTTGCTGAGACTATCAAACTCTTCCGAAAAAATGCCAAAAAATTCAAAGTATTGGGTGGCGGATCTAATACCATTATTCGTAATGGAAATATTCCGCTGATTTCAACTTCAAAACTCTCGAATTTTGAATTCGATGGAAATTACGTTCAAACAGAAGTTGGAGTTGAACTTTCTGTTCTCGTGAGAGAAGCTGAAAAGCGGGGCCTCTCAGGAATTGAATTTGCCAGTGGAATTCCTGGAACTATTGGAGGAGCTGTCTTCATGAACAGCGGGGCATTTGGTGAAGAAATTTCCCAATGTGTGGAAAAAGTGACAGTCGTAGATGAAAATGGAAATCTGAATGATCTCGATGTATCAGAACTCGAGTTTTCTTACAGAAGATCCGTATTTCATGATGAAAAAATGTGGATCGCAAGTTGTCTGTTACGTTTAAATTATTCCACACCTTCAGAAGTTTCAAGGCGAACCCGAAGGTTCTTGGAGATCAAAGCGCACGCGCAACCTCTAACAATGCCCAGTGTGGGTTGCATCTTTAAAAATCCCAGGAGTGGTTATGCTGCCCAATTGATAGATAGGGCAGGTCTTAAGGGTTATGAAGTTGGCGGAGTAAGAGTTTCAGAAAAGCATGCTGGGTTTTTTGTTAACATTGGAGGGGCGACTTTTGAGGATTTCAAAGCTGTTTACGATGAGGTTTTCAGGAGAGTTAAAGAAAAATTCGCGGTAGCGTTAGAGCCTGAGATAACTATTATCTGGTAATTTGAGAGGTGCTTAAAATTGAAGATTCTTTATGGGCTGTGCACATGGGGATTGGGGCACATGACGAGGAGTTTGCCAATCATGAGACGCCTTGTAAAAGAAGGGCATCATCTCATTATATACACTGCTCATCGGCCATTGATGGCACTAAAAAAAGAATTCGGTGATCGGTGTGAATATATAGAAAGCATCATGTACCCGAGTCCTTACACAAAAAGCGGCACTTTTGCCGTAAAACTTTCATTCATGATGCCATCGATAATAAACGCCATGCTCAAAGAACATAAACAGATACTCGAAATATCAAAAAAAGAAAACATAGATCTGTTCATATCAGATTCGAAATACGGTGTATTCGACCGCAAAAAACCGTCGATTTTCATATTTCATCAGCTTCGTTATATTCCGCCAGACTTTCTTAAATTTCTGAAGAATAAAACCGAAAAATTCAATTACTTTTTTAGGAATTCCTTCAGAAAATTCGTTGTAACGGATTTCCCAGGCGACAAAGAATTAACAGGAGTTCTTGCTCACAAACTTACCTACTTTCCAGAAGATAAGATTGAATACATAGGCATTCTTTCCGACTACGAAAAAATGGACGTGACTCAAGACATAGATTATCTCATATCTCTTTCCGGACGTGAGCCGAACAGAAGCATGCTCGAGGAGAGAATACTTTCTCAGATCAAAGACCTCGACGGCAAAATTACACTGGTGCGCGGTATTCCAGAAAAAACGAAAAAAATAAACATCCCAAACGTCGATGTTGTGAATTACGCCGGCAAAGGAATAAGAGATGAACTCATGAACCGTGCAAAATTCGTGATAGCGCGATCTGGGTATTCAACCATAATGGATATGGTTGAACTTGGCAAAAAGGGATTACTCATTCCCACACCGGGGCAGACAGAACAAGAATATCTGAGTGAACATCTTGAAAAACGAGGCTATTTCCACTCGGTTAAGGAAGAAGAACTCTCACTTATCCGTGATGTTGAGATAGCAAAAAGTTATGCCGGATACGATCCGCCTTGGAGAACTAAAGAATCTGTAGATAAATTTATGGAATTAGTTGAAAAATTGATTGAAGAGCGGGTGTAGTTCATGGAAGAATTGATAAATCTCATCAAGAGTATCTGGAATGAAGCTACTCCACTCGTTGAATCAAGATGGAAAGAATTCGTAGAAATCGGTGAAAATGGTTCGGAAGAGGAGTTGTTTTCCGAACTTTCATTTTGTGTTTTGACGGCTAACTGGTCGGCAAGAGGAGGCATTATTGCCCAAAAGAAGATTGGAGATGGGTTCTGCAATCTTTCTCAAGAAGAATTGGTGAAAAAGCTGAAAGAAGTTGGGCATAGATTTCCATTTGCACGGGCGAAATACATAGTGCAAAACAGATGGATTGTGGGGAAATTGAGAAAAGTAACACTCATGCCTCCAGAAGAGGCCAGAGAATACATCGTTAAGAATGTCAAGGGAATTGGCTGGAAAGAATCGAGTCACTTTTTAAGAAATGTTGGAATTGGCAATTTTGCAATCCTTGATAAACATATAATGCGCTTGATGAAGACGAGTGGAATCATAGATGAACTACCAAAGGGTTGGACAAAATCCCGTTACCTTGATTACGAGTCACGTCTCATTCGCGTTGCAGAATATTTTGATGTACTACCTGGAAAACTCGATCTGTACATGTGGTATTTGGAGAAAAATACTGTTGACAAGT
>CAJXLN010000005.1 GCA_913056255.1 uncultured Thermotogae bacterium | reverse complement strand
ACGCACAAATTAAGGGCATAGTTCAAACTCACTCAACATCTCCACTCGCGGCTACTGCCTCGGTCGCAAAAGCGGGAAAGATATTGCCAAAAGGCAATCCCGCTCCTCCGCTCTCTCGGCTCCTCCGCTTCTATTTTTGTTTAGGGATAAGCTCTAAATATAAATCGTTGTGCATTTGATGCACGTCATTCTCATCTCTTCACTGAAATAAAGAGTCTTCCCGTTCCCAATTGTAAAGGAAGAAAAAAGAGAGACAGTCCTATAATTTTTCATGGAAACGCTCTATCAATGTTTTTTCATCTCCTGATTAAATGGCGACGATAGAATATCATCTACAACAGCTTTTGCCTGTTCGTAAGACCTCGTTCTTGGATCTCTCAAAAGTATTTCGATGATCAAATCCGGATTCCTTTTTTCGAAGGCTTCCAACGCCCATTCCATTCTCATCATTCTGGGATAAAGATACCATTTTACGATCCTTTCCGGTAAAGACGGTGATATCTCTTCAGGATGTATTCCGTCTTTGTCAACGATCGCTGGTATTTCAACTGCAACATCGTCTGGTATTCCAGATATAACACCGTTGTTCAAGGTGTTAACGATAAATCTGTTGGAATGATCGTTGACTATTGCATCTATAAACGGAATATGTTGCTCGCCACTCAGAGTTGAAGGATCGTAGAAATTTTTGACTTCGTTGGCAAAATCTGCTGGAATTATAGAAAAATTCGCAGAGAGTGCTTCAGAGAGTTTTATATTCTTATTTTTTCTTAAAAGTTCTGCTGATTTCGAAGTTAGAGTGGTGATATCATTTAATTTATCTTCATACCATTTCCAACCTAATTTCGAATCGGCTCCACCCCACGGCTCACCATACCATTTTTTCTTAGTTTCAAGATCGTAATGATATTTCCAGCTACTGTTCCTTACTGTATCGCCTATTGGCATTTTCCCATAAAAATGATAAATGTCGATGGCAGCCGGTGATAACTGATCGTCAAATGGATTTTTAGGCGGATTTCCATTTGGATGCTTTTCGATCCACTCGTTTAAAATAGGATATGCATCCTTTCCCTTGTATTGAAAACGCGTAAGCCATATTGCGTGGTTGAACCCCGCAACTTGCCAATCAATTTTTTCTTTTTCAAGATTCAAAGCATCAATTATATTGTTAAGTGCATAATGTCCATGACAAAAACCAACCATTTTTATCTTTGACTTTCTTGAGATCAAGGTCGTTCCCTCAAAAACCGGATTGGCAGCTTGTAGAAGCCACGCGTTTGGAGATAGTTTCTCCATCATGTTTGCAATCTTTAAAAAGAAAGAAAGCTGATTCCAATTGGTTAAGGTGTAATAATCGGAAACCATGTTGAACTCTTGAGTATCTATGCCTCGGTAATATCCATGTTTTTCCCCTATTTTTCTCATATTTTCAAGAAAATCATGTCCCCCTACTAAAGCTGTATTTATAACAAAATCTGCATCGGATATCGCTTTTTCCAAATCAGTTGTCTTTTCGAACTGTATATCCGCTTTCATATCTCTGGCATATTGATATGCCAATTCATAAGCATCATCAAGACGTGTCTCGTTGACATCCATTAATGTAACAAAACTTCCCGCTAGACTCTTGGTTTTGCAAATGTCACTGATTAATCTGAGAGAGAAAACCGCACTGCCTGCCCCTACGATGGAAATCTTTACTTGTGCCATTCTTTTTTCCTCCCTTTTTAGTTTTTAAGATTCACACATTTCTGTTTAGCTTTTACATTATAACAGAGAAGCAATCTATCAAGTTGACAAAAAGTGGTTTTATTGATATAATTCCATTATCAATTAGCGCCCGTAGCTCAATTGGATAGAGCAACGGACTTCTAATCCGTAGGCTGCAGGTTCGAGTCTTGCCGGGCGCGCCAAGTGTGGTGGTTGTAGCTCAATTGGTAGAGCGTCGGACTGTGGATCCGGATGTTGCGGGTTCGATCCCCGCCAGCCACCCCAAAAGCGCCTGTAGCTCAATTGGATAGAGCATCGGACTTCGGATCCGAGGGTTGTGGGTTCGACTCCCGCTAGGCGCGCCACAAGAAATATAATTCCCCCAATTTTCAGAAAATGGGGGAATTATTGTATAATGTGCGACTGCCATCTTAAGAGGTGAGAATATATTGAGAATACTTATAACAAATGATGATGGTATAATGTCTGAAGGGATAATAACCCTTGCAAGAATGGTTTCTAAAATTGCTGAAGTTCATGTAGTTGCTCCTGATGTCGAAAGGAGTGCTACAGGACACGCGATAACAATTCGTAACCCTTTGTGGGCTAAAGAAGTCAAATTTGGCAGTGAATTTTTTGGTTATGCTGTCAACGGAACACCTGCGGATTGTGTAAAACTTGGTATCCAGGCCATATTGAAGAACAAGAAGGTTGATCTCGTTTTAAGTGGGATCAATAAAGGCGCTAATCTCGGTACAGATCTTATGTATTCGGGGACTGTTTCTGGGGCACTTGAAGGCGCTTTGATGGAAGTTCCGTCTATTGCTATTTCGAGTTGTTCTACCAGCAACCCGAATTTCACTTCTGCAGCAAAAGTAGTTGTTGAGCTTATTAAAAAGTTAGATCTTGATGAATTCCCGAAATTTTCGGCGCTTAACATCAATGTTCCAGCAACTTCTTACGATGAGTTGAAAGGCTACAAACTCACACGTCAGTCGAAAAGGCGATTCCAAGATTTTTTCGAAGCTAGAAAGGATCCATTTGGAAACACTTATTATTGGATGCTGGGCGAGATAATCGAAGATGATCCTGGAGAGGATGCCGATTACCACGCTGTAAAAAGTAACTACGTTTCAGTTACTCCTATAACCATATTTCATAATGACTTGAAATTCATGAAAAAGCTTGAGAAAATTTTTCCTTCAAATGAATAATTAAGGGAATGAAGCGAATGGTCGCGATCCTAAGGGATCGAGGAAAGTCCGGACTTCACAGGACAGGGTGCCGGGTAACACCCGGAAGGAGCGATCCTTGGAAAGGGTCATAGAAACGGAAACCGCCTTTAGAGGCAAGGATGGAAAGGTGAGGTAAGAGCTCACCGACGAGCGGGAGACCGTTCGGTCTGACAACCCCCACCCGAAGCAAGACCAAGTCGAGGGGCTATTAGGTGGTCCGCCAATCCCTCTGGTAGGTCGCTTGAGGAACATGGTAACATGTTTCCAGATAGATGACCATTCACGACAGAATCCGGCTTACAGCTTCATTCCCTCTTTTAGGAGATCAGAAATTGCGCTGGAGATTCTACCTGTTAGAATTTTCTATATACATACCGTTAGCGTTTTTCACATTCATAGGTAACTACTTCAATCAACTTCATTTCTCCGATTTTCAAAACGGATTAATAGGTAGCAGCTCCGCAATTGTTTTGTTGTTATCGAATCCATTTTGGATGCATTTTGCTGATAAGAGGGTTAAAAATGGCGTTCTGACTTTTCTTGCCTTCGCAAGTGCCATTTTGATCTGGAGTGTTTACACTTTCAAAACTTTTTGGTTTGTTCTTCCCATCGTCTTTACGGTCGGATTCTTATGGACATCGATAGTGCCTTTAGCTGAATCGATTTCAACCGTGCATTCGGAAGAACAGGGATTTTCTTTTGGGAAAGCCAGAATGATGGGATCCATAGGTTTTGCTGCTGCTATACTGATAATGGGATATGTAAAAAGTAACACGTTGTTCTTCTTGATAGGCTCCATTTCTTTCGCCCTTATAGGAGTTGTTTCTTTCTTCATTCCAAAAACAAAGGGGTTCAATGTTGGGAAGGAAATGCATTTTTCCTTCGGAAATTTACCAGCACCGTTTTACAGAATGCTTGTTCTGGAAACTCTTGTTTTATCTTCAAACGCATTTGGATTGTATTTCTTGCCTATTCTCATGAGAGCCAGAGGGTATTCTGTTTCATTTGCGGGTGTAGCAACAGCCATTCAGGCACTTGTCGAGATCCCATTCTTGTTTTTTGCCGATCGAATAGTAAAATTTCTGGGTGTCAAACGTCTCCTCGTTATAGCATCCGTTGGTTTTGGTATAAGATGGATTTTAACCGGGGCATTTGACAATCTTATTCTCATGGTCGCTGTTCAAGCTTTTGAATTTTTCAACTGGATCGCTATCTACTATGCCATTCTGCATTACGTCAATTTCAACATCAAACCATCTCTCAGATCTAATGCGCAAACGATCTTTTGGATGACAACAAGCGGATTTTCTATGATTTTTGGGCTCATCATGGGAGGGTGGATTGCAAATACTTTTGGTGTGAAGAACGGTTATCTCTTCTTCGGTATTATGTCCATTTCAACCGCTGTATTTTATGGCATCTTCGAGCATTCTACCGATGTGGCAGCTGAGAAGCGGTAGTCGAGACCCTTGGCACTCATTACTTCGGCGTCTACGATTAGAATGAAACCTGAATTAAGAGGAGAATGAGTCTTTCTCTATGTCTGACAGCACCCCCCCAGCACTCTCTACAAGGCGGAGTAGTTCACATTTGAAAACAGTTTTTAAGGAGTTATAAAATCCAACGTCGAATGATCTTTATGAGGTGATATGTAAGATGCATACAGGATTTTACACGGCAACTATGGGAATGCTTGTAGATCAGGCCATGATCGATAACATTTCGAACAATCTCGCAAATATCAACAGCACTGGTTATAAAGCGGACTCCATGTCTTTTGAGTCCACAATGAGGCGGAAGATTTATCGGACTTCTATGGGACATAAAGATGCTTTTTTAGGATCTACCACAAATGCAGTTGTGGTAGATCGAGTTACTCCCAATATGGCAGAAGGGTCTTTGGAAAAGACGGGTGGCCCAACGGATTTTGCCATAAAGGGAACGGGATTCTTCGCGATAAAAGATGGGGAAAAAATTGCTTACACGAGAAATGGAAGCTTTACCCTTTCTTCCAAAGGATATCTTGTCGATAAAAAAGGAAGAGAGGTTTTAAATGCAGCTCTTAAACCGATTTTTTTCAAATCGGGAGTTCGACCGGCAGTCTTTGACGTGGAAAATTCAAGTTACCTCGAAAAAGTCGGGAATACCTGTTTCATGCCAACCCCTAAAAGTGGACAATTCGTCTTAAAACCCGATTCCAAAGTTTTGAAGGGTTACCTTGAATCTTCAAATGTGAACGCTATAAAAGAAATGGTAAACATGATAAGTGCTTATAGGCATTACGAAATAGCTCAAAGAGTCGTAACAACGGAAGACACGCTTTTTTCCAACGCGATAAACGTTGGACGTGCTAGATGAGAAAGGAGGAAGTAGGATGTTAGGATCGCTTTCAACAGCTGCCACGGGGATGAGTGCCCAGCAGTTCATGATGGATACCATATCGAACAACCTTGCGAATGTCAACACAACCGGATACAAACAAAGTCGCGCGGAGTTTTCTTCTTTAGCTTACCAGGATATTTTCACAGCGGGAACTCCTACATCTCAAAGCACACAATCACCTACGGGATTGTACAGAGGTCACGGTGTAAGAACAGTTGCATCAAACAGATTGTTTACTCTTGGAGACATAAAACACACTGGCAATCCCCTTGATCTCGCAATAGGGGGAGACGGTTTCTTTCAGGTCCAACTTCAAAATGGACAGACAGCTTACACACGCGATGGAAGTTTCAAATTGGATGGGCAAGGTAGAATCGTAACATCAGATGGTTATATCGTCCTACCAAATATCTCAATTCCCTCTGATGCCACTTCTATAGACATTGCTCCTAATGGGACTGTCACAGTCATGGGTGCAAATGGGAACTCTCAACAGGTTGGAAGCGTCACGCTTACGAAGTTCTTGAACCCTGCCGGATTGAATGCCATCGGCGATAATATCTACACTGCCACTTCTGCCTCGGGACAGCCTATTCAAGGTGTGCCGAATCAAGATGGATTTGGAGCGTTAAGGCAAGGATATCTCGAAATGTCAAATGTTGACATCATTCAACAAATGGTGGGGATGATCAACGCGCAGCGCGCTTACGAATTCGATGCTCGCGTTATCCAAACTTCTGACCAGATGTTGCAAGACACAGCAACACTCAAGAGATGAGGTAAGTTGAGAAATCTCGCGTTTGCCATGATCGTTGTTTTGGGAGTCGTGTCTTTTCCTTCAACTCTCACTTTGAAATCCAGTGCGATCGCGAGTGGAAGGTACGTTACACTTTATGACCTTGCGGCTACATTCAACGGAATATCCGTTCGAGTTCTGAAGAATTTCAAAGTTGCATTTTCGCCACAGCCAGGTACGTACTACACGATAGACGCAAAGAGTGTGAAAGCTCGTGCAGAAAATGAGATCAAATGGTTAGATGTTTTGCTTACTTCAAATAAGATAAAGGTCAGTTCGAGGTCTTTCACAATTAATTTGGTAAAGGTTCAACAAGCACTGGCATCTAAGTTGTCAACGAATGTTTTCATCATGGATTTTCCAACCGTTAAAATAGCGGAAAGTGATTACACTGTGAATATCAAAAGTATTTCAGAAATCGATGGTAAAAAATTCGCACTCGTTGAAATAAAGGCAAACGGTATGAACACTTACGCCAACGTTGGTTTTGAAACAGATCTCATTGGCAGAACGAACGATATAAAAAAAATTCCTGAAATTGTGAATTCGTCGCTTAAAAAAAAGTTTTCTCTTTCCCTGATCAATAATGTTAAAGCGGTACCGGAGGCATTTTCCGATAACGCTTCCGATCAAAAAAATTCGAAAGATGGTGCCGATGGCACCTTGTCTTCCACGGGGGATGGGAAATTGCATTCATCTTCTCTACAAAATGATTTTGAATTCATAGATGTTGGAAAACCATTTATTCTGTCGAAAAACATCATAGGTGTGCCTGTGAACTTCATCTCATCTTCAAAAGTGGTAAGATCTGTTGTTTTGAAGTACACTGTTCATGAGTACAAGGAAGTTGTAGTTGCTGCAAATCGTATAGAATACGGTCAGAAGATCACAAGAAATTCTTTGAAATTGAAAAAGTTGGACGTTTATGCCACAACCACGGCTTACGCTACGTCTATTAAAGAGTGTGCCGGAAAAATAGCCCTATGGTCTTTTTTAAATGGGCAAGTGGTATCGATGCAAGGATTGAAATCTCCGCCAGATGTGGTGGTTGGACAGATTTTGATCGCTTACATTTCGTATCCAACAATGATGGTCACCACATTTGTAAGAGTAATGCAAAATGGCAATATGGGACAAGTTATACCCGTTAGAAACATTGAGAATGGCTATATGATGTACGGAACGATCGAAAAAGGTCCAAAGATACGCATCTATTCTGGAGGCGAGTGAATTGAAAAGGATTTTGTTCTTTGTCTTGGTTCTAATAATCATTTCCTCATCCTTATTTGCGAACTCTTTATGGACATCTTCTGTAAACAAGAAATTCAAATCTCCATTTGCAATGAAGATCGCGAATTCCGTGGGAGACACGTTGAATATTATGGTTTACGATAACACAACGGCCTCTTTTTCGTACAGTAATCCAAACTACAAGGGTGGGCTTTTATCAATACTTACAGGACTTCTAAAATCCGTCACAAATTTTGATGTTACAAAATTCATACCGCTTGGAAATGGTAATACGAATACAACAAAAGTTTCCAATAAAACCTCTTCTTCAAAAGATCAGTCACAGTTTGTAACACAGATTGCAGCAGTTATAACCAAGATCATGCCGAACGGTAATTTTGTGATAAAGGGAACTAAGGAAGTTAAAGTTGAAGAGTCGATGAAACAAATTCAGATTCAAGGAATTGTGAATCCTAATGATATAAGTACAACGAACAGTGTCGATTCATCGAAGATCGCCAATTTGCAGATATGGTATAACGGTAATCTTGTATTTCAACAGGGAATAAATCAAACCAGATGGATAAACTGGATTTTCAGTTCCCTTGCTTCGATACTTTTTTGAGTGGGAGTGGGTTCTTTGAAAAAAATAGTTTACTTGAGTTTTATTTTATTTTTGTCATCTGTGGTCTTTGCAAGCTCTGTTGTCAGAATTGAAGATATAACAAAATTCAGAGGTGCAACGGATAATCAACTTTTTGGAGTAGGAGTGGTAACTGGCTTGGACGGGAACGGTGATAGTGGAGAGCTTCCCTCTACCTTACTTGCCAACATGCTCAAGAATTTCGGGGTAGTTACGACCGCTGCACAGCTTAAATCAAAAAACTCGGCACTTGTCATGGTTACAGCGAATATTCCGCCATTTTATTATCCAGGTATGAAGTTGGATGTGACTGTTTCATCTATGGGAGATGCGAAAAGTTTGAAAGATGGCGTACTCCTACAAACCCCATTATATGGCGCAGATGGGAATGTGTATGCGGTGGCTCAAGGACAAATATCATTGGGTGGAGAAGAAAGCAAGCAATCGGTTTCGCTTCAAAATAGATATCAGCTTGTGGGAACAATACCAAATGGCGCGATAGTGCAAAAACTCATCCCATCTAATATAGTAAAAGCCAACGTAGTTACACTTCTTCTCAACAAACCTGATTTTGTAACGGCGGCTCGAGTCGCGCAAGCTATAAATGGAAAATTCGACACCGAAATTGCCAAAGCCGTCGATGCGGCAGCAATAGACGTGAAATTGCCGGACATTTTTAAGAACAAACTGATAGATTTCCTTGCCATAATCGAACAGATCACGGTGAGTCCTAATATTCCCCAAGAAATAGTGATAAACGAGCGCACTGGGACTGTGATCTTCGGGGGAGATATTCAGCTTCCGGATTTCACGATGAGCTATGGTAATTTTTCCATATCGATAACCAATGGAAATGTATCAACCGCGGGGACAAAAACCACATCTAACACTGTATCGAATCTTATAAGTGCACTAAAAACCCTTGGAGCTACGCCTCAAGATATCATCGCAATAATAGAATCACTTCACAGATCTGGAATAATACAGCAAAAGGTTGTGATAATGTGAATCTTTCTCCAATAACTCTCTTGAATTCTAAGGACTTGGGCAAAGATAAAATGCACACAGTTGCCACTCAGTTCGTTTCCATTTTATTATCCAAAATATTTGACAAAATGGAAGAAAGTGTGGTAGAATCATCTCTCATACCTCAGAGCACCAGCGAGAAATGGTACAGAAAATGGCTTATGGATGCTTATTCACAAGAAGCAACGAGTAATCAATTGAAGTCTTTGGTGGATATGGTAACTTCCCAGCTCGCGCGTGGTGCGTACGAAAAGTGAATACGGAGAGGATTTCACATGCTAAAAACATTAGATGATGTGGTTAAGAAGCTCGAAAATGCGAAGAAAGTTCTTGTCATAGGGCACATTAAACCCGATGGTGATTGCATAAGTTCTGTTGCAACGTTGGTACTCATTTTGAGAAAGCTTGGTAAGACAGCGGAAGGTTGCGTCGATGATGAAATACCATGGTTTTACAAAGAGATCGCCGGTGCTTCAGAGATAAAGAGAGTCGATCAGCTTAGAGATTACGATTACGACACATCGGTAACCGTAGATGCCTCAGAGATTTCGAGAATTGGTAATTCCGTTGAGTTGCTTGATGGCAAAAAACCTGATATAACTCTCGATCATCATAAAACGAATGTGGGATTTGGAGAGATAGATTTTTACGACTCCGATTATGCTGCAACAGCGGTAATTGTTTACGAGATAGGAAAAAAATTTGGAATCGAATACGATTCGAAACTCGCCGAGATCAACCTGCTTGGTATCGCAACAGATACAGGCTTTTTCAAATACTCGAATGCCGATTCAAAGGTCTTCAGATACGCCTCTGAACTCATTGATAGTGGAGCCATTATTCAGCACATATCTTCTGCAGTGCTTGAACACCGAACCATCAATGAGTTGAAGCTTTTTTCTGAAGTGGTCGACACATTGAAGGTAGAAGAAAATGGCAAACTTGCATGGGCTTACGTGTCAGCTGAAATGTTGAAACGTCATAATTGCACTGATGAAGATGTGAATGGATTCGTTAGTGAGGTAAGATCGATATACGGAGTCGAAGTTGCAATTTTCTTCATAGAATGGCCAGAAAGGCAGATAAGCATTTCATTCAGATCAAAAAACTACGTAGATGTGAGTAAAATAGCAGTCGCTTTTGGTGGAGGAGGACATGCAAGAGCTTCTGGCTGTAGCATAAAAGATGTTGACCTTGAAGAGATGATAAAAAGAGTTATCGATAAATCAAGAGAATTTTTTTAAAAATACAAGCTTGTTCCTCCCTTATATCTTTTTTAAAAATATAGAGGAAGGAACAAGTAAATTCGTTTCGAGTGTTATTTCTTAGAAATCGATAAGGCGTAGATCTCGTAAACGTCTTTGTATTTGGTAGCGATTCCAACAACATTCACTTTTTCACCATTTGATGGCAAAGCTCCTTTTGGAACGTAAACTATCACAGCGCCAGTTCCATCGTCAATATAAAAAGTCTTGGATTTTGCCTTTGATACGGTTCCAAAGACTTTTACGAGCATTTCTGGATATTTTGGCGCATTAGAGGTTTTGATGGAAATAGGTTCTGGTTTCGCAGTGTGACCTGTTATTTTTACTGAATTCACATCGATCTCGAATGCTCCAGCGTAAGAGGTGAAAACTCCTTCAACTTTCACAATATCACCTGGACGAACGGAACCGTGCTCTCCGTATATTCTCATACCATAGTCATTGGAGGTTATGTAAGCGTTTGATGAGCTCACCACGGCAGAAACGATGCCTGTTGCCGTGATCGACTGGGAGTAATAAATGTTGGAATTCTTACGAAGTTCCGATAGCTTTGGATTCGATTTTATTTTTCCACGCTCTAAAATGGGAAGGTATGTGTTCGCGCTGTAAAATCTCGTTGGAGCCACAACCGATTTGCCATTTTTGTTGATAACCACGCCTTCAACGTAAATTTCCGTTCCTCCCGCTATCTTCGGCAATTTTTTGAGCGCAAGCAAATTAACGGATGCTTTTCCATTCGAAATGTACATTCCACTGCTTAAAATTCGCACAGTACCTTTCATCAAAACGGTGAGCCCGTTGTAATTGGAAAGTTCATCAAAAGATGGCTGAAATGGAAGTGGTGGAAGTGCTTCTGAGATAATTTTTGGTGGCATAACTGCTGAAATCTCAAGTTGCCCGTTGTAAGTGTCTACAGATCCCACGATTCGAACGGTTTCTCCAACTTCAAGATTTGGGGAAGAATTCTTCACGTGTCCAAGCCACAATTCAAGTCCTGCTATCTTCACTCCACGTGAATACGAAACGAAGACCGTTGGACCAAACACAGCTTCAACCGTTCCAACTGTTTTGACGAGTTTTCCCATATAATTGTAAGGGCTTGAAACGATTTGAGTTAAAAAGGCGGTCTGAGCAGTTGGAATTTTTGGTGGCAAAGTGGATGCAAGTTTCCATAAAGAGTCAAAACGTGACGAAGCAGATGAAATAAGTGCTTTGTTCGAAAGTATGGCTCCCACTTCTCTGTTTTGATATAAAGAGGTGTAAGAGACATTCTGTGATCCTATAAAGAGGTAATTGTCATCTACCACGATCATCTTTGCATGAATAAAAGGTTCTTTCACAAGACCGACATGTACACCGGAAATTGCGAGTGATGCCAAAGCGTACTGCCCAGAAGCTCTCTTGACATTCGATCGTGGTTCGACAAGTTGAACGTTGACTCCTCGTTTCGCAGCTGCTTCAATTGCATTAAAAACATTTCCCTCCGGAACTTCTTCTTCCACGATTCTCATATTTTTCTTTGCGCTGTTGATCAACCATAAGATGTCACTTTCGCTGTTGGGACTCAAAACAAGGTGCTCTCTTGGAATTGAGCCAGCTGGAACATTTTTCCAATCAGCTTCAAAAACCATATCGAGAGCTTTCACAAGATTTGTATCTTTTGTCAAAACATTGGCCTCAAAATTTTGAGAAACACCGCTATAAGTGAGATTGGATGTTCCAAATATTCCGATTGAGTTGTCTGCTATCATGAATTTTGCGTGATCGTAAGTGAAACGTGCTGGAGCCCATCTGACATGCGCACCGATGGAGTTCAATTCTTCATATGCGTACTTAGATTGGGCTTCCATGTTGTAAGGATGCTGTGTAAGTATAACTTGAACGTTTACTCCACGTTTGACAGCATTCCCAATTGCTTCAAAAATATCATTGGAAGTCATGACGTAGACTTCAATTTTCAAACTGGACTTCGCACCATTGATAACGTTCAAAAACGGAACTTCACCTGCATTCGGTTCAAAGAAAACCCTGCTAAGAGATGTACTGCTTTGAACTATAGGTTGTGCGAAAGTCATGAGTCCAAGCAACGCCACCATTACGGCAAGTACGATTGTTGATCTTTTCATGAATATCACCTCCACTTTTTGAAATTATTATATCACCTACCATGAATTTTCACTGAGATGGTAAAATTATGATCGAAACATTTAAAAACTATACGTTGAAAAGGCAGGGTGAATTTATGAGTACTTTTGTCGCGATAGTTGGTGGAAGTGGCGCTGGAAAAACCACGGTCGCCAATAAGATATTTGAACATTTTAAAAAAAGGACGGTATGTCTCAACATGGATAACTATTACAAAGATCTTGATGCAGGTACCGATCCGAGAGAGGTGAATTTTGATACGCCATCCGCTTTCGACTTTGATCTTTTCTTCAATCATCTTAAATCCCTTAAAAACGGGAATTCCATAGAGGTTCCCTCATACAGTTTTGTGACTTACAGGCGCGATTCATCCAGAACAACACGAATCGAGCCAAAAGAGCTCATCATCGTCGAAGGCATACTCGTACTTTACAGGGAAAACATAAGAAGACTTTTTGACCTTGCAATTTATGTTGATGAAGATGGAGACGAGCGGCTTATACGGAGAATAGAAAGGGATACAAAGGAACGTGGACGTTCGATTGAATCCATCATATCTCAATACAGAAAATTCGTGGCCCCAGCTTTCAGAAATTTCATAGAGCCCCAGAAATACAATTGCGATATCATTTTGCCACGCGGTGGGAAAAATGAAATAGGACTTTCAATCATAATGAACGCTTTAGAAAAAATGACACATTCCAAATGATGATCTCTTCTATTTGACTCATGCCTTGGCCGTATATGTCGAAGTGACGAGTGCCAAAGGGTCGTGGCTACCGCCTTGATCGCAAAAGCGGGAAAGATATTACCAAAGGGCAATCCCGCTCTCTCGGCTCTAAAGAGCACTTCCGCTCCTCGAAGTCTTCATCAAGACATATGAGCTCGCCATCTGGAAGTTCACAAAAGCGAGGCTGAGAGACACAGGACGTGTCGAGAAAGCGAATCGAACAGGACGTTCGTATGCAGCGTGCCTCGCGGTGTGAACTGAAAGATGGATAAACGAGCGATTCGGTCTTGATAAGGCTTCGAAAAAAATTCCCTTGTCGCTTGCAAAGCGAAAAAAGATTTAGATTTCAAAGTTATAAATCCGCCGGCTCGCGCTGAGTGATGTGAACTGAAAGATGAATAAACGAGTGATTCAGTCTTGATAAGGCTTCGAAAAAAATTTCCTTATCGCTTGTAAAGCGATGCAATTTTAACGAGTTTTTACAAGCGATAGAATTGACATACACTTGAATTAAGATATCGTGATTATTTAAGAATAGGTTCTAAGACGAACAAATCTGCCCTCCGATTTCTCTCACTTTAAAAAAATGAGACGAGAGCAGAAAAATTCAAGATTCAATGCCTGACCCCGATGATCTTCTCGATCAACCATCTGTAATCTTTTGACATCGCTGTGGCCATCTTGGAAAGATCACTGTATTCTGGAACCAAACCAGGCATGGAGTTGACCTCTATCACGTAAATTTGGTTTCCAGAGATGCGCATGTCAACCCTTAAAAAATCCTTTGCTTTTACGAAGTTAAAAGTCTTTCTGGCCACTTCTTTCACCTTTTTAAGAAGTTCATAATCCAAAGGCGCGGGACATTTGTAAATCGTTTGCGCACCGTAGTCCTCTTTGACCTTTTGACTGTAATACCTTTCAACTCCTTGAGGCAAGTTTGAAAAATCTATTTCAAGCGGAGGTAACACTTCTAAGTTTTCCGAATTCCCTACCAATCCAACGGTTAATTCGGTGCCCTGGATGTACTTCTCCAAAAGGATCGATTCTTTGAATTTCTCAAACCTCTTTCTCGCCACAATCTTCGCCGTTTCGACGTCTTCACATAGACTATCCGATTCGATGCCTATTCCCCATCCTTCGGCAACTGGTTTAACCATAATCGGTGGAGCGGGAATATCTCCAACGAATTCCTTTCCATCGAAAACCGCACCGGACGGAGTCAAAATTCCGTACGCTTTCAACAGAGCCTTTGTTGCCACCTTGTCGAGACATAAGTAGTGGGTGTAAGCGGGAGATCCGATGAATCTCATTCCGAAGGCTTCCGCGATCGCCGTGATCTTCGCCTGCAAGAAATCTTGTCTTTTACCTTCGGCGAAGTTGAAAATAACGTCGTCTTTTTTTAATTTTTCGATTAAAGATAGATTGAAATCGAAGACACGCACCTCTCCAAGCTCATTAAGAACATTTATAACTGCCTTGACACCTCTCATTTCTACGTCATTTGGAGAACGTCCTCCGTCTTTAATTATCACAAATCTCATGCCGTCATCTCCCGTCTTTGAACCACAAATACTAATCTTTTTGAAAAGCAAAAATACAAAACCCGTTTTTATGATATCATCAGTAAGGCCAAGATCAATGGTACTGCAATGAAATTTGATAATTATGATTACTTTTGTTATAATATTTTTGTAATTGGAATTATAACTTTACGTAAAATTCAAAAGATCCTTGCTGGATAGAGAACAACAAATGTCTTACACGAACTTTTGTATCTGTAGAACGCATCATGTGGTTTAAAGTATATACCATTTAAGGGCGTGAGAAATACGAAAAATATGGAAAATGAAGAAAAATATCGAGTTTTCAAAGAAAAAGAAATGGATATGGTGACATTCATATCCGATTTAGATCCATTCAGCATGAGTGTTGACGATTTTCTTTCTACTATGTTTAGGAAAATCATGGAATTGATTCCCGAAGCGGATGCGGGAAGTGTTTTTGTTTACGAAAATGGAAAAGTCAGATTTGTAGACGCCCTACATTACGATATCAACATGCTGAAAAAATTGAGAATAGATGAAAAAGAATTCAAACTTCCAAGGAACAGAACCCTCGTTGTAAAAAATATAATGGATTACCACTCTGGAGAGACAAAAAAGAGATTTTCTGATGAGATAAAACCAATAAAAGAATCACTTGTCTTCGATTTAGAGGTGGACGGTAAAAATCTTGCTGGAATGGCACTCGATATACTGGAAGGGAATAAAAAACACTTCGGGAAAGATTCGATCAGGTTGATGAATCTCTTCAAAAGCTTCGCTTCAAAATCTCTTAAAATGAAGATTTTGCAAAAAAGTTTGAGTCAAAGTAACGAAGAGCTTCAACTCCTTCTCAGATCCTTACCAATTGCAGTGGTAAAAGTTGAAAAGGACTTCAAATTCTCCTATGTAAACGAACAAGCAGAAAAGCTAACCGGATATTCCTCCAAAGAATTGTTAACAATGAGATTTCAAAAGATCATTCATCCTGATTTTAGAGAGTTGACTACCCAAAGAGCTATAAAAAGATTAAAAGGGGCAAAAGCTATAGATGAATATGATGTAAAAATCATAACAAAAAGTGGAGAAGAAAAGTGGATAGATCTCAGATCTGAAAGAATTGTCCTGTCCGATCACCCCATGCTACTCGTTTCGGCTTTAGATATCACCCAACTTAAAAACGCTCAAAAAAGAATTGAAGAATTGCAAAAAAGATATGAATTGGCTTTAAAATATTCTCAAACTTCGATTTTTGAAAGTAATTTAAAAACGAGAAAAATTGAGATAACGCCCGAAATTCTTCTTAGGATTGGATACGATGAAAAAGAGATCTCAACGACTTTGGAAAGTTTAAGAAAGCTGATTCATCCTGACGATTTAGAAAGATCCAAAGAATCTTTAAAAGACACCATTTCCAAGAATGGTGATGAGTACCATGTGGAATACAGAATTAGAACGAAATCCGGAAACTGGGTTTGGCTTTCTGAAGATGGAAAGATAATGGAGTGGGATGTAAACAGAGAACCAGTTAAAGTACTTGGATTGATAAAGATAATAGACAAAAGAAAAAGGATGGAGGAACAACTCAGAAGGTATGCCACTTATGACGAACTTACAGGTGCTTACAACCGACGAATTGCGATGACGATACTCGAAGAAAAGATGAAGATCGCAAAGAGAAAAAAAGAGCCGTTGTCGATATGTTTTATAGACGTGAACGATTTGAAATTGGTAAACGATACCTTCGGTCATCAGGCGGGAGATGATCTTTTGAAGACGTTAACCAACACTGTAAAAGAAAATACAAGAGAATCAGATGTGATCTGTCGAATGGGCGGAGATGAATTTTTGATCATCCTTCCAGAATGTAGTGTGGAAAATGCCGATTCGATTTGGCAAAAAGTGAAAAAAACCTTAGACAAGATGAATTCAAGTGACAAAAAAATGTATAAAATAATCGTTAGCCATGGTTGCGTACAATACGATTACCAATTCTCTTCTGATGAGTTCATTTCCGAAGCTGATAAAAAGATGTACCTCGAAAAAAAGAAGAAAACGGAATCCGTGTTCAAGTGAGAAATTTAAAAAACAGATCGCATAAAATTCGGACATCATCATGCGCTATTTTTCATTTCATGATCTGGACAAAAAAGCGAATTTTAGTGCACATGTAGAAAAAAGCGGCGTGTACCGCCGCTACGTTTACCCTACCGAGCATTTGGACCAATTACAATTCATGCAAGTAACGCATCCTTCCTGATTCACTAATGAATTCTTTGAAAGACATACGGGACAATACGTATTCCCATCACCATCGATGTAATAGTCGTTGTACCACTCAAGATCGTTGGCAACTACGAATTTCTCTATTTCTTCTGGTGTCCTTTTGCTACCATCCACATGGATAATTTCGTTTCTGCCTTCCTCGTATGTAGATGTCCAAAGCTCTGAGAAATCGTCTATCGATTTTTTGATTTCTTTGGCCACACCCTTTGAATAATCACCTTTAACTTTCTGAAGCTGTTCAAGAATTTCATCTATTGAAACCCCTGATCTGAGTGCCACGGAAGAAAGTCTTCCTATTATTTCTGCAGTTTCTCCTCCATTGGACACGAAAACTTCGATGGCTTCTCCAGAATCATCGAAACTGACAGTTATGTAAGTCGTTCCAGAATCACGTCGGTACTTTCTGGTGACAGATCTTAGCGTGTTTTTTCTTGGCCTTGCCCTCAATTTATGGTGATCGTCAAGTATGAAGAAGTCAACTTTTGGAGCATTTTTTGTTTTGATCTTCTTGTTGGAATTGAGAACCTGCTTCTGAAGAGAACCGTCTCGATATATGGTAACTCCCCTAACATCGGATTTCAAAGCCTTTATGTATACATCTAACACGTCTTCAACAGTTGCGGAATTCGGCAAATTGATGGTTTTGGATATGTTGTTGTCCACGTATTTCTGAAATGCTTCCTGCATGAGCAAATGATCATCCGGTGATATATCATGACTTACAACGAATATTCTCTTGATCTCCGGTGGAATATTTTCTATATTTCTGAGAGTTCCATCTTTTAGAATTCTCTCCTTTATGCCTTCTATGTCTTCTTCCTTTAGCGTGTTTTCAAGACGATTCATAAAAACACGATTCACGTAAATGAGGGCTTTCTTTGAGCCATCAGAACCGTTCATATATCGAGTATATGCGAGCAAAAAGTTGGGCTCAAGTCCAGAAGAGGTATCGGCGATGTTGGATATCGAACCAGTTGGAGCAACTGTGAGAACGGCTACGTTTCTGTGGGCTTTTGAGATCTCGTCAAATCTTGTCCTTATTTCTTCATCAAAGTCGGAGGATCCCATCGCGAAAGGAATGAAACCGCGTTCTGTCGCATAACGGCTCTGATCGTAAAGAGGGAAATTGCCTTTCTCGAGACCCAATTCATACGACGTTTGATGCGCTTCAAGTGCCAATTCTGCCATGAGATTAGATGCGAACTTTCTACCTTCTTCGGAATCGTATGGGATCTCCATCATGTACAGAAGATCGGCAAAACCCATGATGCCAAGGCCAAGACGTCTTGAATTTCTCACCGCTTCGTCTATTTCCGGTAATGGGAAAACATTCACATCGATAACATCGTCCAAAAATCTCGTGGCTATTTTTCCTAACTCTTTGAATCCTTCATGATCGAATTCTCCATCGTTATAAAATTTCGCCACATCGATGGAACCAAGATTGCAAGCTTCAAAAGGAGGAAGCCCGATTTCACCGCAGTTGTGAGCCATGAGTCCGTTGGCATCGAAGGCGTGAACCTTTTCGACAGAAACGTCATAAACATCCCGTATTCCGATTTCCTCTACCGAATCCACCGTGGCCACGAAGCTTTCTCTGTTCATCTTTTGGGCGTAGTCCGCCAATATTTCATCGAGTTTCCCCTGTTTGGTCGTGTCTTCAAATCCTATTAGCTCGTTGAAAACGATCAGATTGTCCTTTGAAATGATCAATTCGTGCTGAGATTTGATCGCATGGTATTTCGTTTTATCCGTGTCGTCTGGTAGGAAACTTCGTTCAGTACTTTTTCCATTTCTGTGAATTTTGCTGAATATTCCCATCCTCAAAAGCATTCTCTGGACTCTTTCAAGAAGCTCGATGTTACTTTGTACGAGTCTTACGGATACATCATTTCCCGCGTTTACCTGGACAGTTCCGTACAAGTCGAAAAGAGCTCTGAGGAATCCTTTATAAAAATCGAAAGACGTTTTTTCAACATCGTCTGTTATAGTTTTTCGTCCTCTGACTATGCCCATTTCGTTGGCAAGCTTTTTCACGCGCTCTGTGATCAGACTGCGAGCGGCTGAACTTTTTACGGATCTCCAATCTTTGAAATCAGATCCGTATGGCACGTCCATTGCGTATTCTGCTACTTCATCCTTTTTCGAAGCCAAGACATTTAGAATGGAATTTTTGGGAGAGAAGCTTCCGTCTCCAATGAGAATTCCAATCATGTACCCTTCTTTTTCACCGTATTTCCCAGACCAACCTTTCGCTCCCCTATGGTTGTTAACGATTATCTTGTCTCCCGCTTTGATATCTTCGACACTGATCCATTCCGTCTCAAGCGAATATTTCGTTTGCGCCTTGACTTTGGATACAAGATGGTTTTTCGTGAGTTTCAGTGAATATCCTTCTTGTGTTTTGAGGTTAAGCACATCTTTCCTTCCAGTACTGAAAAAACCTTCAGATATCATCTCGTATTCGGATCCGTTTACGACGAGATTCACCTTTTTCCCTATCAGATCCGAAACTTGTTTTGGGCCTTCTGAGGTTTGAACGAAGGTATCGCCTGTAACGCAAGGATTGGTGGATTCTATCACTCTTATGGGATAAAGGGCGTTGTATTTGTTCATCTCATCAAGAATGACTAATCCAGGATCACCTGTTTTCCAAGCATTTTCTGCTATTTTCCCAAGAAGTTCTCTGATCTTGACGAATTTCTTTTTACTTTCTTTAGGATGAGAAAGCTCGATTTCTCCATCTTCTTCATAAGCTTTTAAAATATCCACTTTGTTCTTTATCGCAACGGACATGTTGAAAAAATTAAGAACAGAATCACCCGTGTTGTGTTTTTTTGCTTTTATGAAATCTTCTATGTCGGGATGTGTAATATCGAGTATTCCCATAAGCGCTCCACGGCGCTTATACCCTTGTTCCACAACACTTATGGCAGAGTTAAAAACGTGCATAAAACTCACGGGTCCGGATGAACGTCCAGAAGTTCCAGCAACAAATGCGCCTTTTGGTCTCAAATTTGAGAAATTGGATCCAACGCCACCTCCAGATTTGGTAATAAGCGCGTAATTTTTAACCGCGTTGAATATCCCATCAATGCTATCTTCAACTGGTACGACAAAACAGGCACTCAACATGTGAAGGTAATTTCTACCGGAGTAAATCGCTTCGTAATCTTTAAGGGTCATTTCGTTTAGATTTTTCTGCAAAAGCTCGATGCTTATTCCACTGCCGGCATTGAAAAGTGTGGGACTATTCGGAATGAAGAGTCGTGCTTTTAGAATTTCGAAAAACTTTCTTTCCCATTTCTTTACATCTTCAAGTCTCTCTTCGTTCGATTTTTCTTTCATTTTTGGGTTCATTAGTTCCGCTGTTGCGATGACTCGTGCCACTCTTCTTGACACGTCGTCCCAGTTTGTTTCCGCGAACTCACCATCTTGGTTCTTCCAAAGATACCTCTCTTTTAGTATTCTCATTGAGTTTTGACTTGGATCAGTGTCGATAAATCTTTCTATTACTTGAGACAACATCTATAAAATACCTCCTTAAGCCATAGCGCTACATATAGTATAACATTTCATTATCATACTATATGTAGCGTTATCGTTTCGATTTTTAAAAAAGTGGATCAGTAATGGAAATAACTTCCTCCAATGAATTCTCTAATTATAGATGTTGATGGAATAACATCGAAATCAACAATTGGTAAAAAGTAATCGAGGAATCTTATGAGTCTTCGAGCTTGACTGTACACAGAAGTGGAATTATCCACTTGAAGAAGTAAGGGGGTAACGAAGTTTTTCAAAATGGCGAGTTCGTAAGGAAGTGCAGAGTTGAACATTACGTTTGCATTTTCTTGATAAGGAAATATGTTTCGTTCTTCTCCCAACCTAACAGATGGCCACATTTGCAAGGTTTTCAAAGCGCTGTGCCCACGAAATTTGTAATCTCTAACCATACGCCTAACTATTCTTACATCGGTTGTTGGTATTCTGTTATCGTTGTCCAAATCCATCTGTGTGAGAGCACTCACGTATATGCGGTATTTCAAAGAATCGTCTTCGTTTGTAAGTTCTGGATTAAGCCCATGAATTCCCTCAACGATCAGTATCGTTCTATCAGTTGGCTTTATCACATTTCCCTTGTATTCACGCTTTCCGGTTTTGAAGTTGAACTTGGGAATTTCAACCTCTTTGCCTTCAAATACAGAATTCAAAACGTGGTTAAACAATTCCAGATCAAGAGCTTTTAAAGACTCGAAATCGGGTTTTCCATCTGGGCCTACAGGCGTTTTGTCTCTTTCAACGAAGTAATCGTCAAGTGACATTGGGTACGGTTTAAATCCATTTACTCTTAATTGAAGTGCAAGCCTTTTTGAGAAAGTGGTTTTTCCTGACGATGATGGTCCGGATATGAGTACTAATTTTACATTATCACGCGACGTTATATCGTCAGCAATGCGTGAAATTTCTTTTTCATGAAGTAATTCACACATCATGATCAATTCCCTTGCTCTGCCACTTGAAACGAGCTTGTTCAGATCTCCAACATTTTCCATATCAACGATCTTTGCCCATCGTTCGCGATCTTCATAGGCCTTTGACATTTTAGGCTGAGGTACGTATGCAGGTAAAGCATTTGGAGAGGTTATGTCAGGATGCACTAAGACGAAGCCGTTGTTGACTTTGATCAGATCGAAAAGTTTTATGTACGAAGTGGATGGAACCATATATCCGTAATAATAATTGAAGTACTTACCGCACCAATAAACATTTATCGTTGATTTCGTTCGATATTTCAAAAGCTCTATCTTATCGTACATACCATGCTTTTTGAAAAGTTCAAGCGCATCGAACTTGTAAAGTTCTTTCTTGACGAACGGTATGTCTTCTTCAACAAGGTCGCGCATTTTTTCTTTTATCTTATCAATGTCTTCTTTTGAAGGTGTCCAACCGTCGAATTCGCAGTAAAGTCCCTTTCCAAGTGAATGACGCACTTTTAAGACTTTGTCAGGAAAAACCTCCAATGATGCGACATACGTTAAAAACGTCAAACCTCTTTGATAGATTTTCACACCGTCTTCGTCCGTGAGATCGATAAAATCGATCTCGGAATCCTTGTCCAAAGTTTTGAAAAGCTCTTTGATGTCGTTGTTAACTCGAACGGCAACGATTTCAGAATCGTACAATTTCTGATGTTCTTTTGCAATCGCTTCAAGAGTGATCCCTTCTGGATATTCAAGTATTTTACCGGTTTTGAGCAATTTGATTTTCAAGATATCAGGCACGCTATTCACCCCTTTTTTTATTTTTATCACGCATAACTTTTAAGAAAGCGAAAAGAGCAATCGCTATAACCGCATAAAAAGCAAAAAATGTCAATTCATGTTGGCCTCTGAAGGCCATTGCGATCATGGCAAGTGCAAAACTAATTGCGTATATAAAAACCACTGCACCAACATGAGAGAATCCTATACTCAGAAGTTGATGATGAATGTGCATTTTGTCTGGCAAAAAAGGATTTCCTCCTTTGACCATTCTTCGAATAAATGCATACGTGGTGTCTAAAATTGGAATTCCCAGGACAAGTATTGGAACAGCCAGTGAAAGGGTAGAAGCCGAAAGTGAGGATCCCTTTATGGAGATCACAGCGAGGGCAAATCCAAGTAATTGACTTCCCGTGTCTCCCATGAATGTTTTAGCTGGATGAAAATTGTATCTTAGAAAGGCAACAGCCGACGCAAAAACGCTCACGGCGATGAGAGCCGTTGTGATATCCACTCTTGCTGAAGTAAACGCCAATGCCAATGCTGCTATCGCGCTTATTCCAGCTGCAAGACCGTCAAGTCCGTCTGAAAGATTTATGGCATTTGTTATTCCAACCATCCAGATAACCGCGATCACAGGCCCGAAGATCCCGAAAGCTATTCTGGAGTGACTAAAGGGGTTGGTAATGTACGGTACATTTGCTCCAATGAGAAGCACAGCGAGAATTGAAGCCAATATTTGAATTGCGAATTTTATTTTGAAAGATAGCCCTTTTACATCATCTACAAAACCCATCATTGAGATCAGTGTGAAAGGTATAAGAAGTAAAAAAGGCCACATTTGATCTTTCAAAAATCCAGTCGATACGACTCCCACAACTATGCCGGCAAATATTCCCAAGCCACCCACTCTTGGCATTGGAACCTTATGGACCTTCCTCTCATTTGGAAGGTCCACCCATCCCTTTGATTTTGCAAAAAAAATCGCAACAGGAGTCGTTGTCAAAGTTGTAAGAAACGCTACAATGGCCACAATGAATTTGTCCAAATCTTATTCCTTTCAATAGAATTTGTCTGTGAAAAGGCCTGTGAATTATATCATGAATTGGAATTGAATTTCATCTCCGAACAGGATGAATTCACCTTCAACTAAAATAGAATCATTAAACACTCTTAAAGAATTTTCCAAAAATGTATTTTGTTATTCTTGAAATAGATGGTCAATTCATGGCGACAACACTTCTCATTTGAATTTCTAATAAATGAATTCATCTAAAGAAGATGGATACGGTGAAATTTTAGAAGTGGGATCTTTGAAAAAGATCCCACTTTCTTGAATCGTATATCACTACTCTTTATGTCAATTCAAGTAGTTCGTCAATCTTTCAATCCCTTTTTTTATTTGTTCTTGAGATGTCGCAAAGGATATTCTGACAAATCCTGGTGCTCCAAATCCATCACCTGGTATTACCGCAACGCCAGCGTTTTCCATAAGATCCATGCAAAGCTCTTCGGTTGTCTTGCCGTGCAAAAAATCTCTTACGTCGATCATAGTGTAGAAAGCCCCGGCAGGTTTTGAAAACTTGAAATTCGCTCTATCGAGTAGATCAACGATCAAATCCCTTCTTTTTCGATATTCTATCATCATATACGAGGTGTCGACATCTAAAGCTTTAAGGGCTGCCATCTGAGCAATGGAGTTTATGTTCGATGTTGTGTGAGATTGGATCTTGGCGATCTCTTTTGAGATTTCTAAAGGGGCAACCGAGTATCCCACACGCCAACCTGTCATGGCGTGGCTTTTTGAAAAACCGTTAACGATCAAAGTGCGATTGCGCATTCCATTTATGGAAGCGATGGATATGTGTTCAAGATCGTAGACCATCTTTTCATAGACTTCATCTGCAACCACGTAAAGATCGTGCTCCGTTGCGAAATCAGCTATCATTTTCAGAGTTTTTCTATCGTATACGGCACCAGTTGGATTGTTTGGAGAATTCAAAAGTATGGCCTTTGTTCGATCTGTTAGATTGGATTCAAGTGATTCGCGTTTTGGCAAATATCCTTCTTCGGACGAGGTTGAAACTTCTACTGCTTTGGCTTTCCACATTATTATTTGAGGGGCATAACTTACCCACGCAGGCGTGAAGATCATCACCTCATCATCTGGATTTAAAATCGCTCCAAATATGTTAAAAAGCGCCTGTTTACCACCGTTAGAAACAACGATCTCATCAGGAGAATATTCGAGGCCGTTGTCATCTTTTAACTTTCTACATATTCTCTCTCGCAATTCAACGATGCCACTTGATTTTGTGTATTTGGTAAAATTCGCATTTATCGCATCTACAGCGGCATTTTTTACCTCATCGGGTGTTGCAAAATCGGGCTCCCCTGCCGTAAAAATCACAATGTCCTTTCCGGATTTTTTCAGAGCTTGAGCCTTTGAGTTTATCCTCAAAGTTACAGATGATTCTACAGATTCAACAGCCTTGGAAAGTTTGCGCATCAGCAAATCACCTTAATATTAACTGCCACACAAAATCAGCGTTGCTATCAGTTTTTGCCTGGAAAATCGCGCCTGATTTGAGAGTGTATTGAAGTGCGTTTTCTATTATATTTCCGATGTCCACATATCCGATCACGAAGGCGTTGTTCCAAACCTGATTTGAGAAACTCGAGTAATTTCCCACATCTTCCGCCTTGGTTGGAACTTTTAGATACTTCGAAACATCCTCAGGCGCCATATTGGAAAAAATAACTTTATCGTGATAAAAGATAGTGTAGTCAGATGTTGTCCTTGTTCCCTCAACGGTATCGTTACGAAGTACTGTATGACCTTGCCATTTGAAAGTGGCAGATGCTGTTTTTGAAATATTTGGTATGTACTTTGATATGTCTTTAGAAAGGTAGACAGATGCAACGTAATCTTCTTTGCTCGAACCTGCATTCGCGTACATGAAAACTTTGCCGTTCATATGGCCAACCAAGTCAAGTACCTCTTTCTCATTCAATACAGGTAATTTATCGGTTTTCCAACCTTTTGCGTAATTTTTCACCAATTTGTAAAGCTCAACTGGATCGGCAACATCCGCAGCAACCCAAAAATCTCCTGTTGCGGGAGTCGTTTCAAGCGATTTCGCATTTGATTTGAAAGAAAGTATCTTCGACTTGAGAGTTTTGTTCTTGTATTCAAATTCAGACACTCCCGTTATGGATAAAGAATTTCCCTTTACTTCCCCGTAGGCGACCGTGTCTTTTGGTATTGCATCGCTCGTGGAGTCTTTTGAAAATTCATCTTTGAAGTAAATCGAGAACCAGGAATCACTTGGAACATTTCCAAATGCTTTGAAAGATGGGCTTTTCCCATCATAAGAATTCACAGAATCGATTATCAAGTTTGGAGAATTCGATAACAAGACGTATTCATCGTGATCCAGAGCGTAAATGGTCAGGCCGTTCGCTTCAAATGTTTTGAAAGTAACGTCGTTGATTTTTTGAGTTCCAAGATTCCCTCCAATGAATGAAGAAAGCAAATTCATAACCATGTTTGAATTGCTTTTGAATACTGCAGCAACGCTAAATTCAGATTTTGAATTCATATCTCTCTTTCCAAATATGACGAAATCATTTTGAATTGCATTCCATATTTGGGAGGTTTTAGTGTTAATAGAAAGTGCAGTTTGACTGACTGAGGATTTAATCAGACTCTCTATTCCAAGATCGTCTAACAGGAAAGAAAATAACGGTGCCTTTTTCAAAGCACTGTAATTTTGACTGTTGTTTTCGAAGACGGCTACGACATTAGCGCTTTTGGGTGCAAAATTCATGACCCCTTGTGCTAATGCTAAGGTGGAAATGACTAAAATTAACAGAATTAAAGAAAATTTCTTTAACATGTGAATCCTCTCCCTTCATTCCTTCAACATAGAAAGTTTTCTTACGTGTCCTACTTCTTCACGTATTATCTTTGAAAGAATTTCTTTGGATTTTTTTGCACGAACAAGATCGAACAACTCTTCATAGAAGATGACGGTTTCTTTTTCTACCCCGATTGCTGAATCCAATATTTGGTCGACATTCATTCCCTTTGATTTTTCTATCATATCTTCGGCACTCGGAAATATTTTCCCCTCTACCAAGCTCTGAATGTATTTTGATGCTTCATCCCAGAACTCCGGCTCTACGTCATCAATAAGTCCCGAAGAAATAGCCTTAAAATCTTTAATATGCTGCTCTTCTTGAGAAGCAAGGTACGAAAAAAACTCCTTCCTTTTAGAGTCCTTGGAATTTTTCGATAAATAAGAGTAAAAAGTTACTCCATCTTTTTCGATCTTCAGAGCCATCTCAAGCAACTCATTCGGAGAATAAATGTAATCTTTCATGGTCATTTCCTCCTCAAAATTCGACGTATTTCGTTAGTGGCGAGTTCGCCGGAGAGCCTTCATCAACGAGTTTTTTCAACTTCAAAGCATTCGCTTTTTTCACGCCTATGGTGATTGCTCCGGCAAATTTATTTCCTTCTGTAACGATTTTTTTGTAAAAACCTTTGTTCATGTCTCCTCTAGACACAAAAGTGTAATCTCCACTGTCAGGATCGACCATTCCAACGGAAAGCATATCTACGCCGGCAACTTTAAGCATGTTCGACATGATGCTTCCAGTGTATTTTTTATCATGTGAGCTCAAGACATTTGCAAGAACTTTGGCTTGCTCAACCGCTGGCGGGACTGTACCGTAAAGCTTTTTTCGATGCTGTGCAACATCCCCAATTGCGTAAATGTCATTCACACTCGTTTGTAAACGATCGTTCACAACTATACCTCGTTCAAATTCCACTCCTGTTTCCCTGGCTATCGATATTCTTGGTCGTACACCAGCTGAAAACAAGACAACATCTGCTTCAACAGAACTCTTATCCGAAAATACGACTTTTTCTACATTTTCATTTCCTTCCAACTCAGACGTGGCTTTTCCAAGCAAGAATTTGAGATGATATCTCTTTTCCAAATACGTTTTCAAAATCGCGGCACCGGGTTTATCAAGTTGACGCGGAAGAAGATATGGGAAATATTCCACAATTGTGACATTCTCTTCACCTGCGCGATTCAAGGCGGCAGCCACTTCTATTCCAAGTATGCCACCTCCAATGATCACGAATTTTTTTGATGCGCCGTAATGCTTTTTGACCTCGACAACATCTTCGTACGTTCTTATGGTGTAAACATTTTTGAGATCTTTGCCGGGAATCGGCAAGATAAAAGGATCACATCCATTGGCAAAGACGAAAGCATCGTATTTTACTTTTAATCCTGACTTTGAGATTGCTTCTTTCTCATTAGAGTTTATTTTTACCACAGGATCGGAAATATGAAGTTTCACATTGTGAGCTGCATACCACTTTTCATCGTAAGGCGTTATTTCGTCTATAGAAGCTTCATTTGCCAAAACTTCAATGAGTCTCGGCCTCCAATAAAACGGCCTGTTTTCGTCGGTGAAAATTTCAATATCAGCATCGTCAGATATCTTTTTCAACTCTTTAACCAAAGTTATAGAACTCACTCCGTTGCCAGCTATAACCACTTTCACGTAGATCCCTCCCTCATTTGGTTGCGCGAATTCTTTGAAAATCCCTAAAATCTCATCATCGACACTCTTAAAGCTATTCTACCATTAAAATACTTTTCTTTTCGCATTCTTTTTCTCACTTCTTTTCACAAAAAGCGGTGCAAGCGAGATGAAAAATCCTCCAAAGACCTCAAAACCTTTTATGTACGAACACTGCTTGAAGTAAAAATACGTGTTCAGCATGGCCAAAATTCCAAGCACAAACAGAAAATAAGAGAAGATCTTCTGATACTTCAAAGATGCGATCAAAAAGAAAATGGCTGTGATGAAGATCGCTAACCCCCACCAGTTAAATGGAATGAAAATGGAATGTGGCTGGTAGAATAACGAAAGAAAACCCAAGAATATGCCAATTGATATTACGACAATGTAGAAAATTTTCAATTTAGCGCTCCTTTCTTACCTTATTATAGTACAAAAAATCCGAGACATTTAAGAATCCATTATGCTTTGCGGAAAATTAGAAAATTTTAGAGATACGGTAAGTGATGCTGTCTTGTGATATAATTCAGCGTGAATATTTTATGTGGAAAAGGGGGAAAAGTACATTTTGGACAAATCTTATTCTCCGAAAAATGTTGAGCAAAAGTGGTATAAAGTGTGGAAATCCTCAGGCATCTTTTCGCCAAAAACAGAAAGTGGAAATGGGAAGTTTTCCATGGTTATACCTCCTGCTAACATCACAGGAGATTTGCACATGGGCCATGCTTTGAACGTGATTATTCAAGATATCGTGATCCGTTTCAACAGAATGAAAGGTAAAGAAACAGTGTGGCTTCCCGGACAAGATCATGCGGGGATCGCTACCCAAAATGTTGTGGTGAAAAAATTGGCGAAAGAGGGAAGAAGTAAAGAAGATGTTGGAAGGGAAGGATTCACCAATCTCGTCTGGAAATGGGCCAACGAATATCGCAAAAAGATCCGTAAACAAATAGAAGCTATGGGGGCATCGTGCGATTGGACGCGAGAACGCTTCACGCTTGATAAGGGCTTGAACGTAGCCGTTAGAAAGGTCTTCGTTTCTTTGTACAAGAAAGGCCTTGTTTATCGGGGAAAGTACATGGTGAATTGGTGTCCAAAATGTGGTACCGTACTTTCAAACGAAGAAGTGGAGTATGAAGACGATAAGGGAAAACTTTATTACATTAAATATCACATAGAAGAAGGCGGAGAGATCGTGATCGCTACAACGCGTCCCGAAACGATGCTGGGCGACACGGCGATAGCTGTTAATCCCAACGATGAAAGATATAAAAACGTCGTCGGAAAGCACGCCATCTTACCACTTGTAGGAAGACGTCTTCCGATCATAGCAGATGAGTACGTAGATGTAACATTTGGAACTGGCGCTTTGAAAATCACACCCGCACACGATCCAAATGATTTTGAAATTGGAAGAAGACATTCACTTGAGACAGTGGATATCTTTGATGATGAGGCGCGTGTGAAATTCGATTCTCCTTATAAGGGTATGGATAGGGAGAAAGCTCGTGAAGCTGTAGTGTCAGATCTCGAAAGGGAAGGTTATCTTCTTAAAGTTGAAGATTACACACACTCCGTTGGACATTGTTACAGATGCCACACTACGGTTGAACCGAAGCTTTCAGATCAGTGGTTTGTCAAGATGAAACCGTTGGCAAAACGTGCAATAGAAGTTGTAAAAGATGGAGAGGTGAAATTCCATCCTGATCGCTGGAAAAAAGTTTATTTGAATTGGATGGAAAATGTTCGAGATTGGTGTATATCTCGTCAGCTTTGGTGGGGACACAGAATACCCGTGTGGTATTGTAAAGATTGTGGGCACTTAACAGTTTCAGAAGAAGATCCTGAAAAGTGTGAGGCATGTGGATCTGAAAATATCATTCAGGATCCGGACGTACTTGACACGTGGTTCTCTTCTGCGCTTTGGCCTTTTTCCACATGGGGGTGGCCGGAAGAAACCGAAGATCTGAAAAAGTACTATCCAACCGATCTGCTTGTAACCGGTTTTGACATAATATTCTTTTGGGTTGCACGAATGATCGTTATGGGGCTGGAATTCATGGATGAGATTCCTTTCCACGATGTTTACATTCACCAATTGGTTTGTGATAAGTATGGGCGGAAGATGTCAAAATCACTTGGGAACGGAATAAATCCTCTTGATGTTGTTGAAAAATATGGTGCAGACGCGATGCGCATAACTTTATCCATGTTAGCAGCTCAGGGACGTGACATAAATTTGGATGAGAGAGCTTTTGAATCTTCCATGCATTTTTCGAACAAGATATGGAATGCGAGTCGTTTTGTAGAAATGAATACTGAAGGTACTGTACTCTCAAAACCAAGGGGTTTGACCGTAGCCGATAGATGGATACTTTCAAGAATGAACGAAACGATAGACAAAGTCACGAAGGCGATAGAATCTTACGATTTCAATCAGGCTTCACACCGTGCCTACGATTTCTTTTGGGGTACTTTCTGCGACTGGTACATCGAGATATCAAAAGTTCAATTGAGTGTTGAGGAACTTCGTGAAAATACCAAACAGGTCCTTCTAACTGTTTTGAAAAACAGCATGAAATTGCTCCATCCTTTCATGCCTTTCATAACAGAAGAAGTTTGGTCTAACTTCTTCGATGGATTTGTTGCAAGTTCTGAGTGGCCAAAGAAAAATGAAGCGTTCGATTACGAAGATGAAGGATTCGATTTCATAATAGAAACGATAAAGGGAGTAAGGAGAGTCAGGGCCGATCTTGAGATCACACCATCTACAAAGATAAATGTGGTCTTCGTTGGAAAAAATGAGTTGTTAAAAGATGCAATTGTGGATAAATACCTGGCAAAACTTGCAAACGTATCAGAAGTCGAATTCTTAACTGCAAAGCCAAAGCACTCCATGTCGGCAGCAGTTAATTCAGACACCGAAGTCCTCGTCGTGGCAAATGAGAATTTTGATTCTGGATTGGAACTGAAGCGACTCCATTCAAAAGCGTCGAAAATTGAAAAAGATATAAAAAGAGCAGATTCAAAGCTTTCAAACGAGGAATTTTTGAAGAAAGCTCCTGAAAAAATAGTGAACAAGGTAAGAAGTGAGAGAGAAGAATTGAAAAAGACATTTGAAAGACTTTCCAAAATGATAAGAGCACTCGAGGATTGATTTGATATGAGATACGACGAAATGTTGAAAACACTTTACTCAGTGCATCCTGAAATCAAGATAAGACTCGGACTTGTCAGAATAAAAGAGCTACTTAGAAGATTGGGGAATCCGCAAGATTCTTTCGAGTACATTCATGTTGCTGGAACTAACGGAAAAGGTACCGTCACAAGGACTATCGGGAAAATTCTCAGTGTACATGGTCTCAAAGTTGGCACTTATTTTTCCCCTCATCTCGAGACATTCAGAGAACGTATTCGGTTGAACGATATTTACATATCTAAAGAAGACGCCGTTAAAATGTTTGAAATGGTTTCGAAGGAAGCTGAGGCTATGACGAAATCACCGGATATGGCTCCAACGTTTTTTGAAATTGTTACTGCCATGGCTTTTTTGTATTTTAAATCTAAGAACGTTGACGTGGTAGTTTCAGAAGTGGGACTTGGAGGGCGTTTTGATGCCACTAACGTTGTGGAAAAGCCCCTTTGCTCTGTTATAACATCGATAGATTACGATCATATGGAGACTCTTGGCTCATCTCTTTCTCAGATAGCATTTGAAAAAGCAGGGATAATCAAGCCGAATGTGCCAGTCGTCGTTGGAGAGATTGAAGCAGATCCATTGAAGATGATTATCTCAAAGGCAAAAGAATTGAACTGCGATTTAAAAATTTTGGGTAAGGATTTCAAATACAAAGTGAAAAGAACCGAATTGGGAAAAAACGCTTTCGATTTTGTTGGAGATCGATGGAGCCTTTCTCTTGAAACGCGAATGAACGGTTTACATGCCATAAAGAATTTATCAATTTCACTTGCAACGCTTGAAATTCTTGAAAAGCTTGGAATATTCAAATCCGACGGAAAAAAATTGTACGAAACGATTTTCACAATAGCTTGGGAAGGTAGATTTGAGTGGCTTCCGTCAGATGTCACGATAATATTGGATGTTGCTCATAACACTCCTGCCATGAAGGCATTAAGCAAGAATTTGAGTACGTACTTTCCAAAAAGAAAGATCAACGCTATAGTTGGCATTTTAAACGATAAGGATTACAAAGGGATGATAGATTCGATAGTCCCCGTTGTTGAAAGGCTTTACATAACGACACCTAACAATCCGCGTGCGACCGATCCCTTTGAGATATATTCTTGGGCAGTTCAAAAGTACAACAACATCGGTTTCATGAAAAATATAGAAGATGCTGTGAATTCGTGCCTTGATATGTGTAAAAGAGAGAACTCCGTCATGATGGTAAGTGGTTCATTTTACACGGTTGGTGTGGCTCGTACCTTTCTTACAGGCAACGTCGATTCCGATAAGGAGTAATGAAAAGTGATCTGGGGCTTCAGAGGTGTTGTACATTCCAAAACGGATAATGCAGTTATTTTAGAAGTTAACAATGTGTTTTACGAAGTATTTCTCTGCACCAAGTACTCTGTGACTTTTCACACAGGTGAAGAGGTATTTCTTTACATTCGTGAAGCGGTTCGAGAAAATGCTCCAGTTGAACTTATCGGCTTTGTGAATGAAGATGAACGCACACTTTACGATGCGTTGATAAAAATAAACGGAATTGGTCCGAAGAATGCGCTGAAGATCTTGGATGTGACCGATCTTGATGCATTTGTAAGAGCTGTGGAATCAAAAGATACTCTTTTTCTTAAATCACTTCCTGGTATAGGAACTAAAACGGCGGAGCGCATTATCTTAGAACTTTCTGGAAAGTTTCATTTTACCGCTAATACGGACGATCACATTGGGGAATCGGTGGAAACGATGATGGCTTTAGGTTTTTCTCGCAATGAGGCTTTCGAAGCAGTTAAAAATGCTGTGGAAAGTGGTGCCGAAGGACTGGAAGAAATCGTCAAGTCAGCGCTCTCCTCCATAAAAAAGAATTAACCATTTTTTGAGAAAATTCGTGTATAATTTCGAGGGTGATGAAATGTGAAAAGGGCTTTGATTCTTGCTGGCGGTCTTGGAAAGAGAATGCACTCACCAAGGCCAAAGGTTATTCATGAGATACTTGGGAAACCCGTTATCAAGTGGGTTATAGATGTTGCAAAAAAAGCAGGTATTGATGATGTTGCCGTAGTTGTTGGACATAATGGTGAAGCTGTTAGGAATGTGGTTGGCGATGATGTGAAGGTTTACTTTCAGCCTAAACAATTAGGAACTGCCGATGCTGTGAAATGCGCCCTGGAATTTTTAGACGGGCGTGTTGTGGTGCTTTATGGGGATGCGCCACTTGTCAAGCCGTCTACTGTAAAAAAGCTCATGGAATCCGAAGCAGACATGACCGTACTAACGGCTGATGTAAAGAAACCAGATGGATACGGCAGAATAGTAAGAAAAGATGGAGAAATTCTCAAAATAGTCGAAGATGTTGAGGCAAGCGTTGAGGAATTGAAAATACACGAGGTAAACAGTGGGATATATGCCTTTAATGCTGACGCCTTGAGATATGCGTTGAAACACATCACTCCTAACAATCAAAAAGGTGAGTACTACCTGACCGACGCTGTGGATATATTGTTAAAAGCGGGTAAAAGTGTTGATGCTGTTAAGATAGAAAGTGAATTGGAAATATTGGGAATGAACACACAAGAAGAATTGTCTTTACTTTTCAAGATCGCTCGTGAGAGAATACTCATTTCTTTAATGGATTCTGGAGTTACCGTAGAGGATCCAACGAGCACATTTATCGGCCCAGACGTGCGCGTTGAACCCGGTGCTGTTTTGAAGCCATTCACATTTGTTTATGGAAGTAGTTTTATCGCATCTGAGTCAATTGTAGGACCAGAGACAACGCTTATCGATACGACCGTTGGTGAGAAAAGTCTTGTATACAGGTCAGAATGTAACGGTGCGAAGGTTGGAAAGAGATGTTCAGTCGGTCCCTTTTCACGTCTGCGACCCGGTGCGATTTTGGATGATGGTGTCAAAGTTGGAAATTACGTGGAGGTTAAAAATTCCCATCTTTTTGAAAGTGTAAAAGCCCAGCATCTTACTTACCTCGGAGACGCCACCGTTGGAGCCGAAACAAACGTGGGTGCAGGTACGATAACGTGTAATTACGATGGTAAGAAAAAGAGCAGAACGACTATTGGAAGGCGTGTTTTTATAGGATCGAATAGCGCCTTAGTTGCCCCCGTCGAAATCGGTGATAATGCCATGATCGGTGCAGGATCTGTTATCACAAATGATGTCCCATCTTACGCGCTCACACTTGGAAGGGCAAGGCAAATAAACAAAGAAGGCTGGGTACTTAAGAAAATGGAGGCAAATGATGAGAAATGAATTGAAGATCCTTGGAGGTTCTTCAAATCGTCAACTTCTTGAAAGAATATGTGCCTATGTGAATGTATTACCGGCATCTGTAGAGATTTCGAGATTTTCCGATGGCGAAATAAGCCTCAGAATAGCGGAAACGGTACGTGGTCACGATGTCTTCATCATTCAATCCACATCCACTCCCGTTAACGAAAACCTTATGGAACTTCTGATCATTGTAGATGCACTCAAGCGGGCATCAGCCAACATCATTACCGTTGTCATGCCTTACTACGGTTACGCGCGTCAAGACAGAAAAGCAAAGGGGCGAGACCCAATTACGGCGAAATTAGTTGCCAATCTTCTCACAGTAGCGGGAACAACGAGAATTCTCACTGTTGATCTCCACGCAGAACAAATACAGGGTTTTTTTGACATTCCTGTGGATAACTTGCAATCATTTCCGGTGTTTGTCGAAGCACTCAAAAAATACGAACATCTTGATGAAGAAAAAACCGTTGTAGTTTCCCCAGATGTGGGGGCGGTGAAGCGAGCGAGAAAAATCGCCGAAAAACTCGGAATGCCACTGGCCATTCTCGATAAGCGACGTCCCAAAGACAACGTGGCTGAAGTTCTAAACGTTATAGGAGAAGTTAAAGGTAAGACGGCCGTCATGTTTGATGATATAATCGATACTGCTCGCACTTTAGTAGCTGGAGCGGATATCTTAAAAACGCACGGTGCAAAGAAGATAATAGCGTGTGCAACGCACGCCGTTTTCTCAGGTAAAGCACTGAATATAATAGATGAATCACCTATTGATCGAGTCTATGTAACGGATACCATTGCACATGAAAGTTTGCCCGATAAGATAAAAGTGGTGTCTATAGCTCCTCTTTTGGGAGAAGCGATAATGAGAATCAGGAGAAATCTTTCCGTGAGTATATTGTTTAGATAAAAAGGAGGAATTTCAATGGCTTTGAAATTGGAAACAACAATTAGAGAAAAGGATAAAGCCAAAAGATTGTTGAAAAGAAAACTCGTACCAGGAATAGTGTATGGACCTGGTCATGAGAACGTGGAGGTTCAGATTCCAGAAAGAGAAATCGTCTCTATGCTGTACAAAGCAAAAGAAACCACACCAATTCATCTTGTCATTAAGGGGAAAAGTAACGAAGTTGAGAAAGATGTTTTTATAAAAAGCGTACAACTTCACAAACTGACCGATAAGATCATTCACGTGGATTTTTATGAGCCTGAACCCGGAAAGGTCATGCATTTCAAAGTCCCACTTAAATTCGTTGGAGAACCAGTCGGTGTTAAAGCAGGTGGAACATTTGAAGAGATTATAAGAGAACTTGAAGTAGAAGTTCTTCCCAAAAATTTGATCGAAGAGATCGTCGTAGACACATCAAACCTTCAAGTCGGAGAAGCTATCAGAATCAGTGATATCGATATTCCGGAAACGATGAAGGTCTTTGAAGATCCAGATGAAGTTGTAGTGGCAATAAAAGCTCCAAGAGCTGAAGAAGTTGTAACACCGTCTGTAGAAGAGGAAGAAGTGGAACCAGAGGCTATAAAAGAAAAATCAGAGGAAAAACCCAAAGAGGAATAACAGTGGATGAATTCGTCGTCGTAGGCTTGGGAAATCCCGGTTCACAGTACACTTTTACCAGACACAACGTTGGATTTCTTTTTCTCGACGAATTTCTGAAAAAATATCACTCGACTCAAATCGTAAAAAAAGAAAACTACATTTCATACGTTGTTCAAGCTGAAGGATTGGTTTTTCGCCTGATCAGACCACTCACTTTCATGAATCTGAGCGGTCAGATTTTTCGTACTCTTAAGATACGTCCGATCCCTCTGATAGTTCACGATGATCTTGATCTTCCTTTGGGAAAGATCAGGATAAGATCTAAGGGTTCTTCTGGAGGACATAAGGGTGTAAAATCCATTATAGAGTCGCTTGGAACAAATGAAGTGCCGCGAATTCGAATTGGAATTGGGCCAAAAGTGATGGATGCAGTTGATTTTGTGTTAGGTGAATTCACAGACGATGAATTGAATATCGTGAAAAAGGTTGTGAATGTATGCATTGAAGCAACGATCACCATAGCCAAAGAAGGAATAAAAGTGGCGATGAACAAGTACAACTCAACTTCTATGAAGGTGATTTAAATGGATGAAAAATGTTCCGTATGTGGACGAAAAGCGAGTTTGGTAGTTGATGTGCACTCATTAGGTTTTACAAAACACGTGGCATATTGCAAAGATTGTCTAAGAAACGTCATTCAAGACCCGGGGAAAAGAAAATCTTTCCCGGATATCGATAAGTGGACACTGTTCAATTCAAAACCAAAATTTCAGATGAGAGTGGATTTTTCAGAGATCGATTCCTTCGATTTGCTGAATGACAGTCTTAAAAAGACTTTTGGTAAAGTTCTTGGTAACGAAGAACGTGTAAGATATAAATTATCCCGTTTAAAGAGAAAAATGAAAAAGGCGATCAAAAATGAAAATTACGAATTGGCGGGCATATTGAAAAGAGAAATAGATCAGTTAGAGTCCAATTTCAAAAAAACCAGATGATCTTTGAAACTTTCACTTCCATCTCAGAAGATGTGCAAAAACAGTTGAAGGTCAAGCGCTCTGAATTCATAGCTAGTGCTCACATGGTGCATTCAGAAATTGAAGCCAAAGAATTCTTGGCAAAGATATCTAAAAAATTCAGAGATGCAACTCACAATTGCTGGGCGTATAAAATAGGGTTTCTTGAAGCTTCATCCGATGCGGGAGAGCCTTCGGGCACAGCGGGATTTCAAATTTTAGGCAGTATCAAGTCATCAAAATTAGATAGAGTTGTCGTAGTTGTAACAAGGTACTTCGGAGGTGTAAAATTAGGAATTAGAGGTCTCATAGATGCGTACTCTGAAGTCACAGACCTTGCGTTGAACAGTGGCACGAAAAGGATGAAGTTCTTTGTTGGGAAAAGGATTGCAGTTGAAGCGAGTTATCAAGATTTAAAGAAACTAACGTACAAATTCAGGAAGGCTGGATATTTTTATATAAAATCTCCGCAATTCACTGAAAAGATAAGATTAGAATTACTCATTCCCACAAATGCAGAAATTGACGTTCCACATGAGGAACTTGGAGTGGGCGAGTTTTCAGAAGAAGAACTTATACGTATTTAGATTTAGACTGTCCAACAATTCAAGGACATACAGTAACATTATTCAATCAACATAACTTTGAAATCTAAATCTTTTTTCACTTTGCAAGCGAGGGGGAATTTTTTTTCGAAGTCTTATCAAGACCAAATCGCTCGTTTATCCATAATCACCTTACTTTTTATAGGCTCCCTTTCTTCTTTTGACTTGGAGATGATTTTTTAATTATCAAAGCAACTACACAAATTTTGTACATCAAATCTTCGCTACCATCCAGAATTTGGATGGTAGTTGTTTATTGTAAGGACTGAAACCCTTATGAATTGGCGATTCTGATTTTGGCACGAAGTTTGCTAATACAATTTGAAAAATTTTTAATTCGCTAAGGAAAGGGTGAAAAAGTTTGAAAAGTGACAGAAGAGTTGTGGTAACTGGAATGGGAGTTGTTGCTCCGAGTGGGAGCGGGAAAGAGAATTTTTGGAATGGATTGCTTTCATCCAAAAGTTTCGTGTCACGTATAACATCTTTCGATCCCCAAGAGTACAGAACTCAAATAGCAGCGGAGATAAGGGATTTTGATCCCTCTAAATACATGAGCCTTAAAAGCGCGCGGCGCTACGATCGATACACACAATTAGGTGTGGCCGCCGCAAATGAGGCAATTGAGGATTCTGGGCTCACCGAAGAACTTCTCGAAAAGGCTGGTGTAATTGTTGCATCAGGAGTCGGTGGAATAATATCACTTGAAAGAGAAATAGGAGTCTTGAACTCCAAAGGGCCTTCAAGGGTAAGCCCGTTTCTCGTCCCCATGATGATAGCAGATACACTCTCAGGAACAATAGCCACTTTACATGGTGCAAAGGGACCGAATTTTGGAACGGTGAGTGCATGTGCCTCAAGTACACACGCTATGATAATGGCTTGTAATTTGATAAAGTACGAGGGAGTGGATGTGATGATTACCGGCGGTGCCGAGGCGCCTATTTCTCCTATAGCTGTTGCCGCATTTGGAAACATGAAAGCACTCTCAGCACGAAATGATGTTCCCGAAAGGGCTTCTCGTCCGTTCGACAAAGACCGTGATGGTTTTGTGATGGGTGAAGGTTCTGGCGTTCTTGTTTTTGAATCTCTCGAGTCTGCGCTGAAGCGTGGAGCTAAAATATATGCGGAAGTCAAGGGATACGGAATGAGTGCGGATGCATTTCACATGGTTCAACCGGATCCTGAGGGAAAAGGTGCGGCAAACTCTATGAAGTTGGCATTGGAGTCTTCTGAATTATCGGTCAACGATGTGGATTACATAAACACGCACGGAACTTCCACACCAGTTGGAGATTTAGCGGAAATACGTGCGATCAAGAAGACTTTTGGTGAGAGGGCAAAAGAGCTCGTTATCAACTCCAACAAATCCCAAATAGGGCATCTTCTTGGTGCAGCTGGAGCTGTAGAGTTCATAGCATCTGTACTCAGCGTGAATGAATCCATCGTGCCACCAACGGTTAACCTTGATAATTACGATCCGGAGATAGATCTGAATTGCGTTCCCAACAAACCTTTAAAGGTCGAAATAAGGAATTTCTTATCCAATTCCTTTGGATTTGGTGGTCACAACGCTTCTATAATCGCCGGGAAGCCGATAGCAGTTAACGAATAGCTACCAAAACTATCAGGAATGCCAAAAAAGATTTGTCTTTTGAAATTGAAGTGGTAGAAAACGGAACATTAAAAGGTAGAAGAAAGGCTACCTTCAAAATTCACCATTTTGGTGGGTTTTGTAAAACGGGTTTAAGGGTTGAAAATAATCACTGATGATTCAGTGGATATCGATGAAGTCGAAAAGTTGCCTTTATACGTTGAATGGAAGAGAAGGAGAATTCGAGTTTCCTCCATAAAGAGGGAGTCCTATTTTCTCTCTAACAAACGCACCTACGTCGAACTTCCTTATTACGAAGAAGTAAGAGATGTGTTGACAAAAGCAGTTGCGGAATATGGAACGGTGGACGTGGTGTTGCCATTATGGCCGACGATTTTTTTGAAACGCACCGTTATGTTCGTTTCCTCGATCGTTGAAGGAATTAAATTGAGAGAAGCGAAGATGGATAGTGTCTCTCTCTCATTCTTCCTTAAGAGCGAAAGATCATTAGAAGAACTTCACGAATTCGCACAAAACAGCAAAACTTATCTTTTATTCCCGGATGTGTCTGTTCTGAAAAAAAATGATGTGATACCGGAGGAAAGATTTAAAAATGTGATAACAAAATCGGTGAATCTTGTGAAATTCAATTACGGCGTTGTTCAAGTGAAAAGTAGTTGGAGTGTCAAAGGGGCAATTTCAGAGATGGTGAAGGAGATAAATCCCAAAAAGCACTTCATGATCGTGGTAAGACACAGTGGAAGAAGCCGACTGGCCAATATTTTAACGACCATGCTTGTTTCTAATTTTGGTCATCGTGTTTCGCTTGGATGGATGAATCCAGTGGCGGCTTCCCAATATGGGCACAATACAGTAACGGTCAGTGTAATCCCGGAGGTGTAACATGGACGATGTGATGAAAATACTTCCACACAGATACCCGTTTTTGATGGTAGACGGAATAATAGATAAAAGTGAAAACAGAGTGACGGCTTTTAAGAATGTCAGTTTCAATGAACCTCAATTTCAAGGTCATTTCCCGGATAATCCTATCATGCCGGGAGTTTTGATACTCGAAGGAATGGCACAAACAGCTGGCTTGATAGCTCTTGAACCTGGAAAAGTTCCGTTGTTCATTGGTGCAGATAAGGTAAGATTTAAAAATCCAGTGAAACCTGGAGACAAGATCGTTTACGATGTGGAAATCGTTGGTAAACGTTTTGGAATGATCACTGTTAATGCCGTTGCGAAGACCAACGATAAAATATGTGCAAAGGCAGTTTTGCTTCTTGGAATGGGGAAAGAAACATGAGATTTTCCAAGATTGTGGCTGTCGGGGGATACCTTCCCCCAAAAACGGTTGGAAACACAGAATTAGAAAAAGACGCAGGCATTGATAAAGACTGGATATTTGAGAGAACAGGAATACTAAAAAGACATATAGCCGAAGAAAGTGCCACCGAAATGGGAATTAAAGCGTTGAAAGACGCACTCTCGAGATCGAATCTTTCCAGTAATGAAATTGAATACATATTTGTGGTTTCAAACTCGGCAGATACCTTGATACCAGGCATGGCTGGAAGAATACAAAAATCGATCGGTCATCCTGTAGGAGGAGTTGACATACAAGCTGGTTGTTCCGGATTTATTCAGACGATGGAGATCGCTGATTCCATGATCAGATCTGGTAGTTTCTCAAATGTGGCGATTATCGGAACGGAAAAGTTGTCTCGGATAGTAAACTGGAAGGATCTTTCAATTGCTGCTCTTTTTGGAGATGGAGCAGGAGCCGTTATCATGAGTTCGAGTGAAAAACCTGGTCTTATCGCTTCCTACTCAAGAATTCAAGAAGAAGGTTGGGAATCCCTTATCCAGAATCGTAACGATTATCTTGAAATGGATGGTAAAGCTGTGTTCAGATTTGCAGTAAGCGCAATTGAAGAAGCCATAAAAGAAGTGCTTAAACGATCTAGCATGAAGATCGAAGATGTTGATCTTATCGTGCCGCATCAATCAAACGCGCGAATAATTTCCAGGGTATCGAAGAATATGGGAATACCGATAGGGAAGTTCCAAATTTCTATTGCAGATCACGCGAATACGGCAGCGGCATCTGTAGCTTTGGCCTTGAAAGATGCCGTAGATTCTAAAAAGATCGGGAAATCTGCCACTGTTCTTACTGTAGCGTACGGTGCAGGTCTTGGTTTAGCATCCAACATCTTAAAACTTTAAGAAATTTAAGGAGGCAATTCTCATGTTATCACGTGTATGTGAAAAGCTGAATATAGAATATCCAATAATTCAGGGAGGAATGGCCTGGGTTTCAACTGCTAAACTTGCGGCAGCAGTCTCTGAAAATGGTGGACTGGGTGTGATTGCCGCTGGCGGAAGGGAAGCCGAATGGCTTAGAGAAGAGATACGCAAAACAAAGCGATTGGTATCCAAGAAGCCATTTGGAGTGAACGTGATGCTGCTTTCACAAAATGTGGAAGAAGTCGTAAAAGTTGTGATTGAAGAACACGTAGATGTGGTGATCTTCGGCGCCGGTAATCCCGTGAAGTACGTCAATCTTCTCAAAGAAAATGACATAAAAGTAATATCCGTTGTAGCATCTGAATTTTTTGCGCAGAGAATGGAATCTTACGGGATTGATATCGTTATCGCCGAAGGAAATGAAGCTGGAGGGCATATTGGAAATGTTTCTACCATGACGCTTGTACCGGCTGTCGTGAAGTCCGTTTCAATTCCAGTAGTTGCCGCTGGTGGGATAGCCACTGGTAAGCAAATCGCAGCTGCTTTTGCCATGGGTGCAGAAGGAGTTCAAATGGGAACAAGGTTCATAGCAACTGATGAATGTGAGGTTCATCCGAATTTCAAAGAGAAAATATTAAAAGCATCGACGCGTGATGCTGTTGTAACAGGACGTGTTACCGGTCATCCGGTGAGAGTCTTGAGAAACCCTCTGGCCCACGAACTGATTAAAATAGATGAAAGATGTGGTACTGTAGAGGACGTTGATCGCATTTCCGTTGGAAGTCTAAGAGCTGCTGCAATTGATGGCGATTTGAAACACGGCTCATTCATGGCAGGACAATCCGCGGCGATGATTAACGATATTTTGCCTGTGGAAGATCTTATGAAAAAGTTATGGAAAGAAAGCGTTGAAACGATTGAAAATCTTAAAATTGAGGACGCGGAGGTGAAAAAATGAAAAACGCTCTGGTTTTTCCTGGACAAGGTTCTCAAAGGTTGAACATGATGAAAGACTTTTACGAAGAATTCCAAATTTCACGCGACGTTATGGATAAGGCATGTGAGATTTTGAATTTCGACTTGAAATCTATCGTTTTTGGCGAAGACGATATGGAGATTACGAAAACCTACAATGCTCAACCTGCATTGCTAACTGCATCAACAATGGTATTCAGAGTTTTAAAATCGAAAGGAGTGAATTTTTCAGCTGTTGCCGGCCATAGCCTTGGTGAATATTCAGCGCTTGTCGCGGCTGATGTTTTGCGTTTTGAAGATGCTCTGCGCGCCGTGAGATTGCGTGGAATTCTTATGGAAAGTGCGATACCGAGTGGGGCTGGATCGATGATGGCAGTACTCGGGCTTTCTCCGGAAAAAGTCGAAGAAGTTGTGAGAAATTTTGATGGTGTGTACGTTGCGAATTACAACTCACCCAAGCAGATCGTTGTGAGTGGAGAGATAACTTCTCTTCTAAATTCAATGGAGAGATTCAAGTCTGCGGGGACCAGAAGAGTTATCCTTCTCAATGTGTCTGGACCATTTCATTCTCCACTCATGAGACCGGCAAAAGAAGAATTTTCCAAGTTCCTAAACACGCTTGAATTCAAGAGCCCGAGTGTCCCAGTTGTTCTAAACGTAACGGGTAAGCCTGCAAAAAGCGTGGACGAAATAAAGAAAAGGCTCATCGATCAACTCACATCACCTGTAAGATGGGTATCTTCTGTAAAGAGTATGGAGAAAATGGATATCACGAATTACATAGAAGTTGGACCAGGAAATGTTTTGGGGGGACTTATAAAAAGAACTACAAAGGCAAAAATTCACTCGACAGACACGGTTGAAGAAATGGAAAAAACTTTAGAAGAGGTGATGAAGAATGCCAGAATTGCAGAGTCCTGAAATACTTGAAGAGGTGAAAAAAACACTCGCCGAACACCTTGGTGTGGATGCTAAAGCGATAAAGAAAGATTCGAAGATCGTTGATGATCTTGGAGCGGATTCTCTGGATCTTGTGGAGTTGACAATGGATTTAGAGGAAAAATTTGGATTGAAAATTCCCGACGAAGACGTTGGAAAACTCGTGGATGTCAACAGTATCGTCGACTACGTGATTTCTAAAAAATAACTCGATCTCCTTTCAAAATGAAAAAAGGGCCATTCGGCCCTTTTTTGTTATTTTATTGTCGATATTTTTACTTCGTCTCAACGGCAGAGAGCTTATCTGCCTCTTTTATCGCTTCTTTAAAGAAATCGTATTCGAGCAAGAATGGATATCTTTTTGCCCAAATTTTCGCTTGATCAGGGTGGCTCTTAAACCACAGTCTATCTAATCCTTCACCATGAGTTGTGCCTTTTTCTTTTATCTCTTCGATATTCTCTTTGAATTTCGTTTCCCAAACCGGATCTAACTCTTTGTGAATGTCTTTAGAGTATTGATCCAGAACGGGAGCAAGATCCCTTATAATCTTACCCTCGCTGTCATCAGTGGCAATTGCGTGATGTTTGTCGACGACTTCCCTGAGAATCCAGGGATTGTCTATTATCATACACGGTGTCAAGAGATTGTCGGAATGCGGCTGATGGAATCTTATATCTGTCAGGAACGGAGAACTCAAAGCCTCCACCAAAGACTTTTCATAGATGTTATCGGTGGAGAAGTGTGCGAATATACACGGCTCAACATTTCCTCTGTTGTCTATGTGTACATATCTTCTTCCACCAGCTATACATCCACCAACACTCGGAGCGTCATTCCAGAAATCCATAAGGAAATAAGGTTTCCTTGCTCTCAGATCTCTGACGAAATCTCCCATCTTCCTCCTCTGTTCCGGTAACGGCATCAACTCAGGAATTGGATCTCTTCCAACCGGCATGAATAAAAATAGCCATCCGAAGAAAGCGCCTTTCTCTATCCAAAAATCGTAAATTTCATCTGAGGTTAAAGAATCAAAATTCGTTCTCATGAAAACGAAAGAATTACCGTATATCACGCCTCTTTCCTTGAGTTTATCAGCAGCGGCGATGATTTTCTTGTAAGCACCTTTACCCCTTATTTCGTCCGTTTCTTTTTCCCAACCATTCACACTGAGAACTGGATATATATTTCCGAGTTCTTTTATCTGATCGGCAACTTTATCTGTTATAAATGTAGAGTTGGTGAATATTTGGAAGAGACAATCGTTGTGCTTTTTCATGAGTGAATAAAGTTCTTTCCATCTTAAGAAGGGTTCTCCGCCAAGAAATGTGTAGAAGTACGTGCCTATAGCTTTACCTTGATTTATTATGTCATCGACCTTTTCGATCGGCATGTCGTCATTTCTTGTGTAATTCGCGGAATAGCACCCCTTGCAACTTAAATTACATTTCATAGAGGGACTTATCAATATAGTGTAAGGTGATGAAAAACCATTTTTTTTCACAGTTTCTTCTTTGTTGTAACGCATCCATGCAAGGTTTGCATTCACAAGGAAGTTGGTAAAGAATTTTTTGACTATATCCTTGTCTTTCTTGAAAAGACTTATGAGCCACTTTTTCGAACCCGGATTCTTCTTAACCCATCCGGCGAATTTGGACAGATTATTCGTACCACCTATTCCATTTTCAAGCTTCATCAAAGACTCTATAGCCTTATCAAAATTATTCTCTGGGTTCTTAGTTATGTAATTAACGTACTTATTCACAGCCGCAGTTATTGCAAGTTTCAAAGCTTTATCTTTTATATTATTTCCTATGCCCACTTCTATCACTTCCTTATCTTAAAAAATTTACCAATCGGTCAAAACCGCTCTAACGATCATTGTACACTATTAAAAATTAAATGTCAAGTTCTGGGTTTTTTATACATTTCATCAGTGTTATTGGTAATGAACTTTTCCAACCTCACAAATGGGGATTTCAGGAGTTACACATGATTTATGGTAAAATAAATGCAAAATGAAATGTGTAGGTTGTATATGGAGGCACTCAGATGCGCATAAAAATATTGGTAGACAGCACATCGGATATAAAACCCGATTGGCTTGAAAAATACGATGCAGACATTGTTCCTTTAAAAGTTATCTGGTCGGATGGTACATCAGAAGATGATGAAAGAGATCCTCAAGCCCTTATGAGTTTTTATGAAAAGCTTAAAAATTCTCCTGAAATCCCAAAAACCTCTCAGCCAACCGTCTTTGAGTTTCTTCAACGTTATAGAAATGCGGAACAAGCTGGGTACGAAGGCGTGATCGTGATTACTCTATCTTCTAAGATGTCTGGCACTTCAAATGCGGCAATGACTGCTGCCAAAGAATCCAGGATTCCAGTTGAGGTTTTTGACACAAAGCTTGCTTCAAGTGTAAACTCACTTGTAGTAAGACGTGCGCGAGAGCTCGCGGAGCTTGGAATGACACCGAAAAAGATCGTTGAAAATTTGGAATTTGAGAGAAGATCTAAGGCCTTTCAAGCTCTTTTTTACGTTTCCGATTTTAACTTTCTTGTGAAAGGCGGGAGAGTCTCAAAATTTCAAGGATTTATAGGGACGATGTTCAAGATAAAGGTTGGACTTTGGATAGATTACAACGGTGAAATGATACCATTTGATAAAGCTCGTGGAAGATCACGCGCATGCGATCTTCTAGTAGAGAGAGTGGGCAAAGAGATTCCATTTGGTACACGCGTAAGACTGGCCATGATTCATGCAGATGCAGAAAACGAAGCAAAGGAGCTTCTTGAAAAGTTAAAAGAAAAGTACGATGTTGTTGAAGCGTCTTTTCACATGACAGGAAAGGTGATAACCACCCATGTTGGTCTTGGAATGTGTGGTTTTGGAATAGAAGCCTTGTCGTAGGGACGAGCTCTTTTGACTACTCTGGAAAAACTCGCATCGGTAGAAAAAGGGGGAGGTAAAAATCAATGGAAGAGAGCTTATCCATGGAAAAAATCGTTAGCAGTGATGATTGTGCCTTGACATTGAAAAGTGGCGATTTGGAAGTGCTTTCCACGCCAACGGTTTTGGCATGGATGGAAGAAGTATCGGCTGATTTGGTACGTAGATTTTTGAAACCGGACGAATCAACAGTGGGAGTGCACGTTGAATTAGATCATATTGCGCCAGCCTTCGTAGGAGACAAAGTTGAAGTGAAATCGGTATTGAAAGAACGCGGAACGAAAAAATTCGTGTTCGATGCAACTGCAGCGAAATTTGATGGAAAAATGCTCGCAAAAGCCAAACACGTCCGTGTCGTTGTAAACAGAAAGCAGTTTGCAAAATGAAGATCGAAAACATAATTCCAGTTGCCTTGGGCAAAGTTCCCGCCGACATAGTACTTAAAAACTGTAAAATTGTAAATGTTTTTACCCATAAGATAGAACAGGGAGATATAGCCCTTTACAAAAAAAGAATCGCCGGTATAGGCGATTACACGAACGGGAAAGAGACAATCGATTTACACGGTGATTACGTTGTTCCTGGCTTGATCGATGGACATTTGCACATAGAAAGTTCTATGGTGGAGCCCGTTGAATTTTCAAGGGCAGTTCTTTCACGCGGTACCACAACCGTGATAGCCGATCCACACGAAATAGCCAACGTTATGGGAATCTCTGGGATAGAATACATGATAAAGTACACCGAAGGTGTTCCTTTGAACATTTACATGATGATCCCATCTTGTGCACCTGCGACCGATATGGAAACAAGCGGTGCGGAAATATCCTCAATAGACACCATCCGACTTGTTACAAAATACCCGCGAGTTTTAGGCCTGGGAGAAGTTATGAATTATCCAGGCGTTTTGAATACTGAGCATGATCTGATGACGAAGATCGAGATCATTCGTCATCTTTATAAAAAGATCGATGGCCACTCTCCTGGATTGTCTGGAAAAGAACTGAACGCTTACATTTCCGCATTCATACGCTCGGATCACGAGTGTAGCACACAAAAAGAAGCACTTGAAAAAATATCAAGAGGAATGCACGTTCTTATAAGAGAAGGAAGTGTCGCCAAGAATCTTGATGATCTGATAGGTGCTGTGAACGAGAAAAACGAAAGGTTTTTCTCATTTTGCACCGACGATCGCCATCCAGATGATATGATAACAGAAGGGCACATAGACAACATGGTACGTCGTAGCATAGCCAGGGGTATTGATCCTATAACAGCCATAAGGATGGCTACGATAAATACGGCTTCTTTCTACGGTTTGAGAAGTATGGGGGCAATTGCTCCATCTTACAAAGCCGATATGGTCGTTACACACTCTCTTGAAGATTTCTTCCCTCATATCGTGATCAAGGATTCGAAAATCGTGGCGATGGATGGAAAAATAAAGGCAAAAATAATTGGAAACAAGAGAGAAAAATACATTTCAAGAATGGACGGCAATTTCAAAACTCCATACATAACTGAATCCGATTTGAGAATTACAAGTACATCGAACAAAACGAGAGCCATTCGCATTTTCAACAACAGTATCGTAACGGAAGAAGAGATATTCGATATTCCACCCTCAAAAGTTCCAGATGTAAATCACGATCTTTTGAAAATTGCAGTTGTGAGCAGGTACGATCCGAATAAATCCATCTCGGTGGGTGCCATAACTGGCATTGGATTAAAATATGGTGCCATGGCTACTTCCGTTGGACATGATTCTCATAACATGTCGGTTGTTGGTACAAATTCTCGAGACATGGTAATCGCTATCAATCGCGTGATAGATCTTCATGGAGGAATTGTTATTGTCAATAACGGGAAGGTGATTTCCGAGCTCGCTCTTCCCGTAGCCGGTTTGATGTCACACCTTTCCATGGAAGAAGTTGCGCAACGGATAAAAGAACTGAAAGAAAGTGTCCACTCACTGGGATGTGTTATCGACGATCCCTTCATGGTTCTTTCATTTGTTCAATTAGCCGTTATACCAAAACTCAGAATAACGAATCTTGGTCTTGTAGACGTAGAAACTCATGAGTTTGTCAGCCTTGGACTATAAGGAGAAGGTGTTAATACATGATTCAAGGAATTACCGAAAAACATGGATACTCCATAATCGGAAAGAGAATACAGAGAGTTGATGCTCTTCAAAAAGTCACAGGACAAGCGAAATTCGTGGCTGATTTTGAGATGAAAGGCATGCTGTACGGTGCGTTGGTTTTGTCAAAACACGCAAAAGCGCGCGTTAAAAGGATAGACACTTCGAAGGCAAAAACCTTAAAAGGCGTCAGAGCGGTTTTGACGTACAAAGATATTCCCGGTGAAAACCAACTTGGTGAGGTTGTTGCGGACATGCCTTGTTTGGTACCTGAAGGAGAAGAGGTTAGATATCACGGAGACGTTGTTGCGCTGATTGCCGCAGAGACGCTTAAAATCGCAAAGGATGCGACGAAGTTAGTTGAGGTCGAATACGAAGAACTCATGCCAGTTCTCACAATAGAAGAAGCTTTGAAAAATGAGAACAAAGTACATCCCAATGGGAACGTTTTAACTTCTAAAAAGATAAGAAAAGGGGATGTTCAATCGGGTTTCGCCGATTCCGATTTGATATTGGAAGATGATTTTTACGCTCATTATCAAGAACAAGCTTACCTTGAACCTCAAGGAATACTTTCCACTTTTGATAACAATTACGGTATAACCATATACGGCTCCATGCAGTGTCCCTACTACGTTCAATCGGCTGTACCGAAGATCTTAGGAATCCCAATGAACCAGGTACGTGTTATCCAAGCTGAAACCGGAGGAGCCTTTGGTGGAAAAGAAGATGTTCCATCCTACGTTGCCTCTCAATGCGCTCTTTTGGCATACCATACTAAAAGACCGGTTTTACTCGTCTATTCAAGAGAAGTTGATATTCAAACCACAAGCAAACGTCATCCCATTAAATCCCATTACAAACTTGGATTGGACAAAGATGGGAAATTGAAGGCCGTTGAGATCACGGCACATATGGATATGGGAGCTTACGCCACACTTTCTCCAATTGTTATGTACAGGAGCCTTGTCCATGCGGCCGGTGCTTACAACATTCCAAACGTTAAGGTTGACATAGACGGCGTGTACACCAACAAAGTACCATGTGGTGCTTTTAGAGGATTCGGAAGCCCTCAAGTTTTGTTTGCAATGGAGTCCATGATGAGTGAAGCTGCAAAGAGACTGAGGATGGATCCGATCGATATTCGTATGAAAAACGCCCTGAGAGTTGGAAGCCGGACTTCTACCGATCAACTCTTAACTGAATCTGTTGGTGCCGTTGAAACCATTGAACATGCTGTAAAAATTTCAAATTACGACGAATTGAAAAAACGAGTTGTGGAGTTCAACAATAAGAACAAATTCAAAAAGCGTGGAATAGGCGTTTCGCACATAATATACGGAGTCTCTCTTGGTGCAGCGGGACAGCATCTCGATGCCGCGGGAGCTCTCGTTCAAGTTCACAAGGATGGAACGGTTAACGTGCATTTTGGAAACACGGAAATGGGACAGGGAGCAAAAACCGTTATAGCGATGATTGCAGCGGAGGTACTTGGGCAAAAGATGAACAAGATCCGTGTTGACAATCCCGATACGTCTTACGTCCAAGACAGTGGTCCAACTGTGGCATCCAGAGCGACAGTTTTTGGTGGCAACGCCGTAAAAAACGCATGCGAGAGTATAAGAAAAAGAATGGTCGAACATTTTGCGAAAATGCAAAATGTTCCCCTCAATGAAATCACGGTTGAAAATGGTAAAATCAAAACCTTGGATGGAAAAGAAGAAGACTTCGGAAAACTCGCATCTGAATGCTACGATGCCAACGTTAAAATGTTAGAGAGAGGATGGTTCGTTTCTCCTAAACTTCGTTGGGATCCTGAAACGGGTCTGGGGGAGGCGTACATAACGTATGCTTACGCCACACAAATCGTACTTGTTGAAGTGGACATGTTGACTGGAAGAACTCAGGTAATGGAGGGCTACACGTCTCACGATGTTGGCAAAAAGCTTAATACTGTGGGATTGGTAGGACAGGTACAAGGAGGATTTGTTCAGGGAATGGGATACGGACTTTTTGAGGAAATAAAAACATCCGATGGGAAGATCTCGACGGATAATTTCAACACGTACATCATTCCAACTGTGAATGATATACCCGAAAAACTCGTGATAGATTTTGTGGAAGATGATTACTCTAAGGGGCCGTTTGGCGCAAAGGGAATAGGTGAACCATCTCTTATGCCGACACCCGCGGCTGTGGCTAACGCCATTTCAAATGCTATAGGTATGAGAGTTAAACGTATACCAGCAACTCAAGAGTACATCATGAATCTTATAGGGGAGGTAATAAAATGAGTTTCAAAAAAGTTATTGGACCAACATTTGAAGAAATGTTGCATCCCGATAAAATCGATTCTAAGATAAGAAAGCAGGCGTTAAAGAAATTCAAGGAAGATCCGCTCGATCCGATAAACTTTTTCAACATTTCGTGGCGCGGAGAGGACAACAAGATAAAATACGTTGTTTTACCCAAGGCCATAACTGGGGTGGACGCGAATATAATCGTTATGTACGGTAGAGATTTCCCGACAGGCAGTCACAAAGTTGGAGCAACTTATTCGATACTTACCGAAAAAGTCGTCAGGAATGAAGTGGATCCATCTTATCACACGCTCATATGGCCATCAACTGGAAATTACGGAATTGGTGGGGCATGGGTCGGATGTCGAATGAAATTCGATACCGTTGTTATTTTGCCAGAAGAGATGAGCAAAGAGAGATTTGACATAATAAGATCGTACGGAGCTCGCGTTATCGCAACGCCAGGGTGCGAATCGAATGTGAAAGAGATATACGACAAAGCCAAAGAACTGAAGAGCGAAAATCCAGATAAAGTGAGAATTCTAAATCAATTCAGCGAGTTTGGTAACTATCGTTTCCACTACTACGTTACGGGCAACACGATGTTGGAAATGGTTAAAGAAGAAAAGATAGGAAATGGAAGGATCGCCGCGATAGTTTCTGGAGTTGGATCCGCTGGAACAATAGCTTGCGGCGACCGAGTTAAACAAGTCTTTCCAGAAACCAAAGTTGTAACGTTGGAGCCCATTCAGTGTCCAACGATCTCCATGAATGGTTACGGTGGACATGATATACAGGGAATAGGAGATAAACACGTTACGTGGATACATCACGTTACCAACAGCGACGCAGTCGTTGCGGTTGACGATATGGAATCAAAAAAAGGCTTGCAACTTCTCACAGATGAGGTTGGAAAATCTTTCCTTAAAGAATTCATCCCGCAAAAAGACGTGGAAGAGCTCTCTACTATTTTAGGAATTTCAGGTGTTGCCAACATTCTTGGCGCGATAAAGATCGCCAAAAAGTACGGATTGGGGTCAAACGATAACATCTTGACGATCGCGACTGATACGGTGGAGAGATATCATTCAGTTATGGCAGATCTTGATAAAAAATTCGGAAAGATGGATAGGGCAGAAGCAAAAGCAAGATACGAGTCCATATTCATGGGTGTGAAGACAGACTGGTTCTTCGAGGGAACACTTGAAAACAGGAGAAGATGGCACAATCTCAAATACTACACGTGGGTTGAACAACAAGGCAAAAACGTCGAAGAATTGAATGAGCAGCTTAAAGATGAATACTGGGAAAATCAGCAAAAAATCGTCAAAGAGACGGACGATCTCATCTTGGAGTACAGAAAAAAAGAAGGGATAGCATGAAGAAGTACCTTTTTAAGAACATCGCTTACCTTGCAACTTTTGACGAGATGGGTGAAGTTGAAAATGCCTATCTCGTGGTGGAAGGTAATCGCATATCTTACATCGGTACTGAAGAACCAAAAGGGAATTTCGATCGAGTGATTGATTGTTCTAACAAAATCATGCTTCCAGGTTTCATCAACACGCATCATCACCTTTACCAATCGCTTACGAGAAATGTGAAAGCTGTCCAGAACGCAAAGCTTTTTGACTGGCTTGTGAATCTTTACGAAATCTGGAAAAATCTGGATGAAGAAGGAGCTTACGTTAGTGCGGCGGTGGCCGCTGCTGAAATGGCTCTCAGTGGAGTAACAACTACCAGCGACATGCTCTATCTGTATCCTAACGGAAAGAACTCACTTTTTGACGAGGAAATAAAGGGAGTATCTCTTGTGGGACTTAGATTTTATCCCACAAGAGGGTCCATGTCCATGTCAAAAAAAGATGGCGGGCTCCCGCCAGATTCAGTAGTTCAGAATGAAGACGAAATACTTTCGGAATACGAACGTGCCATCCTCAAATACCATGACAGATCGAAATTTGCAATGGTAAGAGTTGCACTTGCCCCTTGTTCTCCATTCTCTGTAACGGAATCGCTCATGAAAGAGACGCTTGAATTGGCAGAAAAGCAAGATCTTTTACTTCACACTCATTTGGCAGAAACGAAAGACGAGGAGAGATTTTGTATTGAAAAATTTGGTCTGAGGCCTGTTGATTACATGGAAAAAATAGGATGGCTAAATCCACGTGTGTGGTTTGCCCATCTTGTACATGTTAATGGTGAGGATATCGAGAAGCTCCGTGAGAACGATGTTGGAGTTTCTCATTGTCCTTCTTCAAACATGCGACTTGGTTCTGGAATAGCACCGATCGTTAAGATGAAAGGTCTCAGAGTTTCCCTTGGCGTGGATGGAAGTGCTTCTAATGACACATCGAACATGATTTTGGAAATCAGAAACGCCCTACTCCTTCAAAGAGTGAAATACGGTGCATCTGCAATTTCGTCCAGAGAAGCTTTGAAATTGGCAACTGTTGGAGGCGCTGAGGTTTTGAGAATAGACGATTACGTCGGTACGTTGAAAGTCGGAAAAGCAGCGGATCTCATAATGTTCGATCTCGATAAAATAGGATTTGCAGGTGCTCTGGACGATCCACTGAGTGCGATCGTCATGTGTGATGCCAAGCAAGTCGACTTTAACATGGTCAACGGTGATGTGATCGTCGAAAATGGCGAATTGTCGGTCAAAAACTTGAAAGATTTGATAACTAGGCACAATCAAATATCCAAAAAATTAATAAAGGGGTAGAAGAGCTCATGGAGATGAAAGAATTTTACGATTATGAAGGGGAAATATCGAAACTCTCTAATGCTGTATCACTTCTCGAGTGGGATATGAGAACCAAGATCCCACCGAAGGGAGTTAAAGACAGGGCTGAAGTCATAGGAAAATTGTCGAGAATGATATTTGAAATGTCCACGGCCCCCAAAATGGCTGAATTTGTGGAATATTTCAACAGGCCAAGGATTTACGATTCTCTTAGCGATGTTGATAGAAGGGAAGTGGATTTGGCAAGCAAACATTACCGCAGACAAAAGTCAATTCCACCAGATAAGATTGAAAAATTCTCGATCATTTGTTCAAAAGGTGAAAGTATTTGGCAAGAGGCACGGGCCGAATCGAATTTTGCAAAGTTTCAACCTGTTCTTGAGGAAATAGTCGAATACCTCAAAGAATTCACCGAACTCTATGGGTATGAAGAAAACAGATACGATGCATTGCTTGAAGGATATGAGCCATCTACCACAACCAATGATATAAAAAAGATCGTAGACGGATTGAAGACAGATCTTGTGCCGTTCATCAAAAAGATATCTCAGGCTAAAGTACCGAATGATGCGATTTTGAACGGTAATTTCGATAAATCCCTGCAAGAAAAGCTCTCTATTGAAGTTTTAAAGGCCATGACGTACGATTTGGATGGTGGAAGATTAGACGAAACCGCTCATCCCTTTACCATAGGAATCGGACCGGGAGATGTGCGTGTAACCACAAAATACGATCCTAAAAATTTGAAACCTTCCTTTTTTGGAACCATGCACGAGGGTGGTCATGCGCTTTACGAGCAAGGAATATCGAAGGAATATCGCAGAACGATGGTAGGCACTGCCGCGTCTATGGGAATTCACGAATCCCAATCGAGAACGTGGGAAAATATGATAGGAAGATCCAGAGCATTTTGGAAATTCTTCTACCCTAAACTCGTTGAGATCTTCCCCCAATACGCTGACATTCCAGTGGAAGATTTTTACAAAGCCATAAATGTTGTCAGACCTTCCTTGATAAGAATAGAAGCGGATGAAGTTACTTACAATCTGCACATCATACTTCGCTTTGAGATCGAAGAAGCCATCATAAATGACCGTGTAAAGGTTGCGGATCTTCCTGAACTTTGGAATTCCAAGATCAAAGAGTATCTTGGAATGGAGCCGTCCAACGATGCTGAAGGGGTCCTTCAGGATGTACATTGGGCTGGTGGCCAGATGGGATATTTCCCATCTTACATGCTCGGAAATCTGTACGCGGCTCAATTCTTTGCAAGGGCAAGGAAAGAAATTCCAGATCTCGACGAAAGAATAGCTTCGGGAGATCTTAAAACCTTCAGGGAATGGCAAAGAGAAAAAATACACAGACACGGTTCTCTCTACGATCCAAAAGATCTGGTGATGAAAGTTACAGGTGAGCCTTTGAATCACAAATACTTCATGGACTACATAACCGAAAAATTCTCTGACGTTTACGGAATTTGATGAGTTCTCATCGGCCAACAAGAACTATAAAATCGCTGTTTCCTATGTTGTAGTATCTGTTCATTGCAGCTTGCTCTTCGATCTGGTAGTACAATTTCAAATTTTTTCTATCATCCAGTGACAAAAAGGCGAAATCCCTGTTTGGATAAACCGATTTTAGAGCTTTTTTTATTTCGCTTATTTTCCAATCAACGTTGCTTATTTCTAAAACTGCGTTCTTATAGAAGTAATCGTAAGAGCATATCACTGGAATGATGCGGAAATCATAGCCTTTCTTTGACCACTTATTCCAAACACCGTAAGAAAATACTCGACCTGTCAGATAAGAATTGTTGATAAATGTAACTTTGATTGAAGTTAGCTGGTGAATGGGTGTGCAGTTTTCCAATTCTATAAACAGATTTTTAAGCTCGGTTTTGTCAGTTTTCAATGTGCCATCTGAATTCATAACGGGGTAAGAAATCACAGATATCCGAGGCTCACTTCCAAAAAATTTCGCTATTCTGAGGAATTTTGGAATTTTAATCGTACTTTTGAAATTTTCTGAAAATGCGGGATAAAGACTTAGTGTACGAAACATATCGTGGTTTTTAAATTCCTCAACTAATCTTTCGATTTGCAATACTTTCTCACTTTCAGAGGTTTTAGAGTACCCGATTTTGTGAATTCTTTCTTCCTGAAGAGGAATCCCTATTCGGAGCTTTTTTTCAAATTCTTCAGCTTTTGAAGAGGTAAATACGAGATAGTCTGTAAATTTCAATCTCATGATATTGGACAGAGCATTCTCTACATATTTTATTCCATCATTTGTGTAAAGGACACTCAAAGATGTGCCCTTTACATTTAATTCTTTCGGAACGTCCACAATTATGGAGTTTGCGGTTGTGAAATCTATGCCAACGATGTAAAATCCAAGCGGATCTCCCGTGTCATTTGTCATAACGGAGAGGATGTAAGCTTTCGAATTTGGATATTGGTTTGTTAAGCTGTTAAGACCCATTTCCAAGAATGGATAAAATGCCAATGACATTACTAGAACTGCAAAAGCGATCGAAAAAAAAGCCAAAGATACCAATATATATCTCACTTATCTTACCCCTCTCGAAAAATTCCACGCTTCCACTGTTTGTGGAAGAATGAGAAGAGCGTTGTTCAAAGCGTATACGATCTTATTCTTTATCACCGCTATGTATCCTTCATCTACAGAACGCTTTGCGATCGTGCGAAGTTTCCCCACACCATCGAATTTTCTTCCGTGTTCCAGCGTATCTAAAATCACAAGTGATTTAACGATAAGAGAATCAGTTGCCATTCCAGACGTGTGATAGGATACCGCATCTAAAATCTCCTCATCATTTATTTTGATACGTCTCTTCAGATATTCACTTGCAACTTTACCATGAAGAAGTACGGGAGCAAATGCTTCCACTTTCGTGATTTTTAGATTCCAAATTTTGGATATCTTCACGAGTTTTCCCGGTTCTACGTCCCTAAAAAGATCATGAGCACATGTTGCCACCAAGAGTCTCTCGGCATCAAACTCACTGAGTTTGGGAAATAATTCCACGGAGTCCTCTTCCATTCTTTGAATGTGAGCCGCTCTTTGGCGGCTCACCATGAATGGCCTGATTTTTCTCAAATACTCAATAACTCGTTTGTACATGATAGCTGAAGACTTTCTTGGAATGAGCTTTGACATCGACGTAAAAATGAACTTCGTTAGAAGAGATTCTCTCAAAATGAAGATCTCCCACAGGAGTTACGATGGATCCAGCGGGAACGTACTCGTAAACCCAAACGCTCTGAACTTCGTTAGAAGAATTTCTTAAGGTTGTTTCGTAAGTGTAAAGTTCGACTCTTTTTGAAATCGTAATCCTTTGCATTTCCACGTTTTTGACTTCAACATCGAAATTTTTACCGTAAGGAACTTCCAGAACGGCTGAAGCTGGACTGTCGGGAATATTCGACTGCCCAAGGAAATACTCCACACCCTGTGATTTTTTATATAGACTTAAAACTCCCTGTGGTATTGGAAAGTCATGTTGAATTTTTGCGACAAGATCAACGGGTTTGAAATCGTTCGATGGATTGTAAGCCACGTTGAGTTTTTTCAAAATTATTTTTTTTGAAAAGAGTGAAATAAAAAGCGAAGAGTTGGCACCCAAAGAATCAACATTTCTAAAATCGTATACCTTGTATCCTCCAAGACTTTGAACCTGACTTGGATGGGTAAAGCTGGTGGGGGCTGCCCTCAACGAATTACCGATGGCTTTCCCATAGTTCTTCTCTCTCTGCACCTCAACGTTAGGCTTTCCGGCAACAAAAGCGAGATGAAAGTTCCTAAAAGTCGTATCTGTTCTGTTCCAGAGATTTATGTTTCCGATCATCGTTGAAGAATCCATATCGAGACTGTAAATACCTTTCCACCCTATGTTCGAAGTGATGTAACTGTAAGAAAGCTCCGTGGCGTTTGTGGAAACCGCGAAGTAATTCTTCGAGTCTACAGATGAAATGGATGGGAAAAGATATTCACCATCAGGCGAGAAATACACCTGGCCTGTCTGCACATCTTTCAATATGATTGGATCGTATGATATAACCCTGACATTTTTGAGAGTACCCTCTTTGAATTTGAATTGCAGTGTTTTTCCCACGTAGTTTTTCAAAATCTTATCAAAAGAGTACCTTTCAGCGCGGTGAAATGTGTAGTAATTCAGTGGATGAGAGACAACAAGAGAATTCTCAATGACAGCGTTTGTTGTCGGGATTACGATGAGATCTCCTGACCTTTGAAAAACATTTGATTGAATTATTGCGAAATCGGAATACACGACGAGAGAATTTGTTGCAAATATTCCCACAGCCAAAAATACGGTGAACAAAATGAAAATCATTGAAATCTTTTTCACGCAGATCATCTCCTTCACTTTTTCTCGAGTATTAAAACTTCATACGGTTGAAGTTCAAGAGATAAAGGCTTTTTAGAACTCCAAATTGAGTCGTCTACAAGGTCGTGAAACTTTCCTGTAAGCGTGGTTTTCACATTTTGAACATTTCTTCCGCCATTTATGAAAACGTAAACCTCTTTTCCCTTGTAATCACGCTTGAATCCCAAAACTTGTTTTTCGACGAAAATAGGTGTGTAAGTTCCAAATCTTATGGCGGGGGTATCTTTTCGGATTTCTATTAGTTTTTTATACCATTCGTAGATCTCTGAATTCCACCGAGATCTATTCCAATTCATGCAACCCCTGTCAAGCGGATCATTACCACCAAGCATTCCTATCTCATCTCCATAATAAATCATAGGAGCTCCTATAAATGTCATCTGAAGCCCAACGAGTGCCTTCATCTTTCGAATATCTCCGCCCACAACCGTCAACGCTCTTGGCGTGTCATGACTGTCTATCAAATTCCACAGAGCATTCCACAACTGAGGTGGATAGGTGTTGAGATAAGAATTCGTATCGTTTAGAAAAGTCTTTGCGCTTGATCCGTGAACTATATAACTGTACGCTGCATCTCTGAAAAGATAATTCATACTCGAGTTGAACGCACCCTCGTCGAACCAGTTGGAGACATTCGTCCATATTTCCGCAACGTCAAGGGAATCCGGTTTTATCTCGTGTATCCATTTGTAGAGTTTGACAAGGAAAGAATTTGATATGACGTTTGCCGAGTCTATTCTCCACCCATCCGCACCGTTGGATGTCCATTTGTTCACCGCTTTTTTCAAATATTTCTGAACTGCCGCGTTTCTAACGTTCAGCTTCGGGAGACTTGGGTAGTTCTGAAATGTCGCATAATCTCCAGATTCTATTCGTACCGGAAAACGGTTCACGAAGTACCAATGAACGTATGCGGAATTCTGTTGATTTTTGAGTATATCCTGAAATGCAAAAAATCTCGTACCTGTGTGATTGAACACACCGTCAATAACCCAGTACATGTCATTATAGTGGAGTAAGTTAGCCAAAGTTCTAAAAGTTTGCAACGTACCAAAATGTGGATCGATGTGCATGTAATCTTGTGTATCATATTTGTGATTCGATGGTGCTTCGAAGATCGGAGTGGTGTAAAGGATGTCAATACCAAGATCTATAAGATAGTCGATCTTATCGATAATTCCTTGAAGATCACCGCCGAAGAAATTGTTATAAGTTGGCTTTTCCCCCCAGATCGTGGTGTGTATCGGGTCATTAGAAGTGTTTCCATTGAAGAACCTGTCTGGAAATATCTCGTAGACGATGGCCCCTTTTGCCCAATGAGGTGCGTTGAGTATGGGAACAGTTGGACTCGCAAAGTCGAAGACAAAAGCTTTTGAAGATGTAGCAATTCCGGTTTTTCCCAATTCGAGTTTTGTTTTTCCATCTTCGATTACGAAGTTGTAGTGAAACTTTTTCGTGGAGGGATGTACGGTAGTTTTGTATCTATCGGTGTATTTGTTTATTTCAACAGGTACCATGGGATAAAGCTTTTTCCCGATCTTAATACTTACCGATTGAACATCGTTTTTTAACGTGTCCAACGCAAAGTAAACAGTATCCGTAGAGGCAGGATCAACGTACACGCGCGAACGATCGTCAAATTGAACGTAATTTTTGTGTATTAGACCGTCTCCTTTAGTTCCATCAGGAGGAGTAAAGGATCCGACTGTCAGTATTGAATAGTATCCATTCTTACCATTATGTTTCTTTTTGGGATTGTTGGGATCGGCTACAACATGACCATCGACAAGAAAATCGTAAAGATAAACACCATCCGGAATCTCTATCTGAACAGTCCAAATGTCATCAAAACTGCGTTTCATGATATCGGCAGTCGCCGACCAGTCGTTGAATGTACCTATCACGGCAACTGATTGCACATTTTTAGCGCTTTGATAAGCAAAAAAGACACTTCTTGAAAAAAGTGACGTGAACAGCATCACAAGAAGTACGAACGATGAAATTATGTATCGTTTCACGTTGGATCCCTTCTAAAGTCAAAGGCCTTTGGGAGAAGTTCTTCGACATTTGTAACCTTCACTTTTCCTTCGATGTTGGAGAGTACAACTTCGAAATTCCCAAATTCTGACATGACCTGTCTACAAGCTCCGCAGGGTGAAACCACGTCTTTCGTGTCAGCAACGATGACCAATCTTTTGAATTTGGTTTCACCTTCACTAACCGCTTTGAAGATAGCTATTCTCTCAGCACACATACTTAAGCCAAAGGATGAATTTTCAACATTGACGCCGGTGTAGATTTTGCCTGATTCCGTTTCCAACGCTGCTCCCACCTTGAACCGAGAGTATGGAACATACGCATTCTCTCTCACAATTTTAGCTCTTTCTATCAGTTTTTCTACCTTCAATTTCTTTCTTCCCCCTTTTCAGCTTCAATTCAACTTTTATGATTCGTTTTTTATTCGACTCCAAAACCTTAACAGTTATCTGTTCCGTATCCATCGTTTCACCCGGATGTGGAACGCGCTCGAATACTTTTAAAAGGTACCCACCTATCGTTTCGAATTCACTCTCCGGAAATTTTATTCCCAATTCGCGTTCTATATCATTCAAAGGAGTCAATGCGCTCAGGATGTACGTGTTTCTGTCTTTTTTGATTATGAGGTTTTCTTCGTCTTCGGCATCGAATTCATCGAAGATCTCACCTGTTATCTCTTCAAGCACATCTTCAAGAGTTACAAGTCCCGCAGTACCACCGTATTCATCCACAACTATGGCGATGTGCACTTTGATGCGCCTCATTTCTTGGAGAAGATCATCGATCTTTTTGGTTTCTGGAACGAAGTATGGGCTTTTTGCTACGTTTTCCACTTTAATCGTGTTAAATGCCTCACCATTGGAATTCAAGAGCGATAACACATCTTTGGCATAACATATACCCATGATTCGATCTACAGTCTTATCATAAACGGGTAATCTTGAGAACTTCGATTCATCAAAAATCTTTATCGCTTCGTTCAAAGTTTTTCCGGACTGTATGCCGATGATCTCAACTCGAGGAACCATTATCTCTCTGACATATGTATCCTTTAGTGTCAGCGCCCCACGAACAAGCTCACTTTCCTGCTCTTCTATCACCCCTTGACGCTTTCCAACTTCTAAGGTAAAAAGGATCTCGTCATGTGAAATGAAAGGTTCTACTTCTGATTTGCCAACAAAAACTCGTATTAAAAATGACGAAAATGCCGTAAAAAACCACGTAATGGGTCTGAAGATCAGATCCAGAATTTTAATCACGGGAAAGGAAATGTTGAAAAACTTAAGCGAACTCTCACGAGCGTAAATCTTTGGAGTGATTTCTCCAAAAATGACGATCAAAACCGTGACCATGGTGGTGACTATTCCAACCAACTTAGAACTCGATGTTCCTGGCATTAGTTGAAAAGCAAGAACGGTTGCGATTGAAGATAGAAGCACATTGACAACGTTGTTAATTATGAGTATAACGGTGAGATATCGATTGGATGTTTTTAAATTAGCCGTGAGATCTGAAGATTTCAAGTTCATGGCATCCTTAAGTCTTTTTCGACTTATACTCATCATAGCTGTTTCCGAAGCGGAAAAAAACGCAGAAAGGAACAACAAGATCACAAGAATAACGAGTTCCCATAAAACATTAGAACTACTCAGCGGATCAACATCCACCTTTTAATTCCTCCTCTTTGTCAGTGATCATAGGGTTGGCCTGAAAGAATTTTTGCGACACGATACAATTGCTCGGTGAGTATCATCAAAGTCATGGAGTGAGTAAAAGTTATACGCGACAACGAAAGAGATAAGCTCGAACGCTCCCTTAACTCGTCCGATACACCGTAAACCCCACCTACCACAAATGTTAAATCTCGTGCGCCAGTCATGTATCCATTAATGAGTTGAGAGAATTCCTTAGTGTTCAACAATTCACCATCAACATCCAACAAGATGAACTCTCTACTTCCAATGTATTTTAACAGTTTTTTTGATTCCTCTTCAACACATTTCCTTCGATCGCTCGATCGGCATGATTGAATACTCGTGATGTTCAACTTGAAAAATCGTTTGAGACGTTTTACGTACTCTTCAAATCCTTCTTTGGCAAAGGAATTTTTTATCTTACCTGGATATACTATTTCAGTTTTCAAAAACCTCCCTAATTTACAAAATCCACCAAAAACGGTGAATCTCGAAGGTAGCCTTTCTTCTACCTTTTAAACATTCCGTTTTTTACAATTTCAATTTTACAACCCAAACCTTCAAAAAATGTTAAAACACATTATCCAACAAAAGTCAAATCTTTTTTGGTTATTTTTGATAGTTCTTGGTAACTATTCATTAGCTGTCACCAACTTCCCATTTTTGAAAACGGCTTTAACGATCTCATTCGTTGGCATGTAAGATATGTATTCCAATCTGGGTGCGTCCAAGATCACGATGTCTGCGTTTTTCCCCGTTTCGATCGTACCAACTTCATTTTCAATTCCAAGAACACATGCAGCGTTCAAAGTTTGAGCTGTAAGAGCTTCAGTTGGTGTCATTCCGAGATGATTAACGGCAAGATGAGACACGAACAGTGGGGAATAAAAAGTATTGGAACCCGGATTGAAGTCCGATCCAAGAGCCACTGGCACACCGTTGTCTATGAGTTTTCGAGCGGGAGCGTACGCGGTTTTCAAATAGAAGCTGGTTGTTGGCATGAGAAGAGCTATGGTACCGTACTTTTTAAGTGTGGAAATTTCCTCATCCTTTATTTTTATTATGTGATCCACACTCACCGCCCCTAACTCTGCCGCCTTAGAAGCAAAGCCATTAGAAGACAGCTCTTCAGCGTGTGCTCTGATCTTGAATCCCATATTCTTAGCAAGTTTCAACAGTTCGAAAGAACTTTCAACGGAAAAAGCACCTTCATCGCAGAAAACATCCACGAATTCGGCAAGTGATTCCGATTTTATGACTTTCATCATATCGATGAGTTCTGTGAAGTAAGCCTTTTCCCCCTTTGGAGGTACCGCATGTGCGCCTAAAAACGTTGAAATTAAAGTTTGGGGTACCTTTTCCGATAATTTTTTGATAGCTCTCAACTGTTTCAATTCATTTTTAAAATCAAGACCATATCCACTTTTGCATTCCAAAGAAGTAACTCCAGATTTCAACATCCACTCCAGATACTTTGTGTTCTCTATCACAAGAGCATCGATCGAAACTCCTCTCACCTTTTTGACAGTGGAATATATTCCACCGCCAGATTTCAGGATTTCCACATAACTTTTTCCAGCAGCACGTAAAGCGAATTCTTCGGAACGCTCTCCATAGAATGGTATATGGGTGTGCGGATCTACAAATCCTGGAATGGCTAACATACCTTTTCCATCCCAGGTTCTAAGCGCTCCATGAGATTTACCTACGGAAACAATACGTCCATCTTTGATGGTAATACTTCCTTCAAGTTCTAAAGTCTTTCCATCAATGCTTGGAGCTCCTCCGGCAGGAGTAAGAATCCTGAGATTCGAAATTTCAAGATCTGCTAATTTCGTCGAGGAGTCTATACTCGATCACCCTTTCATCTTCCAAATCATCCACGCTCAGGTAATATTTAACGGTTCTGACGAGTGCATCCATGGGAATCATTCCTATGATCTCTGAACCCAACACGGGTACACCGTATCTTTCAGCCTCTCGTTTTATCGTATCAAAAACTCTGAAAAGAGGTGTTTTTTTGTAATTTGTCATGTTCATGGAAACCTGAACGATCCCTTTTTCTTTCAGATCCACTCCCATGGCTTTAACAAATCTGTAACCTCCAGATGAGTATCGAACGGCACGCGCAATCTTGTTGGCAATTTCGATATTTTTGGTACCTAAGTTCACATTAAAAGCTATCAAATATTCCCTTGCTCCAACGGCAACAACTCCGGCCGTTGGATGAACCACACTTGGTCCAAAATCCGGTTTCCACTTTGGAGATTTTATCTTTTCGAAAAAACCTTCAAATTGCCCTTTTCGTATATTTGAAAGGTTGGAACGCTCCTTGATAACAGCTGATTTTTCATAGAGATAGACCGGAATTCCAAGTTCTGTCCCGATTTGCTCTCCGATTTTCTTTGAAAGAGCAACACATTCGCTTTCTGTGAAGTTCTTTAGAGGTACAAAAGGTATCACATCCACTGCACCCATTCGTGGATGACCACCGGTGTGTTGACGCAGATCTATCAATTCTACCGCTTTTTTTGCCATTTTGAAGACGGCTTTTCCAACATAATCTGGATCTCCCACAATGGTGACAACAGATCTGTTGTGATCGTGATCCATCGACCAATCAAAAACCCAAACATTTTCAGTTTCTTCAGCTTGATTCACGATTTCTCTTACCACACCTTCACGTCGTCCCTCACTGAAATTCGGTACACACTCGATCAGTTTTTTCAAAAGAGTTACCTCCTATCTTTTGACTTTTAACCTTATCTTCTCAATCACAACGTATCTGTACGGTTCAGTTCCCACTGAATAAGAACGGATATTGCTGTATTTTGAAAGTACTTCGTGAACGATCTTGCGCTCTCGAGAACTCATTGGTTCAAGAGATATTCTTTTGGTACCTCTTTTGATTTCCACAACTGCGCTTTCAGCCATTCTTTTCACGATCTCTTCTTTTCTCTTTTTGTAATCATTCACATCTACGAAGATGGAAACGTGATGATCGTTGTGTTTATTCATATAAACCGAAACTAAGTGTTCAATTGCACTGAGCGTATGACCGTGCTTTCCTATAAGTTCGGACAACGAATCTTCTCCATTGATGTTGACAGAATAGATCACCATAGGTTTTATCACATTAATCGTGACTTTCGCGTTGATCCCGTAAAAATCCAAAAGCTTTGATAAAAATTTTCTCACGGCCTTTATGTTATATTTATCGTTGAGCTTGACCTTGATCAGGGCATTCTTTGCGCCCATTCCTAAAAAGCCATGAGTCGGTTCTTGCAAAACTTCGTAATCGATTTCTTCTTCAGAAACGTTGAGCTCCTCACATGCTCTATCGAGGCACTCTTTTATATTCTTAGCCTCAAACACCTTTTCCACGGCAATCCCCCCACTTTATCCGTATCTTCTCTTTGGATTCATTCCGAACAATTCTCTCAAGCTTATACCCTTGATGTGGTACATTTTTGCGACAACGTACGTGGTGAGAAGTTGCATAGCCGAAAACACCGCGTAGTACAAAAACAATCCCACTGGAAATCCGACGAAGAAGAACTCCATCACAGAAAACATCGCTATACTTTGCCACGCCTGTTTGGCGTTGGTACTTGTCCATAAGGTTGACCATGACGAAAGAAGCACTATCAAAAGTATCAAAACGATATTCGCTCCAAATCCTCCTATTGAAAGATCAGTCCAAAGCAAAAAATGTGGGTTATAGGCGAAATTTTCCTTAGAGTATATGATCACGTAGTACAACAGAAAAAGTATCGGAAGTTGAATAAGAGCAAGTAAACATCCACTTGCCGGGTTTATGCCCTCTTCTTTGTAAAGTTTCATCAATTCTGATTGCTGCTTTTTTGGATCCTTGTATTTTTTTTGAATTTCCTTCATTTTAGGCTGGATTTTTCTCATCTGCACCATGGATTTCATTTGAAGGTGCGACACTGGATACAACGCCAATTTAACGAAAACGGCGAAAATTATTATCGCCCATCCGTAATTTCCCGTCCACGAATAAATCCAGTTGAGTATTCTAACAAAAAGATAGAGAAACCATCCATACCATGGTTCTGAGCCAGGATAACCCTTAAGAATTCTAGAGATCACATTTTCATATTTTGGAAAGACTGCGAATATTTCTGAGTTCTTCACAGGGCCAAAGTATATCTTACCTTCGAGATTTCCGTTGAATTCCGCGGAACCGTTATTTCTGAACTTGCCGTTTGAAATTCCAATTTCTATACTTTTAGAGGCTGAGGAGTAAGTTGAAAAAAGCACGCCGTTTACTTCGTTGTATCTTGACATCAATGTTGGAAATGTTAATCTCATTTTCAGGTTATTGGGCCCCTTTACGGAAATTAACAGTGTGTAGTTTGGCCCATTGACGAATGTGATCGATTTTTCTACTTTATGGCCCTTGAATTTGTAATAAAAATTCAACGTCACGTTAGATTTCGTATCAAAACTTCTTTTTTTACCGTTTATCGACCAATCAATTGGCTCCAAAGCGGTACTAGATGAGTACAGGTCAAAGCCGTCTTTACTGTAAATCCAAAACTTCTTGTCATGTTCAAAAGCCAAATATCCGCTTTTCAACACACCCGCTTTTGTATCTGCTGTATATTTGTATAGCTTGGTAGAGATCGTTACCAAACCCGTTGAAGAAACGGTAACCTTTACTTTTGGAATCGAGAATGCAAGCGTTCCCATAAGCGCTAATAAGACGAATATTGTAACGTATACAAGTTTTCCCGTCACGTTTTTTTCCTCCTAATTGTGAATTCCGTTGGCACAGGATCTTCTCCACCTTTGTTAAAAGGATTACATCTGAGAATTCTCCACGCAGACAGAATCAGGCCCTTGAAAACACCAAAACGTTCCAGGGCCTCTATGGTGTAACTGGAGCATGTTGGAGTGAATCTGCAAGAAGGCGGCTTCATCGGAGAAATGAATCTCTGATAGAATCTGATCAACTTTATAAAAACAGTTCTAGCTTTCAATGAAATTCTCCTTCAGTTCTTCAAAAAGCGCTGCGAGTTTCTCTGAAAAAGAGTCGAAACTCATCTCTCTAAACGCATTTTTCAATTTCTTTTTGGGTAAGATCACAACGTCAACATTTTCCTTCATGCAAGTCATTCTAAAAATCTCTCGCACATATCTCTTGAATCTGTTACGTATGTGCGCTTTTCCGAATTTTCTCGACACTACTATTCCAAGTCTTGGATACTCTAAATCATTCTCAACATATCTGCAAACCAGCCAATCATTTGCAATGACTTTCCCGATGGAAAAAATCCTTTGAAAATCCCTATTTCTTTTTATTCGCCTTTCAGATCCAAACGAAAAATTCACACTGTGAGTTTCTTTCTTCCCGCACTCCTTCTTTTATTTATGATCTTCCTTCCATCACGAGTTTTCATTCTCGCCCGAAATCCATGTGTCTTCGCACGTTTGCGTCTTTTTGGTTGGTAAGTTCTTTTCACGGTAATTGCACCTCCTGAATATTTGGATATATTGTCATACCGACGAATTATATCATCCTAAGTTCCAATTAACAAAACTCAAACCACAAATCAGCTAACAGAATTTGCCGTACAAAAACATCACCTGAATCAACGTAATTCGTTATTCTACAACTGTGACCAGTCCTTATAAACGTACGAAGAGGTCATGGCACGAAGCAAAGCACCGTACGTGAGTCTGAATTCAAGAACATCTCCAACTTTGAGAGAGCCTTTAAAATCCGTCACATCCAAAACAGTGTGATCACTTGAGGCATGAAGCACTCTTACGCCTTTATTGATGGGTTTTAACCCATCTGATGGTACGTCTTGTTCTCCAATCGCCACGATCGCCTTAAGTCGCTTTCCAAGATCTTCAAAAACAGGTATCCTGCCCATGGCATCTCTTCCGATTTTTCCATGTGGAACGGATGGTTTTGTCTTCAACTCCACTATTTCCGATTGAAGCGTGAAAGTATCCTGATGCAAAAAGGGAAATGTGCGGTTATTAGTCACATCTGTTCCAAGAACTATGGATTCGCCAAGCCTGTAGCCATTTATTCCATTTGGAAGGATATTCTTTTCTAAGAGATAGAGGGCAGCCGTGTTTCCGCCGCTCACGATCCTGAAGTTCACTTCGCGACTCTTTATCGCCTTGGCAATGTTCACCAAAAGGTTCATATTTTCTTCATTTGGGATTACACCACCGTAGCATCCCAAATTCGTTCCTATCCCATACAGATTGACTCCATCAACCTTCGAAGCTTTCACTATCTCGTCAACGGCGTTTTCGTACCACACACCTTCTCTAAGGTCACCAACATCTATCATGTACAAAATCTTCTGAATCTTTCCACGCCTTAGCGCTTCTTTTCCCAAGGCGCTCACAACACTCAACTCTGAAACAAGCACCACATCCACATTTTCGATGACATCTGGAATTTCACTGATCATCGGAATTCTCAGAAGTACAAACGGACCTTTTATATCGGCATTTCGCATCTTTACGATGTTCTCTACCCTTGAATCCCCGATCATATCAGCACCCAGATCCAGGTACATCTTGGCAAGTCGAGGTTCACCGCAAGTTACCTTGACAACTGCCGTGAGCTCGATTCCCATATCATGGCACATCTTAACTACCGTCTTAGCATTGTACTCCAAGGCTTTTCCGTTGGCAATCAATCTGGGATACCTCATCGTATATTACCTCCATTTTAGTAACGATACTTCATTTGCTTTTTCATTTCACGCTCTTGATCTCTTTTCGCAATATCTTCACGCTTATCGTACGAGTGTTTTCCCCTTGCAAGCGCTATCTCAAGTTTTGCTTTCCCCTTGCCGTTAAAATAAACCCTTAGCGGTACAAGTGCGAGACCTTTTTGTTCCATTTTAGATGAGAGACGGATGATCTCCCGCTTATGGAGCAATAATTTTCTTCTCCTTAATGGATCGTGATTGAAGATATTTCCGGATTTGTAAGGGGCAATGTGCATATTTTCAACGAAGATCTCTCCATGCCTTACGATACAATAAGCATCGTTTATGTTTACACTGCCAGCACGGAGAGATTTAACCTCTGTGCCCTTCAACTCTATTCCGCTTTCAAATTTATCAAGCAAATCGTAATTCCTGCGTGCCTTGGAATTCGTTGCGACGACCTTCAACTTTTTTATCTCTCCTTTAAGTGTTCTTCAAACCAGTCAAGTATAAGATCGAGCCTTTTAACCCTGTGAAGAGGTTTCCCGGATCTCGAAAGTTCATGATTTTCAGACGGAAACATCGCCAATTTTACTTCCTTTCCGAAATACTTCAACGCTGTGAAGAATTGAAGGCCTCCTGAAAGCCAGCAGCGATAATCTTCCATTGAGTGGATGATAAGAAGCGGCGTTTTCACATTTTTCACATGAGTTATAGGAGACATCGACACATACCCATCAAAATTCGACCACGGATCTCCACCTAACTGATCGGGGGTGAAGAAATAACCTATATCCGTAGTTCCGAAGAAGGACACCCAGTTACTTATGGATCTTTGGGTAACCGCAGCTTTAAATCTATCCGTTTGAGTGATAATCCAATTCGTCATGTAACCGCCGTAAGAGCCACCCGTAACTCCGAGACTCTTTGCATCTATGAATTTAAAACGCTTTGTAGCTTCATCCATGACTTCCATCAGATCGAGGTAGTCACGTTTTCCGTACATGCCTTTGATGTTCGAGAAATCTTCACCGTACCCATCACTTCCAATTGGATTGGAAAAAACCACAGCGTAACCGTTCGAGGCCAAGAGCTGGAATTCAAGGAAAAAGCCATATCCGTAAGCGGTCTTGGGACCGCCGTGTATTTCAAGGATCGTTGGATATTTCTTTCTTGCATCAAAATCGATGGGTTTCATGATCCACGCGTCTAAATGCCTTCCATCTGAAGTTTTGACATCGAAATGTTCTGGTGTTGAAAGCTTTAAATTTTTCATGATATTCGTGTTGAAACGTGAGATTTTTTTCTCTTTACCATTTTTCAGCAGGTAAATTTCCCCAAGAGAAGTGAAATTCATCGAAATGAACGCTATATTACCGTTTTTGGCAACGCTGAAACCGTCTATATTCCTTTTCCCGCCGATGATCTCTTCAACCTTCCCGTTGCGAACACGGTATGCTTTCGCATTAGGACCATCTGTCATTGTGAAATACACCCATTCTCCCATCCAATAAAATGGATTTGGATTTGATACTCTGACATCGCTGTTTACGGAGTTCCACTTGGAACGATCGACGTCACAGATCTTCTTTACTCGTTTATTCATGGTGATGGTGTAAATTTGAGAGATCGTGAAGGTTCCATTTTTCAAATCAGATGCCATAAAGGCGATTTTTTTAGAATCGGGACTCCAGACTATGTTATCAATTGACATGTTAGATTTTGTGAGTTTAAGTGGTTTTTCTTCACCGATCTTCAAGACGAATATATCAGAAATTAGAGGCTTGTGCTCGGTATCCAATGTTTCCACAAATGCGATGCTTTTTCCATCTGGTGATGGCGCAAAGGCAGAGATCGAACCCTTTTCGTGCGTTATTTGCTGCTTCTTTCCATTTCTTTTAACAAGGAAAAGCTGCTCGGTTTTGTCGTAAATAAAGCCTCTGCCGTTGAACCAGATCGGGATCCTCTCTATTTCATGTACATCATCTCTTGGATCTTTTTTCGTTATTTTTTGAGATGCGAGTACCACAAGTGAGTTTTTGTCGATCCACTTTGCACTTGCCATGCCATCTTTGAAATGTGCAAATCTCTTAGCTTCACCGCCATCTGTTCTAATGACCATGAGATCGTTGCCATCTTCTTTCGATCTTTTGGAAATGAAAGCGATCTCGTTGCCGTCTGGTGACCATCTCGGAGAGCTGTCATGAGGACCAGATGTGAACACTCTTAAGACCTGGCCATCATATCTGTAAAGACGTTGTGTGTAATCGTTTTTCTTTCCATCGATCTCGCTTACCGTAAAAACGATTTGATTTCCCTGTGGACTTATCTGAGGATCTCCTAAAAACTTAAACCTGAAAAGATCCTTTGAAGAAACTCTTTTCATAGAATTCGCGTCAAGGAAACTCTCCGATCCATTTTGGAGAGAATTTAACGCCTCCTCCTTTCAAAAAGAATAGTTACAGCCCCCGACACATTTTTATATGGGGGCAATTGATTTATTCAGAGAGCCCTTTAAAAAAATCCACGATTTTTTCAGCCATCTGCGTACCAACTCGCTTCTGAGCTTCAACTGTAGATGCACCAAGGTGCGGAGTCGCGATAACGTTTGTCATGGATAATATTTTTCGTTCTGTATCGTTAGGTGGTTCTGATTCAAAAACATCAAGTGCCGCACCCGCTATTTTCTCATCTTTTAGAGCTTTGTAGAGTGCTTCGTCATCAACTATTCCACCACGTGCTGCATGAATGAAAAAGCTGGTGGATTTCATCTGTGAGAATTCTTTGTCTGAGATCATGTGTTTGGTAGCCGGTATCAACGGAAGATGCACCGTGATGTAATCGGAAGTCTTGAGAAGTTCCTCGAGACTCACGAATTCAACATCAATGCCCCCCTTATCCTTTACAACATCGTAGACAACGACCTTCATTCCAAAAGCGAGAGCACGCTTTGCCACTTCTTTTCCAATGTGTCCAAATCCAATGATGCCAAGAATTTTATCGTAAAGTTCAAAGCCTTTGAGCGTTTTTTTCTCCCATTTACCGTTTTTCAATCCGTTAGTGGCCCGAACCACGTGTCGGCTGAGAGAGAGCATGAATCCAAAAACAAGTTCAGCAACACTGATCGAATTGGCAGTTGGAGTATTCAAGACCGTGATTTTGTGCGATTTTGCAGCATCGAGGTCTATATTATCAAGACCAGTTCCGGCACGTCCTATGACTTTTAATTTTTTTCCTGCCTCTACAACTTCTTTTGTGACTTTTGTCGCACTTCTGACAATAATTCCATCATATTCACCTATTTTGTTTGGAAGCTCTTCATTGGATATTTTGACTTCATCGATTTCCAGACCACTGTTCTTGAGAATTTCTATCGCTTCGGAAGCGAGTGGATCATTAACCAAAATTTTCATTTTTCATCAGCCTCCAGAAGTGATTCTTCCACGGCTTTTACGCCCGATCCAATCAGAACATCTTTCCCCATTTTCTTCATAGCCATTTCGATCGTGACTATTGCGGAGATCATGTCAAGCTTGTCCACGTATCCAAGATTTGAGACTCTAAAGATCTTTCCCTTGAGTTTAGCCTGACCACCTGAAAAAACCATTCCGTACTCTTCACGACACACTTTTAAGAATTCGAGACCATCTATGTCGTTTGGCACCTTTACAGCCGTTAAAACATTTCCAGGTTTTTTCGCAAAGAGTTCAAGACCAAGTGCCTGGATTCCTTTTCTCATCGCATTCGCGAAGATCGCATGTCGCTCCCAAACCTTTTCAAGTGTTTCGGATTCAATCATTTCAAGGGATTTGTTGAGTTGGTAAACGAGATTGACGGCCCCTGTGTATGGAGTATCGGTGTATTTGTCCCTGTAAGCGCGAAGGTCAAAGTAGTACCTTGGAGACTTCGATTCCTCTATGCGTTTCCACGCCTTTTCGCCATTTACTGCCACAAAAGCGAGTCCTGGAGGCATCATAAATGCTTTTTGAGAACCAGCTATGGCGATGTCAACACCCCATTCGTCCATTTCAAGAGGTTCTGCAATAAGTCCGCTGACGGCGTCGACAACGAGTATGGCCTTCGTCTTTTTAACGATCTCTGCTACAGCTTTTATGTCATTCACAACACCTGTGGATGTCTCACTGAGAGTTGTGAAAACCACTTTGATGTCTGGATTTTCTTTCAAAGCTTTTTCAATCTGATCGGCTCTAAGATAATCTCCCCACTCAACATCGATCTTGTGCATATTCGCACCATAAGCTTTACAGAGTTCTGCCCAACGCTCCCCGAACTTTCCTCCAACTACTGTGATAACCTTGTCACCAGGGCTTACTGTGTTTGCCACAGCTGTTTCCATTGCTCCAGTTCCAGACGAGGCAAGTATGAAAACCTGTCCCCTGGTCTTAAAAACCTTTTTGAGTCCTTCTGAAGCAGATGTAAGCATTTTTTTGAACCTGGGATTACGGTGATAAAGTGTTTCCTTTGCTCCTTCCAGAAGCACATCAACCGGGACAGGTGTTGGTCCTGGAGTCATGATTCGGAGTTTCTTTATCATTGTGTACTTCCTCCTCTCAGAAATTCAAGTATTTAAGCAATTGCTCAAATTGCTCAATGTATTTTACCACGCTTTTGAATAAATACCCTTCACATTAAGAACTAAAGAACTCGAAGTTAAATCTTTCTTGACATGTGGTATTTTTTGGGATATAATTATAATCATGTCAACAGGATCTGTTCTGGGGTTACAGGTAGATTAAAACTTCTAAAAATTCATTTCCCGGTATTTTATTGAACAAGATCCTGGGACGAATTGTATTTAGAAGGGGGTAATATTAGTGAAAAAGGTATTGGTAATTCTCATGGCGGTGCTCCTTGTGGGAGGAGTCATTGGTATGGCGCAGGTATCAAATCCAAACACCATGATCGAAGAGACTATAGGAACAATCGCAACTCTCGATCCGGCTTGGGGTTATGACACCGCATCAGGTGAAGCCATGTGGCAGATTTACGACAACCTTATTCAATATGATGGCACATCCATCAAGAATTTTCTTCCAATGCTTTCAACGAACGTTCCCAGCGCGAAAGACGGAACGATTCTTGACAATGGAAAGACTTACATCTTTCACATTCGCAAAGGTGTCTATTTCCACAATGGGGATATTCTCACGCCAGAAGATGTTGTCTATTCTTTCGAAAGAACGCTCATTTTTGATCGTTCTGGTGGTCCATCATGGATGCTATCTGAACCGATGCTTCCCATGATCAATGGTGCTTACGTTGACAGCATTGAGCAGTGGGCTACAAAGCTCGCTGGGGTAAAATCCTTCAGTGATCTTTTCGTAGAGGGAACGAAGACTCCAAAGAACGCTAAGTACAAGCAGGCGTTACTCGACACGTTCAAGCTCGTTAGCAAAGTATTCGAGATAAAAGGCAACGACGTAATACTTCATCTTCCACACCCTTACCCACCACTTCTCTTCATCATTGCACACGGTGCGAATTGGGGTGCGATAATAGACAAAAAATGGGCCGTCGCTAACGGTGCGTGGCCAGGTACTGCTGACACGTGGTGGAAATATCACAACCCGACTCGCGAAACGGATCCGCTTTATTCCATTACCAACGGCACGGGACCTTTCACACTTGATAGATGGACGAAAGGCCGAGATATCGTTTTCAAGAGATTTGACGAATACTGGGCAGGACCTGCGAAGGTTGAATACGCAGTTGTAAAGAGAGTGAACGAATTCACGACGAGAAAACTCGATCTCGTTCGTGGAAACGCTGATTTGGTTTACGTACCAATACAGTACATTTCTCAGGTAAAGGGTATTAAGGGAGTCGATGTGACGCCAGGAAAGGGATTTCCAACTTTGACGATCATCAACATGTTCTTCAATTGGACTGTTGCAGCCAAGGGGAATCCGTACATCGGATCGGGCAAACTCGATGGAAACGGCATTCCGCCAGATTTCTTCTCCGATTTGAACGTTAGAAAAGCCTTTGATTACCTTTTCCCTTACAAAGTATTCATAGATAAGGTTAACCTTGGACATGCGATAACTCCAAACAGTGCTATCCCCAAGGGAATGCTTGGATACAATCCAAAAGTTCCACCAACGTATAAACAAGATCTTGCCAAAGCCACCGAATATTTCAAAAAGGCGTACAACGGTGAACTTTGGAAGAAAGGCTTCAAGTTCACAATCGTTTACAACTCTGGAAATGTGCAAAGACGTACTGCATGTGAAATGATAAGGGCTTATGCAAGGAAGATCAATCCGAAGTTTGTGATAAACGTTAAATCAGAATTATGGGCTTCTTTCCTTGATGACTACCTTGCAGGAAAACTTCCAATGTTTTCTCTTGGATGGCTCGCCGATTATCCTGATCCTTACGATTTTGCTCAGCCTTACTACTCTTCCACGGGAGCATACGGAAGCACACTTGGTGCAAATTACGTGAAATGGGCAAAGACGCATATGGATCCACTTGTTAACGCATCTATGAGAACCACGGATCCGCAAAAACGCGCGGAGATTTACGAAAAGCTAAATGTTCTTGCTTACGACAACGCGCTGTTCCTGTGGCTCGATCAACCATACGCGGTTCACGTTCAAAGATCCTGGGTTAAAGGATGGTATTACAACGCCATGAGACCAGGAGCGGATTTCTACTCTCTTTCGAAGTAAAAAGCATATCAAGTTAGTGAAAAGAAAAGGGCTATGTCTCAAGCCCTTTTCTTTTTTATTTTTTTTAGGTTAAAATCAATGTGATTATCATTTGTAGAGTCTTGAAGTTTAACAAGTTGAAGTTCTATAATTTTATGAATTTTGCGTTATTTAAAGAGAAAAGAAAAAATCATATTTTGGTGAAGGAGGAAGAATTCATGAATAGTGATATTTGAGTTGGATATCTGCTAAAATAAGTCAAGGAATTGTATTTTGCTGAGATTTTGGCTCTTTAACGAAAAAGAGAGGATGGTGTCTAACTTGATAAGTTTTATCATCAGGAGGTTGCTTCTGTTGCCTGTGACGATTTTGGGTCTCACATTTTTGATATTCTTTTTTATATCTTTTCTGTCTCCTTATCAATTGGTCAGTGCGTACGTGTCAAGCCCGCGTGAGCTTCAAGCGGGAAATGTGGAAAAAATTATCGAAAAGTATGGTCTAAACAAACCCTTCATATTCAGGTACGGTAGATGGCTCAATGCAATTGTTCATGGAAATTTTGGATGGTCTCTCTCTCTGAATGAACCCGTTACAAAGGTTTTACAGCAGAGATTTCCTGCAACTATTGAGCTCACCATTTATGCCATAGTCCCGATTATATTCATAGGAATATGGTTGGGTGTTACAGCTGCAGCTCACCACAATGGAGCAATAGATCAGATATTGAGGGTGTTGGCTTTGCTGGGCTATTCAGTGCCAGCTTTCGTTCTTGGATTGTTGCTCTTGTTCGTACTTTATGGAGTGCTTGGTTGGTTGCCTCCGGGTAGAATGGATCAGTGGGCACAAATGATTTACTATGCCAAAGATTTTCACCATTACACTACCATTTCGACCATAGATGCGCTTCTCAATGGAAGAATTTTTGTGTTTTTAGATCTTCTCAAGCATCTCATCGATCCGGTACTTACCCTTTCTTTCCTGTCTTGGGCTGGATTGCTAAGGATCACGCGCTCTTCAATGCTTGAATCGCTTGGGCAGGACTACATCCGCACTGCACGTGCCAAGGGATTAAGCGAAAAAGTTGTCGTGAACAAACACGCCAAGCGCAATGCGCTCATTCCAGCTGTTACTGTTTCGGGATTGATGTTCATAGGATTGCTTGGAGGAGTTATAATAACCGAAACGATCTTCAACTATCCAGGTATCGGTAGCTTTGCAGCGCAAGCTGCAGAGCAATTTGATTATGCAGGTGTTCTCGGTGTTGCAGTTATCTTTGGAATTGTAACAGTTGTAGGAAATCTCATCGTGGATATTTCCTATGCTATTATAGATCCAAGAGTTCGGGTGGAGTGATGTAGAATGGAAAAATTCATCAAAATAGCAAAGAAGTTGATAAGGAACCCCACTTCTTTTGCGGGTTTGATTATCGTTCTTTTGTATGTTGGAATCGCTATTTTTGCACCGATAATTGCTAAACCGCCGTATCCTGATACGCCCTATGAGATGCCACAAATGGGATGGTCGTCTATTCCAAAACCGCCGTCGTGGCAAGATCCATTTGGAACTACTCAGGGTCAGTACGATATTTACTATGGAATAATTTGGGGAACGAGAACTGCATTCAAGATCGGAATTGTAGTCATAGGACTTTCCCTCATAATAGGCTTGACCGTTGGAACGATCTCTGCGTATTTCGGTGGATGGGTTGATGAGATTCTCATGAGGATTACGGACATATTTCTCGCATTTCCGTTTCTCGTTGGAGTGATCGTTGTCGTTACAGTGCTCGGTCCAGGATTGAGCCACGTTATGTTGGCCTTGATAATATTCTACTGGATGGGATACGCAAGGCTGATAAGAGGAAGCGTATTGGAAATTAAGGAGAACGAATACGTCATGGCAGGCAGAGCACTTGGAACTCCGGGATACAGGATCATAAGCCGTCACATCTTGCCCAATGCCATATTTCCAATCATAATCCAGGTTTCCATGGATATGGCTACCATACCGTTAACGGCTGCCGCACTTTCATTTCTCGGACTCGGAGCTCCTGTTGGGTATGCAAGTTGGGGGCAGTTAGTTGCGTTCTCAAGAAACTGGATAGTCTCTTCCAGCGGGAATCCACTTTCATATTGGTACACGATTACCTTTCCAAGTGTAGCCATAGTACTTTATGCCATGGGATGGAACCTTCTTGGTGACTCACTCAGAGATATACTCGATCCAAGAATGCTTATAGGGATGTGATTTGAATGGCAGATATGAACACTTTGTTGCAAGTTAAGAATCTTCATACTGTATTTCACACTGAAGATGGTACAGTTGAAGCCATTGGTGGAGTTAATTTTGAAATAAATGAGGGAGAAACTCTTGGTATAGTTGGAGAATCCGGCTGTGGAAAGAGTGTTACTTCCCTTTCAATAATGAGACTTCTACCGAAGGGCGTAGGAGAGGTTCCACAAGGAGAAGTTATATACAAAGGAAGAGATTTACTGAAAATTTCAGAACATGAAATGAGAAAGATTCGTGGAAAAGAGATAGCCATGATCTTTCAAGAACCGATGACAGCTCTCAATCCCGTTTTCACTGCTGGAAATCAAGTTGCTGAGATGGTGGAACTTCACCTTGGAATGAAGAAAAAAGAAGCCCTTAACTACACAGTTGAAATGTTCAAAAAAGTTGGCATTCCCATGCCAGAAAAGCGTATTTACGAGTATCCACATGAATTAAGTGGTGGCCTCAGACAAAGGGTTATGATAGCTATGGCATTGTCTTGCAATCCCAGCTTACTCATAGCAGACGAGCCAACAACGGCGCTCGATGTTACCATTCAAGCACAAGTGCTTGATCTCATGCGCAAACTTTTAAAAGAATATAACTCTTCGCTTATAATGATCACACACGATCTTGGTGTCATAGCTGAAATGGCGCAACGTGTGGCTGTTATGTACGCTGGAAAGGTAGTGGAGTACGCGGATGTGGTAACACTTTTTAAAAATCCTTCTCATCCGTACACGATCGGACTTATGAAATCCATTCCACGTCCTGATATCGAGGTGGATAGACTCGAGTCGATAAAGGGAGTAGTTCCGGATCTATTCCATATGCCAAAAGGATGCAGATTTAACAACAGATGCCCATACGCGACGGATAAATGTCGCCAAGAGGAACCACCACTTTTTGAAGTTGAACCCAAACATTGGAGCAGATGCTGGAGATACTCCGAATTGAAAGAACTTGTTAAGCAGCAGGAAGGTGGTGCCAAAGTTGGAAAAGCTTGAAGAACAAAAGAAAACGGAAAAGAAATCCAAAATTCTGCTGGAAGTTAAGAATCTTAAGAAGTATTTCCCAATAAAAGCAGGTGTTTTCAAAAGAACAGTTGGATGGGTAAAAGCGGTCGATGGTGTTTCTTTTTACATTAGAAAGGGAGAAACTCTTGGATTGGTTGGGGAATCAGGTTGTGGAAAGACGACCACAGGTCAAACTATATTGAGACTTATAGAACCAACTTCTGGAACTGTACATTACGGTGGGGTCGATCTTTTAAGCCTTTCAAAGAGAAAAATGAATAAATACAGATCGAAGCTGCAGATAATCTTTCAGGATCCCTACAGTTCTCTCGATCCAAGAATGAGAGTAAAAGACATAATAGCGGAAGGTTTAAAATCAGCTCATATAGGAGGTTCCCGTAAAAATCGTTACGATATAGTGAAAAAATACATGGATAGGGTTGGTCTTTCTCCCCTTTACATGAACAGATTTCCACATGAGTTCAGTGGTGGACAGAGACAAAGAATAGGCATAGCTCGTGCACTTGTACTCAATCCTGAATTGATAGTTTGTGATGAAGCCGTGTCGGCTTTGGATGTTTCAATTCAAGCACAAATTCTCAATTTGCTCGATGATCTTCAAAAAGATTTCAATCTTACGTACCTCTTTATAGCACACGATCTCAATGTCGTTAAACATATAAGTGATAGAATAGTAGTCATGTACCTTGGGAAAATCGTAGAAATTGCCAATAAGCACGAGCTGTTTATCAACCCACTTCATCCATACACAAAGGCTTTACTTTCAGCCAATCCCATACCAGATCCAACCGTTAAGCGCAAGGATCGCATCATACTTCGTGGAGATGTTCCGAGTCCGGCTAATCCTCCGTCAGGATGTCGATTTCATCCGAGATGCTGGATGGCAAAACCCATATGTTCTCAAGAAGATCCACCTTTAATCGAGGTACAACCCGATCATTACGTTGCGTGCCATTTTTGGAAAGAAATGGCTGAACAAAACTGATAACTGATAATCAATAAGGATAAAGAACAAAGCCACCCTTTGTGGGTGGCTTTGAATTTGAAAGGTGACCGTTATCAGTGTTCGATACTTTTAGTTATTATGAGTTCGATTGTGTCAGGAGACATTTGTCCCTCAGGCAAAAGCGCGGATGAACCAACAATGTCAGTCAAGGCCCTTGCGTATTCCGCTGCTGGTTTTCCAGTTTCCGATGATATGACCCCTGCTACTTTTTGAACAAAAACATCGTACTTGTTTTTAATATGCTGCCAATTTTGACTTTTTTCAGAATAAAATCGCGTTTTTTCCCTCTCTATAAGTCTTAGAGATTGTCGATCGTTTCTCAGAAAATCTATGTACGATCTTAAAAATCTTTTTACCTTTTTCATATATTTTCCATCTTCTTCGGAAATTCCAAAAACCCTATCTTCAAGTTCATGAAAAGCTTCATCCCAAGCTTCTTTAAAGAGGTCTTCCTTACTTGGAAAGTAATAATAAATCAAAGATTTTCTAACCTTAGCGAGGGCCGCTATGTCCTCCATTGACACATCGGCATAAGAATGAGCAGAAAAGGCTTTTCGCGCTGCTTTGAGTATCATTTCTCTCGTTTTGCTTCCCAATTTAAAGTCCTCTTCTCTCTTGAGATATTTTGAGTAGTCAAATTGTGAGTAACTGACCACTCAGTCAATATAATATCATATTTTCTCAATTAGGTCAACGAAAAATTCTGTAAACTTTTAGAGCTTATCCCTAAACAAAAATAGGAGCGGAGGTGCTCTTTAGCACCATCTTTTCCGCTTTCACGACCAAGGCGGTAGCCGCGAGCGGAGGAGCCGAGAGTGCCCTTCGGCACTCGTTATTTCGACTTTTACGACCAAGTTGGTAGACGCGACCGGTAGCCGCGAGTGGAGATGTTGAGTGAGTTTGAACTATGCCCTTAATTTGTGCGT
>CAJXLN010000004.1 GCA_913056255.1 uncultured Thermotogae bacterium | reverse complement strand
AAAAATTCCTCATCGCTTGAAAAGCGAAAAAAGATTTAGATTTCAAAGTTATATTGATTGGATACTGTTACTTTATGTCCCTAAGACGATTAAAACTTCTACAAATTGGATCGCAAAATTGTAAGAAATTTCAATCGATGATATACTTTAGTGGTTATTATTGATTGTGTGCAATGGGAGATGAAGATATTGAAAGTCATCACAACCAATTTAAGAACTTCGGTCTTTCTCCTTGGTAGCATTCTAATATATCTGATGCTCATATTCATCGGTTCGTCGTTATCTACCGTTCCGGTACCACAATTGATGCCATATCAAGACAAGTTGGAACATTTTGTGGAGTACTTCATCCTTGGAATCATTCTCTTCTTGAATTACAAATCACGAATAAAGATCAACAAGATAATCAGTATGTTCATCCTTTTTTCATGGCCGATTTTGGATGAATTTCATCAGTCTTTTGTGCCGATGAGAGATGCTTCTATTTTCGATGCAATGGCAGATTATACTGGTATGATCGTAGCTATTTTATTATTCCATTTTCTTTTTAATTTGGTAAAGAGTGATGTAAAATAACAAGGTAAAAAATAAATTGTTTGGGGGAAATACTTATGAAAACTGGAAACGTTGCCACTTATACAAAATTCGAAATTTTCTCTCAAGTATTTAAAAAGATACCCATGTTTGTCGCCCCGAAGGTTTCTTTGATCTCGGCGGCGATAACTGGAGTAGTTTCAAAAACATTTGATTTTACCAACTTGAAACAAGAGAAGGTATCGCTGAGCTTCAAATTCAACTTTTGAAAGAAAATCAGTGGATTGATCGTACATCTCCATGATATTTAAAACACTTAAGATTTTTTATCATCCTAAACTCGATGCTTTTATCGTTCCGAGCTTAATTTGTAATCTCAACAAGAAAGGATCTAAAATTGAGTTTCTCGAAATCCAAACTCTCAAAACTTTTCAAACCAAATCAAACCGTTGTGATTGGCACTGTATGGATTACTGCCTTCACATTTGGATCAAAATTACTCGGATTCATTCGCCAAATGCTCAAAGGTGCCCTTTTTGGAACCACAAAAGAATTCGATGCCGTTATCATTGCACAGCAACCTGCTGGGTTCGTAGCAGGAATAATCGCATCGTCTTTTGCAGCGATCGCGATACCTTTGTACTTAGAGGAAAAAACAAAAAACGGAGACGAATCAGCCAGACAATTCGCGCGAAGCCTGCTTGGCTTCGTATCCATTTTTCTTATGATTTTTGGAGCAATTTTGTTCGTGTCACCCGATATATTCGTGAAGATCTTCGCACCAGGATTTCCAAAATCCACACTTCTTCTCGCATCTAAAGATCTTAAAATATTCTCCATACTTCCATTTTTTACGGGTTTGACGAATATTTTTGGGACTTTTCTCCGAGCCGAAAGAATGTTCTTTCAATACGCTTTTTCCAGTTTCACGTTTAATTTAGCCATGATCCCAGCACTCTGGTTGCTTGCACCCACTATGGGCGCTGGTGCATATGCCGCAGCTTGGGTAATCGGAACTGGCACAATGGCATTGACTGCATTTCTCTTTGGAAAACGTATATGGACGAGCTTTCCATTTTCAAAACCATTCACGCGCCAGATGATTCGCGCTTTTTATCTGGCATCTCCACTTTTTCTTTCAATTACAATCGGACAGATAAACGGTATAATCGACAAAGCATTCGCTTCATCTTTGCCAGTTGGAAGCATATCCGCGCTATCTTATTCTTATTCGATTGTTGGCATGATACAAGGTTTGATAACGACAGGTTTTATGACGGCATCCTTCACAAGTGTTTCTGAAAGCGCATCGATCATGGATAACGAATCTCTGAGAGATAAAAGTCGAAAGCTAAACGAAACCATCATAAAAATTCTCGCTCCTATTGCAGCATTCACCGTGGTAGCAGCGCCGTGGGTTGTAAGTGTGATATATCAAAGAAACAAATTCACACGAATTTCTACGATGAACACATCGGCAGCTCTAATTGGATACTCAGTGATGATCTTGACCATGCCATTGAACGGTGTTCTTAGCAACATCTACAAGGCAAAAAAACAGACGATGAGATTGACACTCTTCACCATCCCATTCATCTTATTGAACGCTGGAATGGATTGGTGGCTCAAAGGCCCATTTGCTCAAGCCGGAATTGCAGCTTCTTCAAGTATCGTTGGGATCGCATGGATGCTGACACTTACAATAGATCTCAAACATCACTACAAAATATCACATCTTTTCAGCATCAAGACGATTCTTCCAATTTTGGTATCTCTTTTGTACATATACATCTTCGCATTCCCACTTTCACACATGGCTTACATTCCAAAACTCATTTTAGAAATATGCATTACCACAATAGCAGTTATGTTTTTTGCAAGAAATGAAGTGAAGATGATACTGAGAAAAATAAAGACATTGAGGGATAATTCATGAACTCTCAGATAATGTATATCTCAAACTATGTATGCACTTCGGTTTTAGGAAATCATAGACATGCTAGTTCATATCTAAAAGGAAACAATCCTAACATGAACAAAGAAAGCATAAGGGGCACGGTGCGCCGTGCCCCTACTTGGGTCTTTATGACGATAATATGAAAAAGTGTGACCGCGTGAGCGGCCACAAAAGGGGTAGAGAAAGACGACCTTTCTCACCAGACGGTGGTTACACCAAATCCAAAAGTATAGCCACTCGTTTGTTCCCATTGGAGCAAGCCGTACAACCATTCGTAGTTCAAACTTGCTTCCATATAGGGTTGAAGTGTGTTCCATTCTCCCTTCAATCCTCCGAAGATTTCGATGTTCCAAAGTTCTGAGCCAACACCCAAAGATACTTGTAGAGGTTTGAAATTCTCGAAACCAATTTCTTCACTTACGGAAGCTCTCAGCTTGAAAAGCTCTACAAATGTCGTATCAACGATCTTCGCATACACCAAAGGTTGCCCGTTTTCAAGCTTCAACTCAACAGTTCCATACATGTTATCTATCAAGTTTGCTTTCAATCCAAAAGCAATAGCCGGCGTAGCATTAGTTTCGAAGTTTGTTTCAGCGATGATTGACATATCTGTAGAACCGTAAGTTATTGTTCCACTGTACTGGCCGGCGGTTGGATTACTCTTTCCCACAATGGTTAAAAGGGTGGCGAGCTTTTTCTCCTTCGCCGGGAAAATTTCCGACTCTTCCGGAGTTTTAGCGAAACTTGTAAGCACGAGAAAACGTTTGTTACCTTCTTTCAAGCTCACCACCGTATGGTTTTTCTTAGGGCTCATCACGGATGCAACTGTATTTCTCGCTGTTGTTACAGAAATATTCACAGTGTTTTTAAAGGATTTAAGGTTTATGGTTAGAATGGGATCTGTCGTGTTGATCGTCATCTCACCCACCGTTGGCAGAGCCACAGTTCCAAAGGTATCTGATTCGTCATTTATCTTTATGATCTGTCTAAAGATATTGAAGTTGAGATTTGTAAGATTCAATATACCTGACTTGTTGTATTTTTCGAATTGCCTGAATCTTTGATATTCGTCCTCGGTTATTTCGTGTATCTCATAAGAGAAAAATCTGTTGGAATTTGGAACGTCGATCTTCGATATCATATCCATGATCTTTTGACGTATCTGATCGTTTGCATCTATGACCATGACCATGGAATCTGGAGAGTAAACCACATATTTTGACAAGCTCCCCAAAAGGGTGTAAACAGTTGACGGGTATGTGTCTTTCAAAAACACAACCTCACTTTTAAAGAGTTTCACGCGGTTAGTATCAGGTGAGTTGACACTTCCCACAAGATACACATTGTCCCATTTTGTAAAAGTGTAGTTCGTACTTAGCAACACCGTTTTTAAGGCATCATCGATGTTATTGGCTTCGAAAGACATGTCGATCCATCCTCCAACATCGTCAGATAGAATCACAGGAGAATTGAAGGTTTTGGATATGTCGTAAAGTGCATTTCTGAGATCCGTGTCATGATAGGAGAACGAGACTGCAAGAACCAGCGACGATATGAGCAAAAAAGTGAAAGCCATCACTAAAATTCTGCTTTTCATTGTCCATCACCGCCTTTCAAAGCCACAAACAGCACGATCCGTTTTTGAACGTGTTTGTAATTCAACTGTGTGAACAGTTTGCCCAGCAATGGTATATCGCCAAGGAGTGGAATCTTGGATTCAACACTTGCAAGTGTTCTAAAACTCAACGATGCAACGGAGATTCTCGTTCCAAGACCCATGATGATCGTCGTTTGAATGCCTTGTTGAACCTTTGATGGTATTGTCGAACCAGACTCTTGAGCAGAAGAAAGAGCCTGAGATATGTTAAGAACCACTTTCTTGCCCATGATCATTGGGAGTATATCCGTTTCTACCCCGACTTCTATGCTTTGGTACTTTACCGTATCGCCTTCTTCGTATTGATAAATTCTCGTCGTTTTCGAGTAGATTTTGGATTGTGCACCATTAAGCACATGAATGTTGGAATCCGAAAGCACTTTAAGATTTTCAGAGGTGCGATTGAGGTTGAAGCTGCCCGTGAAATTTCCCACGGCGTTAAGAATGTTGACTTGAAACCAATCTCCAGATATTGAAAAGGTGTTTGATGTACCAGTTTGGGTGGTGTATCCCCAGTCTCTTTCCCACTTTTTGAAGAGTGCGTCATCGATCTCCACTACGGTAATTTCCAGATTGATCTCCGCTCGAGGCTTATCCAGTTTTTTTAGTAATAGGATTATCCTGGATGAGATTTCTTTTGGTGCCGTGATCGTTAAAGTGTACGGTTCACCACCGGCCATATTTACGTACTTTCTCATGTATTGCGGAAGTAAAACGACTAAATCAGCTGATTTGTAATTTTGAGAGTGATATTCAACAGTTGTCGTAAAGTATCTGAATTTGTCACTGGATGGAGTTGCCAATGAGACAAAGTAAACGCCGTTTACCTTTGTCCATGAAAAACCACCTGCTAAAAGCACGAGATCCAGTGCCCGCTCGAGAGTTGTATCTTTGAGATCAACGGTTACATAGCCACCGACTGAATCGTCAGCTATGATGGTTTGGCCTGTATCGTAAGCAATCTGACTGAGAGCTTGTCGAAGGTCCATCTCAAAAAAAGACTCGTTGATGAGCTTTTGTCCTAAGACAAGCGTCGTCGTCAGAATCAAAAAAGATATCAAAATCAAAATTTTAATTTTCATCATTTTAGGTCGTCCCTTCTACCAGTTTTTGGAGATCTTTGTCTGTGATTTTAAAATCGATCTCCATCTTTTTCTGTTCTGTTTTGTTCTTCTCAACTTTGTAAATAAGGAGAAAGGCCAATTTATATTCGCCCGCTTTTTTGTAAGCGTATCCTCCAAGAGGTACGTCCACGTATCTTTCTTTTCCCGGAAAGATCGTAAAACCTTTGTTGGATAAACTCTGTGCTTGACTTGTCAAGTAGTTGGATTCAGGATCCAAAATGTCATACGCAATGTTGAAATTGGTGAAAACGTTACCTGTATTTTTCACCCAAAACCTCAAAATTTGAGTTGCCTGTGTTGATTGACCGGTGATCATTTTTTCAACCTTCGTAACTTCAAAGCCGTATTTCGTCGTGTTATCGAGTCTCACCATCACTGGAATGTAGAAATTAGATTCGTTTGTTTTCGATTTACCCAGAGTGGATTTTATCTTTATCGCGAATGTCATTTGACCTTCAGAATCTTTGGGGATCTTGTAAGAAAATGGCACAATACGTTTTTGATTCTCTCGAAGTGAGAAAGAAGGGGGATAGATTCTCACATCCTTTAAAGGAGAATTTCCAAAAACGTATTCACCACTTTCATTCATACTCAAAGAAACAACTGAAAGATTCGCTGTGATTGGTGTGAATTCTTTGTTGTAGATTTCGAACTTTCCCATGTTGGAAGAACCGCTTCTTGCATCGGAGACGATTTCCTCAGGGGAAAGTTTTATGTTGATACCCAACGGTTTTGCCTTTCCTGTAGAGCTCTTGATCGAGAATTCGTACTCTTTTTGTCCGATGTAGCGATTGCCGGATTTCACGCTTATTTTGGCGATGTATTTGCCACTGGGAAGGCTTCTATCGTAGATCGCGTACATCTTTCTCACCAACCCGGGCATGACGAGATCGGTTGTGTTCAATTTCATATCCATTTTTCCCCAAACTTTGTGATCTGGTGAGACTATGAGCAAGCTGCCCGTTGGTCTGAACGATGTGTCGCCGTCGTTTTTCAAAAACGTGTCTATTTCAAGTCCTCTTTGTGTTGCAGTCGCAATTTGGTCGAAATTTATGACTTTCACTCTTTCAATTTGAAGCTTGGATTTTGCGTATCTGCCCTTCACTGTGATGTGAAGAATGCTGCCAAATCTAAAACGCCTCTCTATCCCAATACTCATACCTGTCGCACTTTTGGATGGTCGTTGATTGGGAGGAACGAAATTCGCCCAAATCATCGCGTAGTAATCTCCGCCAATTCTAAGATTGCGCGGAATTTTCACGTGCACTTTGAATTTCAGGCTTTCTAAAGGTTTAACGATCACGTGATCCGTATCATTCAAATCGAAGGTAATCCATTTGGAGGCAGAGTGGGCGTATTTCTGATCGACACCGAGATAAATGTAATCTCCATTCTCATTCAGTTCAAAACTCCCCACTTCTACTTGATATGAGATGTTACCAAGTGTACTGTTCATCAAAGAAATTTCGTAACTCTTTTCCTCACCTGGATACATTTCAAGATCGGTTTTCAGTGGACTGAGACCGAGCCTGTAAGATATTCCAAATACTGTAGAAAATAGTAAAAGCAAACTGAAGAAAAACAATAAGATCTTATTTTTTTTCATCTTTCTCACCCCTTTTTAGAATTAGAGAAACTCCTCTTTTCTTTTTATCTGTGGGTCTCTCCTTTGAAATCTTTGCAAAACTTCTTATGGATCGGATTGGATGTAGATGTCAAGCCACGTTGTGTAATCAGCCTTGGCAGTCGTATAATCAACACGGAATCCAAGCCAGCCATCGAAGCTATGCTCCCATGCCCCTCCTTGATAAATGGTGAATTTCTGTGATGGACTTCCATGGTTGTTATTTATCCAATTCATGTCATACCAAAAACCATTGTTGTTGCCATTTGACGGTAATCCAACGCTGGGTCCTGTTGACGCATCGACTTTGTATCCCAACCATGTCGGAATAGTTTGGGAAGTATCGTCCACGTTTGTCAAGGGACCACCAGTTCTCATGTACACGTAGACACCACCGTTCGAAATCGCGTGGATTGTAAAAGAATCAACCGTGTAATCTCCAGGTGCGTCCACATGCATTTGGTAGTTAAGATATTGCATGGAGATGTACATCCATTGGCTGATCTCAACATTCCAGTTGATTTTTGGAACGTGGTAGTAATTCGGTGCTGCCGGTAGAATAACGTATCCACCTGTGTTCCAGGAACCTGTTGCCGTTGCGTCTGCAATGTTAGGATTCGTTTCTTCTGTCCAGCCCGTTGGTGTGACGAATTTATATATAGGAATTCCCGTTGCAAATGCAAAAACAGATACTACCACCAAAATCATCAAAGTCATCAACGCAATTTTTTTCATTCCCAATCACCCCTTTTCTACATAAAAATCATTTTCCTGGAAAAGAGAGGCCCTTGCGAGCCTCTCTGTATAGTAGTTTGTTTCGTTATTATGGATCGGATTGAATGTATATATCCGCGTACGTGGTGTAATCGCCCTTGGCAGTCTGATAATCAACACGGAATCCAAACCAGCCATGTAAGGTATGCTCCCAGTATCCTCCCTGGTAAAGAGTGAGTTGCTGTGCTGGGGTTCCATAGTTGTTATTTATCCAATTCATGTCATACCAAAAACCGTTGTTGTTGCCATTTGATGGTAATCCAAGACTAGGAGCTGTTTGATCATCGACCTTGTATCCCAACCATGTCGGAATCGTTTGGGTCGGTGAAGTATTGTCCACGTTTGTCAAGGGACCACCTGTTGTCATATACACGTAGACACCACCGTTCGAAATCGCGTGGATCGTAAAGGTATCAATCATGTAGTCTCCAGGTGCGTCCGCATGCATTTGGTAGTTAAGATATTGCATGGAGATGTACATCCATTGGCTTATGTGCAAATCCCAGGTTACCGTTGGCAACTTGAACCATGTCGGTGATGCTGGGAGAACCATGAACATACCAACATTCGGAACGTAAACGGCTGTGGAAAGTGCGCCCGTGGACCACGTGTTGTCGGAAGTTGCATCCGCTATCACAGGATTTGACACCACGCCCCAACTGGTCGTACTTGCATCCCAAGAATAAATAGGTACTGACGTTGCCGCAAATGCAACTGCCCCCATGAGGAACAGTGCAACCATACTCAAAAGTACTATTTTCTTCATTTTCTATCGCCCCTTTCAGGAGTTTTGAATATTTTGAATTTCGTTTTGCCTTTTAATCGGCCGCTTAAAAGGCTTTTCAACTTACTTAGCGTACTTCGTGCCAAAACTTTGTAATTACGCAAACACCGCCAAATTCAGAAATCTTCCTTTTATTTCGTGTAACGCCTTTCTCACTTGGGAAAGCTTTTTCTACATTTTGAAAAGCAATTCTTTTTCGGAAAGCACTTTCCAAAATTAAAAACGAGCCTTCGGTTCGATGATCAAAAATGGCTACAATCACTTTTGCCTTCCACTGTGAGAGTGATCATGATGAAAGGCGGGCCATGGCGAGTTTGCCAGATCTTTGGAATCAGAATTGATCGCGTAGAGGTATCCGTCATCACATCCAACGTATATTACACTATCGCCTATCATTGGATTCGAATCGATTCTATCGGACGTTTGAAATTTCCACACCAGCACGCCGTCTTTTACGGCATAAAAACCATCGATTCCACCTATGTACACGATCCCGTCTTCACCAATTGTTGGCACGGATGAAGTGTAAGTTGATGGATACTTCCATTTCAAAACGCCGTTGTTAACGGCATAAAGGTTGCCATCAGGTCCACCTATGTAGATGTCATTTCCGTTGCCCACGACAGCGCTTGACTGTGTCTTTACACCGTTCATCTTGTACTTCCACAATAAAGTACCATTTGGTGTGATGGCATAGAGATTTCCATCTACACTTGCCATGTAAACGGTGTTGGATGTACCAATTGAAGGGCTTGAAATAAGTGGCACTGAAAAAATCACGCCTGTTTTGAATTTCCACTTCAGGCTTCCATCTGGATTGATAGCGTAGAGATGCCAATCCGCGCCTCCAATGTAGATCACGCCGTTTGAATCAATTGCTGGACTAGAAAAGGCCAATCCTATAGGGTATTTCCACTTCAGGCTTCCATCTGAATCAATGGCGTAAAGATCGCTTCCAGCTCTGATGTAAATGGTATCAGTCGCTCCAATCGCTGGACAGGATGGTGTACCAACTGTTTGAAATTTCCATTTCAGAGTACCATCAGAATTGATCGCGTACAGATATCCCTTTTCAGATCCGATATACACAACGTCATTCGAATCGATCGCCGGGCTTGAAAGGGTCTGGCCGATTTGAAATTTCCACTTCAGACTTCCATCTGGATTGATGGCGTAGAGGTTGCCATCTTCGGATCCAACGTACAGTGTTCCATTCGCATCGATTGCCGGACTCGAATAGATCCTGTCGCCCGTTTTGAATTTCCACTTGAGATTTCCTGGAATTAACGGTAAGGTTCTAACATCCAACGTGTTCGACCATTTAGAAATGCCAGAGAAATTGTACGCCTTTACCCTGTAAGTGTAAGTGGAATCAGGCTTAACCGTGAGATCTGTGAACGTCGTAACGTTAGAAGAAAGTGTCTTGATGTGTAAAAAAGTCGCTCCATTCGTCGAGCGCTCGATTTTAAAACCCTTTTCGTTTGCGGAACTGTCATGCCAGGAAAGCGCTATACCATTTGAGGCCTTCCATATCAGTTTAAGATTTGTTGGGGCAATGGGAGGTGGAAATAAGAGAACACATCCACTTAAAACAAAAATTGCCGCCAAAACGGCAATTAAGTATAAAAACTTCATGCTTTTCATAATTCAGCGCCACCAAATCACGGGGTTTGAACTATGTTGAATTCAAGCCATCCGGTGTATCTTCCCTTTGGAGTGTTGTTGTCAACATCAAGTCCAATCCACAATTTGAATGAATTATTTCCTATACCACGATTCATAGAAAAACATCTCATGCCGGTTGGCCAATTCTCACTTGCGCGCCTCCACACACTAGCATGCAAAGGTTGATTCGGGACATATGATAGATTATTTCCATCGTATTCTTGATAATAAGTCGGAATGGTCTTTGAGCCATTACTAAGATCACCGCTTGTGGAGAAGGTCAGTCGAATCGGCGTGTGACTGGCAATTGTCGTTATTTGAACTCCACCGAACATCCATTCTCCAGGCATATCCATGTGAGCTGATATATCTGTGTACTCAATTGAAACGTACACCATTGGGGTGGAGGGTGGATCTGTAGTAGGAGAGGGCGGATCACCACTTTGATTACCTACATCTTGAGATCTCACTCTATCGTTAACAGTCAATATTCCCGACCAATTACTTCCATCCAAAACGTAAGTTTTCACGCCTGTGGCAAAAAGCATCACGGAAATCGATATTAATATTAGAAACGACGTCAAAAGTCGCATTTTCATCTCTCTCATCCCCTAGTTCTTCCTTAAATATCCGGTACTATGTAAGTATCAAAAAAGATCATCGTTCCTGAAAAAGCACCGCTTCGATTTTTTGCAATGTCAAATCCCCACCACAGATGAAAGCTATGGTTTCCGCCACTCACACGCATATTCAAGGTTTGTTGTTGGTTACTCACCTTATTCCAATTCTTAAAGTTGCTGGAAGGAGTAGGGGCAGTGTCGTTGTCCATCTTCACTTTAAAATAGGCAGAATTCCCTTTGGAATTCGTCCCTTTTACCGAATAGCCCACATTAAGCGTGTTGTTCGATCGAAACATGAGAAACACATCATCAGTTACCCATTTTCCATAGATATGTGTTCCCAAATTCTGTCTGTAACTCGTACTTCCAGCAAAAGATTGTGGAATGGTAACACCCCATTTGACACGTGCAGGCTTCCACCAGCTTTTACTTAAAGGAATAAACCCGTTAACATTACCAGCTATATCTTCTGTGGTAAAAGAACCCTCTCCTGTTGCGTAGATCGTCACTGTCTTGATTTTCACCCATTGAGAGTTAGTTGCATTGTATTTGTAAAGCGAAACCTCTATCGCTCCTGCAAGTACCATAAAGGGTAATATCAACAAGACGCCTATTAAAATGATTTTCTTCATGCTCCCACCTCCTCACATCAGAATTTGCAAACTCTTCCATATTCTATTAGCGCAATTCGTTCCGAAACATAAAAACGAAAATATGCACTTGTTAACAAAAAAATTCGTTATTTTTGTGAAATTCCTTTCCACAACGTGAAATGCGCTTCTCAACACGGAAAGCAATTTCCTTTGTGGAAACATCTTTCCAATTTTTGTAAAATGTGTTAATATCTTTATTGCAAGGGGGGATTTGATATGAAGATTTTTTTCCTCGGCGATCCGTTGAAAAATATGGGTGAACCTTTAGAACATATAGACTTTTTTAAAGAAAATGTGGAAATATACGATGATATGGAAAAATTGCTGTCCAATCTTTCGTGTGGAGATAAGTGCAAACGTGTGTTAATTCTCGTTGGCAGGGAGCATTTATCAAAATCTCATGTTTTACGGGATTACACAATTTCGCACGGTATAACAGCAAGGATATTCGTTAACAAAGCTGATTTGACACCAAAATTCGAGAATGGCCTGATATTTTCATTTGACTTTGGAAATGGTGGATTGAAAGATTACATACTGAATGTGAAAAAACACGTTTCTCGTCTGGCTGGTATGAGTCAATTTGCGAGAAAATTGCGCGAGGATTTGGTTTTTTTCGCGTTCAGTGATTCCAGTTTGTTTTTAACGGGAGAGACCGGCACGGGAAAATCCATGGTGGCTCAGATCATTCACGCGATCTCGCACAGACGGGAAAGTAGATTCCTCGAGTTGAATTGCGCCAACGTGCCGGAAGACCTTTTGGAAAGCGAACTATTCGGACACGTGAAAGGCGCTTTCACGGGAGCGTATGGTGACAAAAGAGGTCTTCTTGAAGAGACGAACAACGGTGCTTTGCTTCTTGATGAGATCGGAGAAATGCCACAACATGTGCAGTCAAAATTGTTGATCGCCATGGATAATGGAAAGTTTTTACCACTTGGATCAAATAAAGAAGTTAAGGTGGATGTGCGCTTTTATTCCGCAACGAATCAAGATCCAAAACGGCGTATGCGCCCCGATCTTTACCACAGACTTTCGGAACTGAAAATCGAGATGATACCGCTCCGAGAAAGACGCGACGACATTCCGATTCTTGTGAATAATTTTCTTACAGATGTTGGATACACGATCAAATTTGAAGATTTTCCACCAGAAGTTCAACGTGCATTCTTAGGACACAACTATTCTGGGAACGTTCGAGAACTTCGAAACATCGTCACACGTTTTGTGGAATTTTCCGAGTCTCCTGAAACTGAAAAAGGTACGAAGTACGATCCCAACTCTTTTGCGAAAACAGAACTCACAGAGCGCTTTGTGGAATCGATGGTGGACCTGTATATGGCTCAAAGTGAACCTCTTAAAGACATGATGAACAAATTGCACGCGCGCCTTGAAAAAGAGATCGTCAAAAAAGTTTTGCAATTGTCCCATTGGAATAAAGAAGAAGTGGCAAAAAAACTGTCGCTGAGTCGTAGAACGATCGACAACATGATAAAGAAATATCACCTGGATCGGCGCAATAAGTGAGGAGAAGGGTAATTTGAGATGCCCTTGCAGAAATTCTCGGATCCTTAAACAGTAATACTGGAAAGACGAATCCCAAGGGAAACGTATGGTTTTTTACGAATAAGGATTGATTCATTTCAATCTAAGAAAGGTGGAATGTGATGGAAAAGATAGCCATTGTAACGGATAGTTCTTGCGATCTCAATGAAGATATAATTTCTGAATACAATATAAATGTCCTGCCCTTACTCGTTGTATACACCAACAAAACTTACAGGGACAGAATTGATATAAAGCCTCAGGAAGTGTATGACTCACTTGAGACTGAGATACCAAAGACGTCCATGCCTTACATAAACGATGCTAGGATACTCTTCAACAGGCTGAAAACTGAGAAATACACACACACGTAATAGTGATATCGATATCGAGCGGGTTGAGTGGTACCTATGGGATGCTCAACATGGTCTGTAAGGAATACGAAGAGCGGTTATAAACAGCGGAGATCGGGAAGAAGCGGATGAATTTATCAGAAGGATAAAGAAGATGAGGATAAACATAAACAAGCTCTTTACTGGCCAGATAAGTCCGGCACTCGTAGTTCATACGGGCAAACTTTTGGGATTGATCTTTTATTCAATAGGGAGATGAAAGTGACGTGCATCAAATGCACAATGATTTGTATTTAGATTAACCGGTGGTACCATATATATACATATGAAATCAAGTCTAACCAGTATAGTTAAAAAGACAAAAGACTTCTTAAAGAGAATTTTTAGAAGAAAGGAGGTCAGAGAATGTTGAAGGCATTTAAATTCCGTATCTATCCCACAAAAGATCAGATAGTTAAACTCAACATGCATTTCGGACACACACGTTTCGTGTACAACTATTTTCTTAACTATTCACAAAAAGAGTACAAAACTGGAAACAAGACGAATTACTACGATTGGGCCGGCATTTTAACTCGGTTAAAGCAAACAGATGATCATTTGTGGTTAAAGGACGTCAATTCGCAGGCTCTTCAGCAGTCTCTCAAAGACCTCTGGACTTCATACACCAACTTCTTCAAGAAAAGAGCGGGATTTCCGAAGTTCAAGAAGAAGAACAGAAAGAGTTCCTTCAGAGTTCCCCAACATGTGCAGGTTTGCGAAGACGAAAACCTCGTGTTTTTTCCCAAGTTCAAAGAAGGAATAAGGGTTCGCATACACAGGAGACTTCCAAAAGGGTGCAAGATCAAACAGGCAACGGTATCAAAAACTCCAACGGGAAAGTTTTTTGTCTCTATTCTTGTAGAAACGGATGAACAATTTGTCACAAGAATCATAAATCCTCAGAAAGCAATCGGCATAGACATGGGTCTGAAAGACTTCGCTATCCTGTCTGACGGCACGAAGATCGCTCATCCAAAAGTTCTGTCAAGGCACGAGAGAAAACTTGCAAGATACCAAAGACGCCTTTCCAAAAAGAAGAAAGGTTCGAACAACAGAAACAAAGCAAGAATTAAAGTGGCACTCATTCATGAAAAGATTTCCAACGTGAGAAAGGATTTCATTCACAAACTCACACACGAACTCGTCAACGACAGCCAAGCTGACCTGTTCTGTGTTGAGGATCTGAATGTGTCCGGTATGGTCAAAAATCATAGACTGGCAAAGTCCATCTCTGATTCCGGATGGAATACGTTCAAGACGATTCTGAAATACAAAGCGGAATGGATCGGCAAAAAGGTGGTGGAGATAGACAGATTCTATCCATCATCTAAGACTTGCCATGTCTGCGGATACAAAAAAGATGATCTCAGTCTGAATGTCAGAGAATGGGAATGTTCGATCTGTCATACCATCCACGACAGGGACATTAATGCTGCTATAAATATAAGGAAACAAGGCATTTTAATACAATACGGCAGGAACTGCCGGAATTCAAGCCTGTTGAGATCGCATAAGACCTGTCACTAAGAAGGCAATGGTCTGCGAAGCAGGAAGCCCGTAGCTAAAGCTGAGGGTAGTTCACAAGGTTGAAGAATAGGCGAAAAAAGGAATTTCAAAGTTTTTTCACAAAATCAGAGATCTTTTCCATCACCACTCTTCGGTCTTTTTTTGAAACTACAAAGTCTAGAGAATCACAATCAATAGATAGAAGCGGAAAATTCAGATTTTTTCTCCATTTCTCATAAAGTGCATTCAAACGTTGAAGATATTCAACTGTTATTCCGTTCTCAAACGAACGTCCTCTTCTTTTAACATGATCAACAAGAGTTGGAACGGAAGCTTTAAGATATACAAATCCCTTGGGCTGTGGGAGATGATCGGAAAATGTTTTGAAAAGTGTTCTGTACGTTTCCCAATCTCTGTCTGAAATGTAGCCCATTTCGTGGAGGTTTCGAGCGAATATCTCAACATCTTCGTTTATCGTTCTGTCTTCGAGCGTGATTCCTTCAGACGCATCGACTCTCTTCAGAAAATCAAATCGTTTTATCAGGAAAAAGAGCTGAGAACTGAACGCCCACTTCTTCATATCTCTGTAAAAATCTAAAAGATATGGATTTTCTTCCACTATCTCATAAACGGGAGTGTAGTTGAGTTCTTTTTCCAATAGCTCAATAAGTGTTGATTTTCCAGCACCTATGTTACCGCATATTCCAATTATCAAATTCAACACCGCACTTTTTTATTTTAGAGATGATAAGGTTGAAATCTTTTTTGTTTCGCACAAAATCGTTCTCATCGGCATCTATTACCACAAACTTCTCGGAATATTTTGAGAAGAATTCATCGTAGGCTTTAATGAGCTCGGATATGTATTCTTCATTTATTGATCTTTCAAAAACCCTGTCTCTCATCGCTATTCTGTCCATAATCGTACCCGCCGAAGCTTTCAGGTACACGACCAAATCCGGCTTTGCAATTTTGGAGTTTAAAACGTTATGAACACGTTCGTAAAGATCGAACTGATCGTCCGAAAGATTCATTTTAGCAAATAATTTGTCTTTGTTGAATGTATAATCGGCGATCACATTCTCACGTTTCACGATCTTTAAAAGTTCTTCCTGTTGAGAGTACCTGCTTAAAAGGAAAAAGAGCTGCGTCTGGAAAGCCCAACGTTCTCTATCGTTGTAAAAATTGGTTAAGAAAGGATTTTCTTCCACAATTTCTAACGCAGAATGAAATCCGAATCTTTTGGATATCATGAGAGTCAACGTCGTTTTCCCAACTCCGATCACACCTTCTACGCACAGGTACAATTTTCCCACACCTTTTTACCTTTTTTGTAAGTGGCCACAACCTTTGCCGATTCGTCATCAATCGGTTTTGATAAGACTACAAAATCTGCCATCATCCCGTCACCAAACCGACCTTTTTCATTCTCCGCATATTCTTGATAAGCGCCCTCAACGGTGTAAGCAGTAAGGGCATCTCTTACCTTGATTCCGAGTTTCCCAGCGGCTTTAATTCCTTCCAAAGGATCTGGAATTTCCACCGGAGAATCGGAGGAGAAAGCGACATGGATTCCGGATTCAATAAGACTTTTAAAAGGATAAGCATGTTCTACCCTTTTTCCAAGTCTTTCAAAAGCCATCTTCTCATCAGAAACAAAGAACTGAGGCTGCACATCCACGCAAAGTCCAAGAGATTTGATCTTTTCGATCTGATCGGGCCATGCAAGCTGGACGTGAACGAGTCTATGACGAAGAGCTGCATCAGCTCTCTCGAAGGCTTTTAAGGCTACATCAAGTGCACCATCCCCTATAACATGAGCAACCACTTGAATTCCCATTCGCTCTGATTCACGAACTATCTTTTCAAATTCCTCATATGAAAAGTTCAAAATTCCTCTTGTTGAGGTGTCTGAATATTCAGTTCTCAAATACGCCGTTCTCGCTCCAAGTGAGCCGTCCATTAAAATCTTAACGGATTTAGGATGAATGCTTAGAATTTTTTCCAACTCGTTAACTGTATGAACGTGATAATGCTCGTGAACTCCGATGGTAGAATTCGAAATAACATCTTCAACAACGTTTGAAGGTATTCTGTACATGTCATCCGAGTGAACACTTGTGACTCCATATTTGAAGAATTCTTTTTCTCCCGCCTTTAACGCTTTTTTCAGCTCATTCACGTCTACCGGTATGGAATCAAGTGCTCTCCAGAGAGATTTCTCTCTTAACACACCATCATCCGATTCAAGATCGGCAATTTTTAAAAACCGCTTGTTCGCCACACCAACGTGTCCACATTTTCTGATCACGATGAGGGGACGATCGACTCTATTCAACTCTTCAATCGTTGGATAACTGCCGATCAACGCATCGTCCCACCCGCGCAACACGATCGAATCCGTTCCTTTTGCAAGATCGACTATCTCATCGGAACTTTTAAGCCCTTCAAGGGAGGGAGTTATGCTCTTCATACCTGTCTCAAGAAGGTGGGCATGAGCATCTACGAATCCCGGATACACGTATCCGTTGATTTTTTCTACGCTATCAACTCCAAAAGTACGCTGTGAAAAACGGCCGTCTTCCACAACAAAAGATCCCATTCGTCTTCCATCTATGGGGTCGTATACATTTGAAGATTCAAACAGAATTCTCATTTCGATACGTACCAGAGGACAAAAGCAGTTGCTGCCACAACGGCCACGGCTTCTAGAGTTTGAAAGACGTAAATCCTTCCGAGTGTCGATTCAAGTGAGTAAACTTTCTTCTTGAGATTTTCATTCTCTTGAGACAATTCATTCATCCTGGATGATACCGACGAAATTTTACTAACGGCGTTTGAGATCGTTTTTGAATCTTTTTGTTTTTCATTCACGATCGAATCTATTCTCATTTGTAAATTCGAGACATCGGCTTTTACCCGAGAAAGAGTGGCATCGAAGGAATCAGTGATGGAATTCATTTGAGAATTCAAATTCCCAATCGAAGTGTCAAGTTTGGATACTTTGTAGTTCATCATTCCAACCTTCGCACTCAGATCGTCAACTTCTTTTATCGTTTTAGAAAGTACGCTTGCAGGTGGTATACCTTTAACCGTTGTTAAAGAAGCGACCAATTTTTGCATGGCATCGAGTTGTGTTTTAAGTTGATTTATTTCACTCACGATTTCATTTAACGAACTTGCCGTATTGGTAACGTACGCTTCAAAATCAGAATATTTCTTCATTGCATCATCGATCTTTTGAATCTTCAAAGAGAGCTCTGTGGAGAGCTTAACACTCGTGGTTGAGTTTGACTGCCCAGATGAGTTGGTAACCTGAGCAGTTGGTTGAACCCTGCCTTGAATGTAGTTCAACAACCGTGACAATATTCTGGCGAGATCGGCTCGTGTTATCACAAGTGTACCGTTAAAATTGCCATTCGAATCGAGCGTCATTATGTTGTTTTGGATCATCTCCGCAACGTAAGGATAAAGGTCAGATGACGGTGCCACATCGTTTATTGTAACCCCGAAGATCATAACTGAAATGAAAAATGAAAACAAAAACAAGAAGATCGGGACTTTTCTCATGTTTCTTACCTCCCATTCAGAAAGAAGTAGGTCTTAGATGAAAATGCGGTAGCGTAAAACTCACCTTCTGACACCTTGGTTCCCATTATATCGTAAACTTCATAACTGTGTTTTTGCCTTGAAAGAGTTATCGAACAAGGTGTGTATCCGTAATCTCTGCCATCGATAAAAAGTTTCACGGGATCCGGAAAAGATATAAATCTCACTTTCACATTATGTGGATCGGAAAATGCGAGATTGTACACCTTGTCTTTTTCGAATAAAAGATGCTTTTGCAACTTTCCATCTTTCCACTGTACTGATATGATATGATCACCAACTGGCACATCAATGCTAAAAAGCGGGGTAAATCCAATCTTTTTTCCGTCAAGGAAGACAATCGCATTTAATGGCTTACTGAATACGAACAATTTCGCTTTTGATTCGAGAGAAACTGAGAGTCTGGAAACTTCACCACTCTTCACACTGATGTAGCGTGTCAAAATGGGATAATTGGGATTGAATATTTCCACTTTGTAAACTCCAACTCCCGCACTTAGAGTTGCGGGCACCGTCGTCCATATTTGACCGATGTGAACGATTGTGTGTGTGCTGGGTACCGTGTTCACGAGTACCATCCCAGTGTTCACCATGTCTCCATATACCGTGGTAATCCCCTGATCGATCGTAATATGACTGAACCACACTTTATCTCCTGAACCTATCATTTTTACAGAGTAATTTCCATAAGGGATCTTAAGGCTGAACTGTGTTTGTCCTTCTAACTTTCCGTTCAGCTTTACCGCAGCACCCATAGGATTGGAGGTAAAGACAACCAAGCCCATGATCCTTTTCAGCTTTATCACATAAGTTCCATTGCCTTTAACGTCTATTTCTCCCTTAGCAGGATACGAATAAGTTTGACTTGCGGTATAGGTGTATTTCCCAAGCTCAAGAGTAAGAGTCGCCGGAGTGGTAAATGTGGTTCCAGCCATTGAGACTACCGCATTGGATGGTGATGAGTACACGGAAATCGTCGCGAGTTTTTTCAATCTAAACAAAAGAGAAATGGAAGTCGAATTTTCCGCAACAGTAAGAGAAGTCGAAGCCTTTGAATAATCCGGTGCTTTAACTGTGAGAGTGTGAACGCCTATCGAGAGCACGGTGGAAATGGGAGTCATCCCAGCGAATTCATCGTCTATGTAAAGATTGGAATGAGTTGGTAAGCTTCTAATCGTCACTCTTCCCGATCTTTCAAGCACAAAATTCTTTGAAGCTTTGCTGAACGGTTTAACGTAAATTGTGAGGTGTTGAGACACATAACCTTTTTTTGATATTACAAGAGAATGTTTTCCAGATGCGATCTTAATCGTAGTCGGCGTTATCACCGTTTCATCGCTATCTACGGTAACTTCCGCGCCTTGTGGATTTGAACTCAACGAAAGATAGGATATCGGTTTCAAATTCACCACAACTGTTGCTGACCTGGAATTTGAGGAATACAAGAATGTATTTGGGAAATAACCTATATTTTCAATCCTGATTTTTGCTCCGAAGTTCACGTTGAGTTTCAAAACGCCATTTGAATTCGTTTGACCTACAAGAATATCGTTGACGTAAACTGAAGATTGAGATGGTACTGTTATCAAAGTCAACGGTACTCCCAAAACTACAAAATCAAGCACGATCAAGATCGTTAAAAGTAAGATTCGACTTGTAAAACGATATTTCATCAACAATTCAGACCTTTCTATCCCCAACCACAAAACTTGTACGTTTGATGCTATCAAAAAAGTTGTATGACTCCTTGCCGGGTTCTTCATTGTAATACGGTCGTGTGCAATCGGGACAACCAGATGTCATAAAAGCTCTATCCGGGATATTTTTCATATCGAAGCCGCTATCGGTTATTTCTCCAACTTCAGAGAATTTAAAATCCTTCACATTTGCCAAATTTTCTTCTATAAGGTATCGTGCAATCTGAATTCTTCTGTAAGAATGAATCGATGGTTTTGGATGATTTTCAAGCTTTGTGCCTTTGATAGGTGTGAAGGCAAACAATCCAACTGTCACTCCAATATCGTGCATTTTTTGAATAAACTCGACCATCTGCTTCTCACTCTCTCCCATCCCGACTATCACATGAGTGGTAATTCTGGACGGAAACTTCTCAGCCATCTTTTTGAGAAGAGAAACGTGTTTTTTAAGTTCTCCTCCACGGTACAATTCGTAAAGTTTTTCATCCACAACATCGGTAGCGATGCCTAATCTTTCCACTCCCTGCTCAAACCATTCAAAACCCTCTTTCTCGGAAAGAATTCTAACACTCGCAGAAATCGGAATTTTCAAATTTCTTACACTTCTGAGAAAATAAAAGGCTTCATCTTTGACACCTTTCGAAGAGACGATCTGCAAGCAGATGCGTTTCACCTCAGAAGATCTTTCTATGGCCTTTACAACATCTCCCATTTCGAATTTCGGCCATACAACCCTTGAAAGCATTCCCTCTGAAGTGCGACTCGTTCTTGCTTGGGCACAATAAGCGCAATCGAATGTACATTTCTCGCCGAATAATGTGTAAATGGTTTTCATGTTCAGAATTGGACCAGATTTTATAAGTCCAAGAAACCTTGCACTTCCATACGATAATCTCAATTTCATACCTCCAGATTTGGAACTGCATTGAGTGAAAGATCGGCAAATTTTCCGGCTTTGTAGTTTTGCCAACCGGCAGCCGCCACCATGACGGCGTTATCAGTGCAATACTTCAATGGTGGAAAATGGAATTTAATCCCATTTTTTTCAAAAGATTCATAAGCCTTTTCCCTCAAAGCTGAATTGGCAGCCACTCCACCGGCAACGACGATATCCTGAATGGAATATTCTTCAGCTGCCTTAACTGCACGATCTACAAGTACAGCTGCCACTGTCTCTTGAAAAGAAGCTGCCACATCTTCTTTTTTCACATTCGGTTCGTCTCTAAGGAAATACTTAACGTGCGTTTTCAATCCGCTGAAGCTGAAATCGTATTTCCATGCTGGTTTTGGTTTTGGGAATCGATAACGCGGCACTCCCACTTTGGCGATTTTTTCTATCTCGGGTCCACCCGGATATCCGAGACCCATCATCCGCGCAACTTTGTCAAAAGATTCTCCGGCCGCGTCGTCCACCGATCTTCCAAGGATCTTGTAAGAACTCAAAGATTCCATTAACACTATCTCGGTATGTGCACCAGATACCATAAGTACAATGCAGGGCAAGGAGATCGTTTTGTCAAAAAGAAAGACCGCATTGAGATGTCCGAGCATATGGTTGACCGCAATTAGAGGAACATTCCACGAATAAGCTAAAGCCTTGGCATAAGATATGCCAACAAGTAACGGACCAGCCAAACCAGGGCCATGTGTGACCGCTATGGCAGATATGTACTTCGGATCTGTTTTGGATTCTTCCATAAGCATTTGCATAAGTGCTGAAATGTTTTCCAGATGATGGCGCGAAGCTATCTCCGGTACAACTCCACCATAAAGAGCGTGAATCTCCACTTGAGATGCGGTTTTTTCAGCGATAATTCTTTCTCCATTCTCAACGATCGCAACGGATGTCTCATCACAGGAACTCTCTATGCCGAGGATCAGTGCCATTTTAATCCTCCATGCTCAGGCAGACTCTTTGAGTTCAACTACGGGTTTCTTTCCTTTGCTTACGGTTTCACGAGTGACGATCACTCGACGCACGTTTTGAAGACTCGGAACTTCGAACATCACATCTATCATGACTTCATCCATAACACTCTTAAGACCTCTCGCACCGGTGCCGCGCTCCTTTGCGAGTTTTGCAATTTCGTACAACGCCTCATTTTCAAACTCCAATTCCACTTTATCAAGTTCAAGAAGCTTTTTGTACTGTTTCACCACGGCATTTTTAGGCTCTGTGAGAATTCGAACGAGTTGTTTCTCGTCGAGTTCTTCAAGAGCAGCAGTGATCGGAAACCTTCCAACGAATTCTGGAATTATCCCATAATGCACGAGATCATCTGGAACAACTTGTTTAAGAAGAGAGGTGACACTTTCATTTTTCTTGGATTTTATCTTAGCACTGAAACCCATGGTGCTCTGCTGAATTCTGGATTTAACGATCTCTTCAAGTCCATCGAATGCTCCACCGATAATGAACAGTATATTCGTTGTGTCCACTTTTATGAATTCCTGATATGGATGTTTTCTCCCGCCCTGTGGTGGCACGTTCGCAATCGTTCCTTCAACTATTTTGAGTAAGGCCTGTTGAACACCTTCGCCAGAAACATCTCTCGTAATTGAAACATTCTGTGATTTTCGAGCAATTTTATCGATCTCATCTATGTAAATGATCCCATGCTTAGCACGTTCCACATCGAAATTCGCAACCTGTAAGAGCCGAAGTACAACGTTTTCAACATCTTCACCAACGTATCCTGATTCTGTTAAAGGCGTGGCATCTGCTATTGCGAATGGAACATCCAGTATTTTTGCCAATACCCGTGCAATCAGCGTTTTTCCAACACCAGTAGGTCCTATCAGTAAAATGTTAGACTTCTCTATCTCAACATCGTCGAATTTTTTACCCATAAAAACACGCTTGTAATGATTATAAACGGCGACGCTTATCACTTTTTTTGCCTTCTCTTGCCCTATCACGTACTTGTCAAGTTCGGATTTTATCTCCATAGGACCCGGAAGATGTTTGAGATCTTTGGAGTTAACCGATTTCATTTTTGGATTGTCGTGAAGTATATCGTGAAAGAGTTCAACACATTCATCACAAATGTAAATGTTTTTTGGTCCCGCTATCAATTTGTTAACTTCAGATGATGGCCTTCCACAAAAAGAACAGAATTTTTCGTTTTTCAATTTTTACCTCCGAAACTTACGCTTCTCTCTTCGATGAGATAACTTTATCAATCAATCCATATTCAAGAGCTTCCTGAGGAGTCATGAAGAAATCCCTGTCAGTGTCTTTTTCAACCTTTTCAAAAGGTTGACCGGTATGCAACGAGATGATGTTGTTCAATTCGTGTTTGAGTCTTACAATCTCTTTTGTACGAATTTCTATATCAACTGCCTGGCCCTCAGTGCCGCCCAACGGTTGATGAATCATTATAGAGGCATGTGGAAGTGAATAACGTTTTCCCTTCGTACCTGCCGTAAGAAGAACCGCTGCCATGGAAGCTGCTTGACCTATTGCAGTTGTAACAACATCACACTTTATGAAACGCATTGTATCGTATATGGCCATCCCTGCCGTAACGCTTCCACCAGGAGAATTTATGTAGAGATAAATTTCTTTGTCCGGATCGTGAGCTTCTAAGAACAGAAGTTGTGCAACTACAAGACTGGAAGTGTACTCGTTAATAGTTCCCTCAACGAATACTATCCTGTCTTTGAGCAAGCGGGAATAGATGTCATACGCACGCTCACTTCGACCAGTAGTCTCGATAACTATCGGTACATTTTGGTCTTTTATCTTTTCACTCATCACCTTTTTCCTCCTCTTCGTGGATCTCATCGGCTTCTTTTTTCTCTTCTTCTGTTGCATCCATAACGACTACTTTCGCGGTCTTAAGAAGCTCTTCTGCGACTTTATGCTGGAGCAAGTCGTTCTTCACTCGATTGTAGAAATCTTTGTCTTTCGAAAGGATAACTTTGAGTCTTTCATCGCTCATTCCAGAAGATTTGTAGTACTCCTTGGCCTTTTCAAAAATCTCATCCTCTGAAACTTCTATTCCCTTCTCTTTCGCGATTTTTTCAACTGCACCTTTGAGTTTTAAATAGCTCGTGATCTCTTTCTTCAAAGTGTCACGGTAAGCTTCTTCATTCCCATTGAAGTCTTTGAGTGATTTTTCGTACTCTTTTTTTTCTTTTTGACGTGAGATCACATGATTTATGAACAAATCCAAAGAATGCTCGGACATATCAAGCTTGGTCTTGTCTGTAAGTTTCTTAAGGATCGCGTTTATTTCGCCTTCTTTTATGATCTTATCCAGAGATTCTCTGATCTCTTTGCGCAATTTTATTTTCAAATCCGCAAGAGTTTGCACTTCATTATCAACCATTTTCGCAAAATCGTCGTCCAAATTCGCTAATTTCCGTTTGTACACGCGTTTTACGATCATGGAGTACTTGGTTTTATCTTCACCAGTTCCTTCCTCAAATTCAATTGTATCACCAGCTTTTTTACCGATAAGATCTCTAAATATCTTACCTTCTTTGGGATCTTTTACAACGATTTCAACTTCTTTTGGCTTTTTGTCAGTGCCCAGTACGTGGTATTCTGCTTCTACCTGATCGCCAATCTCTATGGTTTCTTCTTCTCCCTTTGGTTCAAGTATGGCATTTTCTTCACGCATATTTTGAAGTTGCCTGTTTACATTCTCTTCTATATCTTCATCGCTTAACGGTGGAATTTCTATTTCCCCTATGGCTTCAGAGTCAACCGTGACATTTGGGTAGCTGTGAAGTTCAAAAATCACGTCGGCGCTCTTTCCCATGTCAATCGATGTGAGAGCTGGAGGCAACATGAGGTTCAGTTCCTGGAACTTTTCGTCAGCGTAAAGTTTATCCATGGCCCAGTCGGCAAGAATTTCTTTGACCATTCCGTTTATTTTTTCCATTCCTATTATTGCATCCAACAGTTTCCGTGGAACCATGCCAGTTCGGAATCCTTTAACTTTTATATTTTTAGAAATATCCGCATACGCGTTATTTCTCGCTTTTTCTACATCTTCATGAGGCAAAGTAACCTTTACAGTCTTAACGTTTTGCTTCTCATCAATGTTCTCAAACATCTACAACTCTCCCTTTGATTTTTTCGTTTGATTTAAAGTATGTAAGAACTCAGGTCATCATTTTTAATGAGATCACCGAGCTTTTTCTCAACGAATTCTTTATTTACCATCACAGGTCCTTCGATATCCGGAGCCTCAAATGATACGTCTTCCATAAGTTTTTCGACGATCGTGTAAAGTCTCCTTGCTCCTATATTTTCCTGCTTTTCGTTCATTTCGTGCGCCATACGCGCGATCTCGGATATCCCATCCTCAACAAATTGCACATCTACACCTTCCGTTGCGAGCAGAGCTTTGTACTGTTTTATCAAAGAATTTTCAGGCTCAACGAGAATCCTCTCAAAATCTTTTTGAGTTAACGCATCAAGTTCAACTCTTATGGGGAAACGTCCCTGTATTTCTGGAATAAGGTCAGAAGGTTTTGATAGATGAAATGCTCCTGCCGCAATGAAAAGCACGTAATCGGTTTTTACCATACCGTATTTAGTCGTGACATTAGTTCCTTCAACTATCGGCAAAAGATCTCTTTGAACACCTTCTCTTGAAACATCTATACCACTTTTTGAATTGTTAGCCACTATCTTATCGAATTCATCCAAAAAGACGATTCCTTTGTATTGTGCGCGTTTGAGTGCTTCTTGAATCATGCTGTCTTTATCGATCATTTTCTCTGATTCGACTGGGAGCAACAAGCGTCGTGCATTCTTAACTTTAACACGCTTGTGTTTCATCTTCTTGGGCATCATGCTTCCAAACATGTCTCGAAGATCGATGTTCATCTCTTCCATATTCACGCCGCCAATAACAGGCATCATCGGCGTGTTATCTTCCAGATCTATCTCTATTTCCATATCTTCGAGCTCTCCATTTCTAAGCCTTTCACGCATTTCGTTGCGCCTTGCCCTTGCGTTTCTGTGAGCTTCTGGAGAAATCGTTGTCCGTTGTGGATTCTGGAAGAAATTGAGAAATCCAGGCTGTTGTTTTTTCACAACACTTTCTGGAACAATGGCATCTAGTATGCGTTCTTCGACCGCTTTTTTCGCGTCTTCCTCTGCATTTTGCATCATTTCTGATTTGACGGTGTTAACACTTGCTTCAACGAGATCTCGAATTATGGATTCCACCGACTTTCCAACATAGCCAACTTCGGTGTAACGTGTAACTTCAACCTTTATGAAAGGTGAACCTGAGAGCTGAGCCAATCTTCTGGCTATTTCAGTTTTTCCAACACCCGTAGGTCCCACCATAAGAATGTTCTTCGGAATCACATCTCGTTGCATTTCTTTTGGCAATTTCATTCTTCTGATCCTGTTTCTGAGCGCTATAGCAACTGACTTTTTAGCTACATTTTGTCCTACAATGTATTTATCGAGTTCGGTTACTATCTGACGCGGAGTTAATTCGTCTATATTCAAACTCAATTCAAGCGCCTCCTTCAAAGTTCTTCAACCGTTATGTTCGAATTCGTGTATATGCAAATCTCTCCGGCAATTTCCAAGGCCTTCGTTGCTATTTCTCGAGCATTCAAGTCGGTATTTCGATAAAGCGCCCTTGCCGCTGCGAGTGCATAAGAACCACCTGAACCTATCGACATTATCGGTTCGTCCGGTTGAATTATATCCCCATTCCCGGATATCAACAAAATACTTTCAATATCTGCAACCATGAGGAGTGCTTCGAGTCTTCGAAGGACCCTATCAGTCCTCCAATCTTTAGCTAATTCCACGGCGGCACGCATGAGAATACCGTTCGATTTATTGAGCTTTATCTCAAATCTCTCAAAAAGTGTAAAAGCATCGGCTACAGACCCGGCAAAACCAGCAATTACTTTGCCATCTCCAAGCTTTCTAACTTTTTTGGCAGTAGCTTTCATGATCGTTTCTCCAAGCGTTACCTGTCCGTCTCCTGCCATTACGGTTTTTCCGCCTTTTCTGACAGTCACAACGGTTGTTCCTGAAAAAACCATTCTTTCACCTCCCGCAAGCAGATTTAACCGCTTGCAAAACAATTCTTCCCAACGAGATTCCCGCAGCTCTCGCAGACGCTGTAAGATCGCTAATTGGAGTCATTCCTGGAATAGAATTCACCTCAAAGAAATAAATCTCATCCTTTGCGATTATACCATCTATTCTGGCAAAATCCCTTAGTTTCATATTTTTGAAGATTTTAAGTGACAGTTTGTTGATCTGTTCTTTTTCTTCATGAGTTAAAGCGGCAGGAGCTATGAGTTTTGCACCATTCGGTTTGTACTTCGAGTTGTAGTCGTAAAAATCAGCGGAGGGAATGATTTCAAGTATTGGAAGTATCGTTATGTTTCCATTCAACTCCACTATTGAAACGCTTATTTCGCGACCATCGATGTACTCTTCGTAAAAATAATCCCCATTCAATTCACGGCATTCATCTTCGTTGAAGCATAATTTTATCCCCATGCTGGATCCACCAAACCTTGGTTTGGCCACGTAAGGATAATATTCGGGCTTTTTAGTCCACCATTTTGGAGTCCTTATACCTATTTTTAAGAAAAATTCTTTGGTTTTGATTTTATCAAAAGTGAGTTCACAACTTCTTGCTCCAGAACCGGTGTATTTAATGCCTCTTGCTTCAAAATACTTTTGAACATTTCCGTCTTCACCTGGAGAACCATGAAGTGCTATAAAACAGGGAGAATAAATCGTTTCTAAAGATTTAAAGTCTCCATTCCATATAAAAAGTTTTGAATTCACTCCTTCATATTCCAAAGAATCATGAACGTTTTTACCGCTTGCAATTGATACCTCTCTTTCCTCGGAGTTACCACCACAGAGCACGATCAACGGCGGAATTTCCTCTGAAGCTCTTTTTCGACAAAGGGAGGTGCCCATTTGCTCAGTTCACCTCCAAATTGCGCTATTTCTTTCACCATTGAAGAAGATACGAAAAGATATTTCAGGTCCGTCATGAGATATACCACTTCGAGCTCTGGACACATCTGCCTGTTTGTGAGTGCCATTTCGAATTCGTATTCGAAATCTTCCAATGCCCTTAGTCCTCTTATGACTATTTTTATTGAGCTCGACTTGACATATTGAACAAGTAACCCCGTATGAACCTTGACATCGACATTTTTGAATTCCTTCGTTGATTCTTTTATCATTTCAAGTCGCTCATCTATGGAAAATAATGGCCTTTTTCTTGGGTTGTTCATCAAAAGGATTGTCACGTGGTCGAAGATTTTTGATGCTCTTTCAAAAATGTCAATATGACCGTACGTTATGGGATCAAATGATCCGGGGTATATGGCTTTCAATCTCAACACCTCTCTTGGAATATTTTCTTGTCCTCTAAGCGAATACACGTGAGATATCCGCCATAAATACAACCGGTGTCTACACCGATTTTATCACTCATTATAAGTGGTTTTTCCATTGGAGTGTGTCCGAAGACGACGATATGGTTCTCCAATGGATTATCAGAGTATATGAATTCATCTCTTATCCACAACATATCTTCGCTTTTCTGCTCTTTTAAAGGTTTTCCAGGTTTTACTCCTGCATGTACGAAGAAGTACCCATCTTGAATGTGATACGTCTTTGTTCTTTTGATGAATTCCACGTGTTCTTTCGGTATGTTTTCTACGTTTCCATAGCTTTTTAAAGTTGCTCTTGCACCGTTTATTTCCCATAGATTCCACATATCAGGATCGCGATTTTTGTAAAATTCGTAGAACATCCATTCATGATTTCCCTTTAGAAAAACCGTGTTGGGATGCATTTTAAAAAAATCGATCAGGAATTCTATAACTTCTTTTGAGTTAGGACCCCTGTCTATGTAATCTCCAAGGAAAATCACTGTATCTGCATTTTGTGGAGAGCACTTTTCCATGAGTTTTTTCAAGGAGCCTTCGCATCCGTGTATATCTCCAATAGCGTAGATCAATTTAGAAATCACCTCCGTTTTTTCATTTGACTCGAAAATTCTCCCTTATTCTTTTCAATGACCATCTAAAAATTTTAAACTGAAAACGTTGAACGGTTTCTACTAATATTACTATAAGTATTTAAGTATTTAGTAGTAGTAGGTATTGTGGAAAATGTGGAAAACTCATGTAAAGCACCGTGGTTAATGGTTTTTTTGATTGTGGAAAACTTGTGGAAAACTTGTGGAAAACTTTTGAAAAGAATTTTTCGTTGTGGAAAATGTGGAAAACTTTTTTCCAGTCCCGTTAAAAACATCTCTTAAGCCCTGTAAAATCTGAAAAAAGGTGACAAAAAGTTTTCCACAATCGTTTTTTGTAAGTTTCATGCGGCTTTCCGGAGTTTTCCACAATTGATTGTGGAAAACTTTTTGGAGGAATGTGGAAAACTCATACAAACCCATATGAATACAGACTTTTTTGACTGTGGAAAAATTACATTAGGTAGATAAAGAGAGATAATCAAAGGAAAATATATATATTTGATTCTAATCTCTTGTAATCATCTCTCACGCTAATTATTAGCCTAAATTGGGCCTTGAATGTGATGAACAATTGCGTTAACATAATTAGCAGACTAAGTGTTTGAGTGCTAAAAAATGAAGGGAGGTTTTTTAAGATGAGAATTAAACCCATTGGTGAGAGGCTTCTTATCAAGCCAATCAAGGAGGAAGTGAAATCCGCGGGAGGCATTGTTCTTCCAGAGAAAGCTAAAGAGAAGTCTCAGAAAGCAGAGGTCATCGAGATTGGTTCGAGCGATGAGATAAGCGTCAAAGTTGGGGATCAAGTTATTTTTGCGAAATATTCCGGCAATGAAATCAAAATGGATGATGAGGATTACGTTATAATCGATTGGAGCGACATCCTTGCAAAGATCGAGAAGTAAAGGAGGGAAATGACATGCCAAAAATTTTAAAATTCGATGATGAAGCAAGACAACCTCTTCTCAAAGGTGTCGAGAAACTTGCAAGTGCGGTTAAGATCACACTCGGCCCTAAAGGTAGAAATGTTGTTCTTGAGAAGAGTTTTGGTTCACCTACCATAACAAACGATGGTGTTTCAATAGCTAAAGAAATAGAACTTGAAGACAAATTCGAGAATCTTGGAGCACAACTTGTGAAAGAAGTTGCCACCAAGACGAATGATGTTGCTGGTGACGGTACGACTACGGCAACTATCTTGGCGGAATCCATGATCAAAAATGGAATGAAAGACATAACAGTGGGAACGAATCCGATGCTTATGAGGGCTGGAATACACGAAGCAACTGAAAAAGCCGTTGAAGAGATAAAAAAACTCAGTAAGAAGATCAACGGAAGAAATGATATAGCCCATATTGCTGCCATAAGTGCTAACAACGATGAAGTTGGAGAATTGATTGCTGAAGCTATGGATAAAGTCGGTGAAGATGGAGTTATCACCGTTGAAGATTCCAAAACCATGGAAACTTACGTGGAGTTCACCGAAGGTATGCAATTCGATCGTGGATACATTTCTCCGTATTTCGTTACAGATGCCGAAAAAATGGAAGCTTTGCTCTCCGATCCGTACATTTTCATCACCGACAAGAAGATAAGTGCTGTAAAGCCCTTAGTTCCTGTTCTCGAGAAAATCGCACAAACGGGCAAGCCTTTACTTATCATAGCAGAGGATGTCGAAGGAGAAGCGTTGACAACTCTCGTTCTCAACAAACTCAAAGGAACGCTGAATACAGTTGCTGTAAAAGCTCCTGGTTTTGGTGACAGAAGAAAGGCAATGCTCCAAGATATAGCGATTCTTACCGGAGGAACTGTGATCAGTGAAGAAGTGGGACTTGACTTTGAGAACGTCACAATTGATATGTTTGGACGCGCCAAGAGTGTTAAAGTCAGAAAAGATGATACGCTTCTCGTTGATGGTGCAGGAAACGAGAATGAAATCAAGAAGAGAATATCCCAGATCAAAGCTCAGATTGAGAACACGACGAGTGATTATGAGAAAGAAACGCTTCAGGAAAGAATGGCTAAACTTTCCGGTGGCGTGGCTGTGATCAAAGTTGGAGCCGCGACTGAAACAGAACTCAAAGAGAAAAAACACAGAATTGAAGACGCTCTGAGTGCGACAAAAGCCGCCGTTGAAGAGGGAATGGTCGCCGGTGGTGGAGTTACTCTCTTGAGAGTCTCTGAGGAACTCAAGAAATTCGAAGAGACGTTATCTGGCGAAAAGAAGATCGGTGCTACGCTTGTTCGCAAAGCACTTGTTGAACCGATAAAAATGATATGTCAGAATGCAGGAGTTGAAGGTTCTGTCGTCGTGAATAACATTCTCACTAACTCTGATAAAGCGTACGGATATGATGCGCTTGAGGACAGATACATTAACATGTTCGACGCAGGAATTATCGATCCAACCAAAGTTACAAGGAGTGCACTTCAAAATGCAGCATCCATCGCAGCAATGCTTCTTACAACGAATGTTTCTATCGTTGACAAACCAGAAGAAAAGCCATCAGTGCCTCCTACTCCTCCAATGCCGCAATATTGATAAAGGATTGAGTAAGCAAAAAAATCAAGGTGGACGTACAGTCCACCTTTTTTGATGTTTTAATATCGAATATCTTCTATAAATTAGAGTGTCCAACAATTTAAGATCTCCTAATGTGCGTGAAAGTAACGAAATCAACACAAAAAGAAAAGTGAGGTCATTGAAAAGGTCATAAACACTTGAAAAAACGACAACACCAGATATAAAATTGATTTGAACAAAATCACGTCACGGAGGTGTTGTCGGCATGAATTGACCATTTGTTTTGAATTTTTTAAAGTCCCTTTTTCCATTTGCAGATGTGGAAGATACGCATCTTGAGCTGAAGATAAAGGAAATTTAAGAGGCCAAAATGGTTCTGGATAATACTATAAGTTGCATGAGGTTTCTGTAAAGGCATATCTAACTCTGATTACGCAAGGCTAAATGATTCTTTCGACATTTTCATTATGTCTTCTGGATTAATTCCTTAATCTTCACGCACATTAGGAGTTAGATTTCAAAACATAAAGGGCATGGCGGCCCTGCCCTTACTATTTTCAAAGGCCGTTATTCCAATATTCAAATTTCAATTTGAAAGTGCATGGTTGAGGTTTCTAATTATCGTAGTGCGAAATGGATAGAATGAATTCTTCTGTGAAACTGCAAACTGATGTATAATACCGCTGAGGTGGTAAAGTGCTACCAAATACTTTGGTAAAGTCATACAAAGAGTCTGTGATGAAAATGGGGCGCTTCGTTGAGAATCTTTTCGATCGCTCCGTTTACGCACTCATGAATAGAGATTCTGAAATGGCAAAAAAAGTTATAATAGATGACAAGATCGCCGATGAGATGCGCGATGACTTGGTGGAAAAAAGTGTTTGTCTGATCGGTGAATACGCTCCTGTTGGAAAACACCTTGTGGAAATTTCGAGAGGGATCATTTTGGTAAACGCTCTTGAAATGATAGGAGACAGGGCGAAATCAATAGCTTCAAATACCACAAAATTAGTCAAGGAGCCTGCCCTCAAAGCTCTTGTTGATCTACCTAAAATGGCGTCAACTACTGAAGAAATGATCAGGACAAGTCTTTTTGTGTACATGGACAGAAGTAATTCATCAAAGATTGACAAATTGCTAAAAATGGAGGAATACGTTGATGTATTGGATGTGGCAATTGAGGATGAGCTCAAGCTTTACATGATGCAATCTCCAAAAAATGTTGTAAGAGCGATGAGACTCATTTTTATTTCCAAAGATATAGAAGAAATAGCCGATCTTTGCTTAAAAGTTTTACATTCGGGATCTGGAAAGTTCTCCATCGAAATGAAAAGGTAAAAGTGATCTGCATCGCTGCACAAGCGTGAGGATTTGTATTGTTCTGATCAGTGATATCATATAATCATGAAATCAAATCTAGCTCACTCAAGAGGACGTCTTTTAATTGCAATTACCATATCGTTTTCTCAGCAAAAAAATCAAAAATGCCCTTAACGCCAGATATTGAGCGCGAACTTGAAGATATGGTACAACAATTGCAAGAGAAAGAAGAAAGGATGTCAGAGAATGGGGAAATATCCTAACTGTCACGCTGTCAACGACAGGGATATAAACACTGCTAAGAACATAAGAAAACGAGATATTTTGAAATACGAATACGACGGAAACTTCCGAAATTCAATCCTGTGGAGATCGTGTAAGGCTTGTCCTTAAGAAGCTAACGATCTGCGAAGTGGGAATCCCTTTGGTTTAAGTGACGGTGTTTTATCTAATATGCGCGCTCAAACTTGGAGGTGTGATTTTTGAAGACTCTCTATAAATACGTGTCCAAAGAATTCGTTATGCCGTTTTTCATTGGACTGATAGGTTTTATAATTTTCGTAAGCGTTGAATTGTTGTATCAGATATCGAACATCATAATACAAAATCACGTTGGATTTTGGGAACTTTTTGTTTTGATCTATTATTATCTTCCGAAATTCGTCGTGATGGGAATTCCAGTTGGTACTTTACTTGCGATCTTTTGGGTATTGTCGAATTTTTCGACTCGACACGAACTCATGGCATTTCAAGTTCACGGTATAAATTTGAAAAAGATCGTAATTCCCTTTTTAATAATGGGGATAATTCTGGCATTTGGTACATACCTGATCGAGAATTACGTGGTTCCGAATTTTACTACAAGGGCGAAAGAGTATGAGGCGAAAAATGTGTGGCATTCTTCACTGCCAAAAGTGGAAACGAACACATTTTTCAAGGCAAACAACAATTATTTTTATGTGAAGGAATTCGATCCGAAAACGGAAAGATTCAGCACAGTTCTCATGTACCGCATATCCGGCAATAACATCAGCGTTGTATACGCAAAGAGTGCGTATATCAAAAACGGAAATTGGTATCTAAAAGACGGAAGAACCTACACCCTTAAAAACGGCTTGATGAATTTTGACATGTCTTTTAACACCATGAAACTGAATATAACGGAAGAAGTCATTAAATACATTCGTTCGCAAAAACCACCTGAAGCCATGAGTACACAAGAGTTGAGGGATCGAATAAATCTTTTCAAGAAATTGGGACTTAATCCAAGAACTTTTGAAGTTGAGTTGTACTCACGTTTTGCCAATGCATTGGGAGCTTTTATCATCGCGTTCTTTGGGGTTCCGTTCTCACTGTTTTTTGGAATAAAGAGCAAGTCTTGGGGCGTGATAATAACTTTCATTCTGGTGGTTCTTTATCAAGGTTCAAGCGCTTGGCTGAATGCTATGGGAGAGAACGGAATGATCAAACCGATCTTAGCTTCATGGCTTCCTGATTTGATTTTCGCCCTTGTTGGGGTACTTTTCTTTTTGCTTTTGGACAGTCGCTTGATGTTTAAGATAAAAGAAATCATGATCAGAATCATGCCAATATTTTTAGTCATATTCGTTCTGGGAATATCAAGTCGGGCTTTCAGCTCTCAGTTACTTACGGTTACCGCTGGACAGTTGAAAACTCTCTCAGCCACTGAAGTGGTTTATACCGGAGGAGTTACGATCAAATCTTTCAATTACAGTGTAAGTGCATCGGAAGCCAGTATCTTTCTTGATGAAAAAGGTCACGTTACGCAAGCGGTTTTCGTAGGAAATGTCGTTTACACCCAAGAAAAGAGAAAGATATTTTCCTCGAAAATGACGGTTGATTTTCAAAAACAAGTGGCTCTTGTTGAGAGTATTCGCGGGACTGTCAAAGTTAAGAATGCAAAAGGAGTTAAAAAAAATGTGTATTTCAGGGGAAATAAGACATTCTACGATACAAAATCTGGAACAAGCGTTATAAAACCCGGCTACATAACCACATGTACGGCAAGTCCTCCGCATTACAAAGTGGAATCTTCCGAGATTTACATCGTTCCAGGTGATCATTTGATCGCTTACAATGTGGTGATGTACATATTTGGAATACCTGTTATGTATTTGCCTCAGTATTACTACTCATTGACAGGTGGCAAGCAACCCATGGAGGTTTCTTTCAACTATTCGGCCAGTGAAGGCTGGTACACAGCTGTAAAATTCAACTTTTCTCCAAGTGATTCTCTGAACGGAGATGTGCATTTCGATTCTTATCAAAAAGGTCCCTTAAATCAAGGATTTGATCTTGCAGGAAAGTTGTTTGGATTGCCCTTTTCTCTTTCGTATTCTAACTCTTCAGAAAATGGGTCTAAATCAAGTGAAATTGTCAAGTTTGGAACCTCGGGAACTCTCTTTAAATCATACAAATTGTCTTTCAACTATCAAAACGATGTGAAATCCAACAAACAGGATTCCGTTCTTTCTCTTTCAGGTCCTGCCTTGGGTGGTGCTCTTGCTTTAAAAGCCATTCAATCCGTATCGAATGGTGTGCAAAAATACAATATTCCTTACAGTATAAATGATTTTAGAGCATCGCTTGGTCCACTGAAGTTAACGGGTAAAGTGAATGGAAATGGTAATTTTTCGTTACCTTCAGGTGATTTTTCAAATGCCAATTCCATTTCTGGAAAATTCTCATGGCCCTTGAGATTTTTTACTTTAAAATCCATTACAGGTGTTTACTCTGGAAATATGTCTTTTTCATCTAATCAACCTTTGAAATACTCGACTTTTACAGATGCGAGTTATAATTTCAGTTCATTGAGCACCAAATTCTTTGGATTGGGGTTAAATTTGTCGTATGGTGCGAAAACAGGGTTCAAAACCGAAAGTGGAAATGTATCGATTTCTAACAGAATTGCCTCAATATTGAAGACGAATTTATCTTATAATTTGCTTGGACTTAATATTTCCGCACTTCAAACCTTTATACAAGTTGGAGGAAAAAACATTTCGAATTTCGATACGCACAACTATCAAAACAACGTTGCATTCTCTCTGAAATACAAATTCCCAATTATTCCGCTGAGTGCCGCATCAAAGTTTTCATACGATTTCAACAATTCGACACATCCATGGTCAAATATGGTGCTTACCACTTCATCGAATTTCAGCATTTTTACCATTAAAAATGCTCTAAATACAAGTACGATAATAGAACCATCTCCTAAGCTTCCTAAGCTCGTGAACACAAAATACTCTCTCGATTCGAAATGGTCCGGTTTTGCCTATCATGCCGAAACGCTGTATGACTACAATTCCAAAGAGTTTTCAGATATCTCGAACAAATTCACCGCATCTCTCAAGAATTTGTTGTTTCTCTCAAATTTCAAGCTGTCAACAGAATTCACTATAAAATCTCAAGATCTTTCAATAAGTAATCTCAATTTCAGCGCATCTGGAAATTTAAAGGCTCTTGGCATTGGCTTGTCTTCAAAGGGAAGCTATTCAAACGGGCAATTGCAATCTACGACCTTGAATTTCTTAAAGCTCTGGGATTGTATGGGATTGAGAGGATCGATGGTTTTCTCCACGATAGGAGGATTCAAATTTTCAAAATTCGCGTTCACGCTTTACATAACGGCATTTCCAGAGAAGTTCGTTTCTTTTGATCCGGTGACGGGTAGTTTCGGATTTTCTATGTTCTGAGTGAATTCGGGAAATTTCGTGTTAACAAGGGGATGAAAGATGGAAGAATCAAGGATAATGCCGCAGAGTAGAGAAGCTGAAGAAGCTGTGATAGGGGCGCTTTTTCTCGATCCAGAAGCTGGTGAGATGGTTTTCGAGATCCTTTCGCACAACGATTTCTATTTCACCATCACGAAATTCGTGTTCCAGGCTATGGAAGAACTTTTTGAAAGTTCTGAGCCAATAGACGTTTTGTCCGTAACGGAGATCTTGAGATCTAAAAAACAGTTGGATCTCGTAGGCGGTGAGATAGGAGTCATGCATCTTGCCGATGCCGTACCAATAGTCTCTAATGTGGAATACTATGCGAAGATCGTGAAGGAGAAATCCATACTTCGCCAGCTTATAAAGACCGCTGGTAAAATCGCCAATCTCTCGTATGAACACGGTGACGTTGATGATATACTTGACAGTGCGGAAAGAATGATCTTCAAAATAGCAGAAGGAAGAACGAGACGCACCTACATGGCTATAAAAGATGTGATAGATTCTTCCTTTGTGCGCATTGAAAAATTAAAAATGGAACGCGAGTCTCCAGAAGGAGGCTTATACGTTTCAGGAATTCCCAGCGGTTTTAGAGGTCTTGATAGCATGACCGCAGGATTTCATAAATCAGATCTCATTATAATTGCGGCAAGGCCGTCTCTTGGAAAAACTTCGCTTGCTCTTACCCTGGCAAGAAACATCTCTCTTCGCTACGAACATAACGTCACACTGTTCAGTCTGGAAATGTCAGCAGAGCAATTGGCACACAGAATGCTGTGTGCGGAAGGGTACGTTGATCTTAAGAACATACGATCAGGTGTCATATCGCCAGATGATTGGAGACGATTGACAGATGCCGCTAACAGATTAAGAAGCGCACGTATGGTTATAGACGACGATCCCTCTTTGGACATAATGAAGTTAAGGACAAAGGCTCGTAAGATAAAAAAGGAATATGGAATGGATGTGATGTTCATCGATTATCTTCAACTGATGCACAGCAGAGGACGACATGAAAACAGACAACAAGAAATTTCTGAAATATCGCGTTCTTTAAAACTCCTCGCCAGAGAGTTGGATGTGTGTGTAGTGGCACTTTCACAGCTTTCAAGGGCTGTAGAGCAACGCGATGAAAAGAGACCCAGACTGAGCGATCTGAGAGAATCCGGAGCGATTGAACAAGATGCGGATGTGGTAATCTTTATTCATCGTGGGGATTATTACAAATCTAAAAAGCAGAAAGAGGAAGAAGAGATCCCAGTTGATTTTGACAGTCCAAAAGACGCCGAATTAATAATAGGCAAGCAGAGAAACGGACCAATAGGAAGTGTAGTTGTCAGTTTTTTCCCTAAATTCGCAAGCTTTTACGAAAAAGATATATCTCATGAGTAGCGGAGGTGAATAAGTGCCATTTATAACCTTTGAAGGTATTGATGGATGTGGAAAGTCCACCCAGATTGAAATGCTTAAATCGTACTTGGAGAAAAAAAGTGTGAAATTCTCGATTTTCAGAGAACCAGGCGGCACAGACATAGGCGAGCAAATAAGACAAACTCTTTTGGATAAAAACAATTCGGATATGAGTGCCAAAACGGAATTTTTTCTCTATGTTGCATCTCGCGCCCAGTTGGTGGAAAGGGAAATCAGACCCAGACTTAACATGGGGGAGTTCGTGATTCTTGACAGATATGTAGATTCCTCAGTAGCTTACCAGGGGTTTGGAAGGGAATTGGGTAAGAGAATGGTGATTTTGATCAACGAATTCGCCACGGATATGCTTTATCCAGATCTTACATTTTATTTGGAAATCGATGAAAAAACTTTTAAAGAGAGAAGGCAGCTAAGTGGAGACAGAATAGAGGCTGAAGGCTGGCAGTTTATGAAACGTGTAATAAAAGGCTATGAATTTTTATCAAAATCCAAAAGATTTGTCAAGATCGACTCCAGGCTCAATCCAGATCGAATTTTTAAGTGTATAATTAAGGAGATTGAAAGTCATTTCTCGGTTTGATTTCGTTTTTTTGAAGTAAAAGTAGTATAATTTTCAAACCCAACGCGAGGAGGTGTCATGCCAGCAAAGGCTGGTGAATTTCATGGCGAAAACAGGGGGAATAACGGTTGTAGATATAGGTACGTACAACATTAAAGCCGCTTTAGGAGAAAAGGTTAGTGACGGCTTTAAAATATTGAGTTATTCTACCGTGAAATCCAACGGATTTTCAGGTGGAAAGATCGTGGATGTGATCGGTCTTAGGGCAAGTATTGGAGAGGCGTTGGGAGAGCTTCAATCACAGATGACTAAAAAAATACCTTTTGGCGATCTGATCGTAACGGGTTCTTCGAATGTGTTCAGCATGGAAAGAATAAAAGTTGAAAAAACATTGTCAAAAGATAAAGCTGAACCTATAAAGGAATCTCATGTTCGCACCATGCGCCTTGAGGCGGGAAAGCGTGAAAATACGATCGACGTGATTGTCATGAACTACACGCTCGATGACGGGCGAGTCGTGATCAATCCGGTTTCTATGATGAGTACAAAAATAACGGCAGATATGATACTTGTTAAAATTGATGAAATGGCTCAAGATGAATTTTTTAATCTTTTTGAAGGCTACAATTTCACTTCGGCGTCAATAGCACATCCGGGTATACTTGCAGCCGAAGGGGTGTTGAATGAAAATGAAAAGGATCGAGGAATTCTATGTTTGGAAATGGGATACGCCACAACCAAAATCATTTCGTACGAAAAAGGAGTGCCTGTAGAATTTCAGCTCATTCCACTTGGCGTTCAAAACATCGTCAAAGACATAGCTACGGTTTTCAAAGTTTCCTACTCCGAGGCTGAGCGTTTGCTTTTTTACCATTCTAACTTGGACTACAAAAGTGTAAAAGAAGACGAAACAGTGGAAACCACCGATTTTGATGCCAAAACGAAGAAAAACATCAAGAAACGCTCTCTTTCCTTGACAGCGTATGCAAGATCGCAAGAAATATTCAGTATTGCAAGAAGAGAATTCACTCGTACTTTGAACAAAGCCTCATTTAATCCCGTAGGTCTCGTGATAACCGGTGGGGGAGCTTCGATACCTGGAATTGCTGGAATCGGTTCTTCTGTATTTAACATAACAGCCCGAACTGGTGCTTATGCGTCTTCAAACAACGTTATTGTCAATGGAGCTGAAGATATCATGGCAGTTCCCGCGTATACTTTGCTTTTTGGAGCTTTTGTACATCTGTTCAAACATGGATTTAACGTTAGGAAAGCATTTAGGGTGAGCCCCATATCCAAGACTCCTGCCATTTCTTCTGACAAAAATGAAAATGAGAATTATGAAGATGGATTCTTGAAGAAAGTATGGGAGTTTTTGAAAAAATTGGTGTAATCTCTTAAAAAGGGAGGTATGTTGATGCCTTTTGAGATCGAGAAAGAAGGTAGACCTGAAAGGAAAGTCAAACGTATACCAACTATAAAGGTTATGGGTATAGGTGGGGCTGGAAATAATGCGATTGCAAGGATGATAGAATCTGGCATAAAAGATGTCACATTTATCTCTGCAAATACCGATCTTCAGGTCCTTGAATCGAGTCAAGCCGATGTTACCATTCAGCTGGGCGCCGAAACAACTCGTGGACTTGGCGCTGGCGGGTATCCTGAAATAGGAGAAAGAGCGGCTGAAGAAAGTGTAGATGAAATTAAAAAGGTGCTTGACGATACGGATTTGCTTTTTCTTACAGCCGGTATGGGTGGTGGAACTGGTACTGGATCTTCGCCGATTATTGCACGGATTGCGCGAGAAAACGGAATATTAACAGTTGCGATTGCCACAACACCGTTTTATTTTGAGGGAAACAGTAGATGGCGTATTGCAATGGAAGGTCTTAAAAAACTTCGAGGCAACGTGGACACTTTAATACGAATATCCAATAATAAATTGCTGGAAGAACTTCCAGTTGATACCACAATACCAGATGCTTTTCTTAAAGCAGATGAAACCTTGCATCAAGGCGTGAAAGGTATCTCAGAACTCATAACAAAACGAGGATACATAAACCTTGATTTTGCGGATGTTGAATCCATAATGAGAGATGCTGGCCCGGCAATGTTGGGAATAGGTATCGGAAAAGGCGAAAATCGTGCCGAAGAAGCTGCGAGAATGGCCATGGAATCAAAGTTGCTCGAACAGCCTGTTGACAATTCTTCTGCTATCATATTGAATGTTTCCGCTCCAAAGAACGTGACGATGAAAGAAATGCATACTGCCGCTTCCGTAATAAGAAGAGGGTGCAGCGAAGAAGCCGATGTGAAATTTGGACTTATAATCGATGATTCTATACCTGAAGATGAAATGAGAGTTACACTCATAGCAACGGGGTTTGAAGAACCGGATAAGCTGCTTTTCAATGATACTGACATTCCAGCGATATACAGATCAGGGCTCGATGAGTTTTTAAAATAATCAGCGGAAGCAACCACTTCAACAAAATAATGTGAATTAAAAGGAATGGAGGACTTTGTTTGTCATCTTTCAGAAGAATAGGTGAGATTTTAGTATCCAAAGGATATATCACGCCAGAAATACTCACGAGATCACTTGAGATAGCAAAAGCCATCAAAAAACCGTTGGGACGAGTTTTGGTTGAAAACCACTTCGTGACATGGAATGATATTGCGGATGCTCTATCCACTCAGTTTGGTCTTAAAAAGCTCGAAGAACTTCCGGCGAATATTCCATTTGACGTGATAAATTCCATTCCTCACAACTTGATCAAATCATACAGAATAATACCGTACAAAAAAATCGGGAATACCTTGTATGTGGCAACTGATAATGCGGTGAATTACACGCAAATAATGCGAGAGATTCGTTTTATCACATCGATGAAAGTAGAGGTTGCAATTGTTCCCACCGACCTGTTTGACTCATTTTACAAATCCATATTCGAATCCCAAATAGATACGGGACTCCCAACCTTCGAAGATCTTCCACAATCAGAAGAAGAAGAAGAAGAAACTACAGAAGATGAAGAGGCCGAAGAAGCTCCGGTAGTAAGGCTCGTGAAGGCGATAATTGAAGGCGGAATTGTTCAGGGCGCAAGTGATATTCATGTAGAACCGACTCGAAATTTAGTTAACGTCAGATACAGAGTTGATGGAATACTCAGAAAAGTTACAACGTATCCAAAGAAAACACACTCGTCCATTGTGTCAAGAATAAAGATCATGTCCGGTTTGGACATATCTGAAAAACGGCTTCCTCAAGATGGAAAATTTTTCATGAAATACAATGGAGAACAATACGATTTCAGAGTTTCAACAATGCCCACCGTGTATCAAGAGAAAATCGTTATGAGAATCCTTCGCGTTGCTGCTTCTCAACAGAGTATTTCTGATCTGGGTTTCAGTGAGTACAACACCAATAGGTTTTTAGAGCTTGTACATTATCCATATGGAATAATACTTCTTACCGGTCCGACAGGTAGTGGTAAATCCACTACTCTCGTTGCGGCAATAAACGAGATAAAAGACGTGACTAAAAACATCGTTACCGTGGAAGATCCCGTTGAATACAACATAGATGGCGTCAATCAATGCCAGGTCAATTCTGAAATAGGCCTAACTTACGCAAGGTTTTTGAGATCGATACTTCGACAAGATCCGAATATCATAATGATAGGAGAAATTCGAGATCGTGAAACTGCGCAGCTTGCCCTTGAAGCTTCAATGACTGGGCATCTTGTCTTCAGTACACTGCATACCAACGATGCCCCAAGTGCCATCTCAAGACTTGTGAATCTTGGCCTTGATCCTCACATGATAGGAGTTTCATTGATCGGTGTGGTAGGTCAACGGCTCGTTAGAAAGCTCTGTGATGAGTGTAAAAGAGAGGTCACACCCAGGAAAGAAATCGTTGAGGTAGCCAAAAGGCTTTACCCAGATTTAAAACCAAAAATGTACGAAGCGGGGCAATCTCCCAGTTGTCCAAGTGGATACAAAGGTCGAACTGCCATAAACGAGGTCATGATCGTTACACCAGAAGTTAGAAAATTAACATATCGTGGAGCTTCCAACGCGGAGCTTCGTGAAGCGGCGCGGCGCGGTGGAATGAGGACTTTATTTGAGGATGGCGTGGATAAAATAGTAAGAGGAATAACTTCCTACAATGAAGTTACCCGTGTGGTAAGAAATGAGTGAATTGAATAAAAACCAGTATCACTCTCATTCTCCAGAAGAGTGGGAGGAAATAACCAAAAGTAAAAAAAAGGCAAGTCCTTCTAAGAATTTTAAACGTGGAAAATACATTTTTCTCTTCAATATCATTTTGATTCTCATTATAGTTTTTGTGTATTTTGCAACTCAAAAACAGCGCAGAATATCCAGTGACTCGTTGAAAACAGTTGGAAGTTTCCAAATATACATATCCGCAAACAAAAGTGACTATCTTTCTGGAGAACCACTTGAATTCAAAGTTCATATCACGAATTTGTCAAAAGAAACGAAAAATTTCTCATTGTATTCTTTCAATGTCAGAATTGGATCCGAGGCGAGTCCGGATCTGTACAATTTTCATTTTGACAAAACCATTCGCTCAAAAATAAAAGGTAAAAGCAGCATGATACTTTACGACTTAAGGCACGAAGTGGAACTTTCTCATCTTAAAAGCGGAACGTATCACGTCAGTGTTCTTATCAATTTAAATGGAAAAGCAGTACATCTGTCGAAGGATTTCACATATCTTTCCAAAGTTCAGGCTATTTTAAACTCAGGTCAGGATTTTTTCGTCGTTAATCAAAAAGGTATCTTCAGATTGTACGTTAAAAACAACACACCCAATCCTATAAACATCAAGACCAAAACAGTTTCATTCTCTTTGTTGAATGAAAAACGCAATCTCATTTCTTCCAAAACATTCAATGCACCAGATCAAATAAATCCCGTATCTGGTCAAAGTAAGCTGCTTTACACGTACAAAATGGATCCAATTCAAAATCCAGGAAAATATTACCTTCTCGCTAAGCTTCAGGGTACGAAGGATCTGATCGCAACGGCCACATTTTTAGTCGTTAATCCTGATCGAGTTGGAAATATAGATGATCTGATGTTGAATTCTGATATTCCGATGGTAGTGGAAGAAGATCAACCCATCGATTTCTCGCTTTGGATTTCCAATACATCTCTCAAAGAAAAATTCGTTGTTCTTAATTCCATAACATTTTTTATCAAGCGAGGAGACATGGAGCTTTACAGATTTTCAGATACTTCACCGCATAATGTGATCATACCTTCAGGTGGAATGAGGATATTGGTGAACTCTAAAACATGGAAATCGATAACCTTTCCATCAAGTGGAACGTACGTACTCAATGCTATTATCAAGATCAAAGGCAAATATTTGGAATACAGAAGGGTTATAAAGAGCCTTTGAGTTTTTAGACTTTAGGAGAGGAAGTGTTAAGATGAAAAGAATAGTCATGTGGGGTCTTGGAGCAATGGGAAGTGGTATGATTAAGGACATACTCAACAAACCTGATATGAAACTCGTAGGTGCAATAGAAACACTTAGAGATGAACTCGACGGAAAATCACTCCGCAAATATTTGAATGTTAAAAGTGAAATAACGATATCCTCAGATCCCGAAAAAGTGATATCCGAAACCGATCCAGATGTTGTCTTGATAGCAACCACGTCGTTTGTTCCAAAAGTGTTTCCAATGATCAAAATGGCCGTTGAACACTCTTCCAATGTTATAACGATTGCCGAAGAGATGTCCTATCCATGGCTTGATTATCCGGAATTATCTCATAGAATGGATTCTCTTGCGAAAAAACACGGTGTTTCCGTTCTTGGTACAGGTGTTAATCCTGGATTCGTTCTCGATACGCTGATACTCACCCTTACGGGTGTGTGTCTCAACATTGAAAGGATAAAAGCTCAACGAATAAACGATCTTTCGCCATTCGGTGCAGAGGTTATGCGCACTCAAGGAGTCGGAACAAGTGTCGAAGAATTTAAACGTGGCATAAAGAATGGCAATATAGTTGGCCATATTGGATTTCGCCAATCAATCGCGATGATAGCAGACGCACTTGGTTGGAAAATAGAACGCATAGAAGAAGAGCGAGAACCCATAGTATCCAAGACTTACAGAGAAACGCCATATGTAAAAGTTGAACCCGGACAAGTTGCAGGTTGCAAACATACAGGTAGGGGGATCGTTGACGGCAATGTTAAAATCGAACTCGTACATCCACAGCAGATCCATCCTGAGTTAGAAGACGTGAAAACGGGAGATTTTATCCAAATTGAAGGAGATCCAAATCTATTCATGGAAATAAAACCTGAAATTCCCGGTGGAAAAGGTACTATGGCGATGGCGGTCAACATGATTCCGGCAATTGTAGAGGCGAAGCCAGGACTTTTAACGATGAAAGACATGACGATTCCTCGTGGAATTTTAAATGTGGGGTGATAAAAAATGGCCAAACGTGGAGATTGGGTGAAAATTCATAATGTTGTGTTAAAAACCGAAGAACGCTCTTCGCATCTCCCTCAAGACACGAAAAAAGTTCCGCTGGAAATGTGGGTCAACGGTTTCTTAATGGCAGATGCTGAAATGGGAGCTAAAGTTGAAATTTCCACGCTAAGTGGGAGAGTTGTGAGTGGAACTCTCGTTGAGATCAATCCACGTTACACACACGATTTTGGCGATCCAATCCCTGAACTCTTGAAAATCGGTCCGTATCTCAAGCACACTCTGGAGGGAATTTAAGATGTACGAGGATGTGATGAAGAGACGTGGAGAAATCGTAAAACGTGCTGTTGGAGTGGATTATTCCAAATTCGAAATTGAAGGTGTTGCTTTCGATTATGAGAAGATGATGAACGAAGCGGGTTACTCTTTGGATGAAATACGTGAGATTCAGTTCGAAACCCAGGTTGGAAATACTCCCCTGGTTGAGCTTAAAAATCTCACAAAGCTCGTCCGAAAATATTCTCCTCCAGGCAAGGGGGCACGCATATTCTTGAAAGACGAAGTGGCCAACCCAGCCGGAAGTTTCAAAGATAGAAGAGCTTCAGTTTCAGTGTATCACGCGAAAAAGCACGGATACAAAGGCGTGATTGCTGCCACTTCTGGAAATTATGGGGCAGCTGTTGCCTCGCAAGCGGCTAAAAGAGGTTTGAGATGCATCGTCGTTCAAGAAGCTTTTGACAGTCATCACGTAGGACAGCCTGAGATATTGGAGAAGGGACGTGCCTGTGAAGCGTACGGCGCTGAAGTTGTACAGCTAACGGTGGGACCTGAACTTTTCTACTACACATTAGAATTACTTGATGAAACGGGATACTTCGATGCTTCACTTTACACACCGTTTGGAATAGCCGGTATCGAGACACTTGGATACGAGATCGCAACGCAGCTTCATCGTCGTGAAGGGAAATTCCCAGATCTGGTGTTGGTGACACATGCTGGTGGTGGAAATGTCACCGGTACGGCGCGTGGCTTAAAACTCGCAAAAGCGAATAATACGCAAGTGGTGGGAGTGAGTGTCGATTTACACGGTTTGCACATGGCAAGCGATCGTGATTTTAACAGAAAATCTTTCACGACGGGCCATACCGGCTTTGGAATTCCCTTTGCCGTATTTCCAGATAGAGTTGACGTTCCGCGGAATGCCGCAAGAGCGTTGAGATACCTGGATAGGTACCTTTTGGTGACTCAAGGAGAGGTTTTTTTCACGACGGAGGCACTTGCCCAGGTTGAGGGTATGATGAGAGGACCTGCAGGGAACACGTCATTGACGGCAGCACTTGCTATGGCACGGGAAATGGATCGTGATCAGATCATCGTGGTTCAAGAGACGGAGTACACCGGTGCTGGAAAATTGCCAAGTGCGCAGTTGACTTTTGCAAAAAAAATGGGAGTAGTAGTCAAAAACGGAGATCCGATAAAAGAAGATGAGCCGGGCAAAGTTATTGCAATACCGGATAGTATCGATCAAATTGGCACGATCGAATATCCTCTTGAAAAACTGAGAAACTCTTATTTAAAAGAAATTGTAAAAACGTACGGTAAAAGAGAATATTCAGATGTGGAAATTAAATTCATATCAGAAGATACGCGTATGACATTTGATGATGTAAAGAAGAGACTAAAAGAGGTGCTTTGACTATGGTGAGATCGGATGATTTTGATGAGAGAAGCGTACATTTGAGAAATCTTTCAGATGAGGAACTTGACAAAAGATTTTGGGAGCTCGTCGAACAAGTGGTCAATCCTCTTGTAGAACTTGCCAAAACGCACACCTCACCATCTATAGAGCGATCTGTGCTGTTGAGAATGGGATTTGATAGTCTCATGGCTAAATCGCTCGTTGATAAGATATTCGATCAAGGTTTACTTGGCAAAGGGGCTGGGAATGTTGTCTATCGTTTTGCAAAATCCAAAGGAATGAGTGATTACGTCATGGCTGGTAAAGTGCTTACTGAGGAAGATCATTGGGACGAAGTTAGAGCTCTTTTCAACGGAAGTGACCAAAAGTGAAGAAAATAAAGCCAAATGAAAAATTGAACGTAGAAGAGATATTGAAGGATCTTGAGCACTACGTTCCAAGGCGAAGGGGATGGACCTGGAGAAAACAGAAAAAAAATCTCAAGATGGGCGATTACACGTATGAACAAGCAAGTGAACCTTTGAAAAATTCGATCCCACTTCCAGCGGCGCATTACTTCGACAACATAGATCCACAACCAGATGTTGTGATCACCAGTGAGATAGCATCCGGAAGATTTGAAGATGATATTCGTAGAATGAGAATGGCTGCCTGGCATGGCGCCGATCATATCATGGTCATAAGGACTCTTGGACAATCCCATATCGATGGATTGATAGAAGGAACACCCGAAGGGATCGGGGGAATACCGATCACGAGGAAACAACTTCGTGCCACGAGAAAAGCCCTTGACATGATCGAAGATGAGGTAGGAAGACCTATAAATTTTCACTCGTACGTCAGTGGAGTTGCAGGTCCCGAAATTGCGGTACTTTTTGCAGAAGAGGGTGTAAACGGTGCACATCAAGATCCACAGTACAACGTGCTTTATCGTGGAATAAATCCCGTGAGATCCTTTGTCGATGCCGCAGTGGCAAAACACATAATGGCGTGGGCAGGAATGCTTCAAATAGATGGGGCACACAACGCGAATGCCTCAGCGAGGATATCTTGGAAGGTCATACCGGAACTGTTGGTACAACACGCGATAAATTCACTTTATTCCGTGAAGTCGGGAATGAAAAAAGAGAACATAGCACTTTCAACTGTTCCACCAACTGCCGTTCCAAGTCCCACGATGAGGATAAACTTACCTTACGCTGTGGCTGTTCGTGAACTTTTCAAAGGCTACAAATTCAGAGCACAGATGAACACTCGATACATAGAATCCGATCTTATAGATGCCACTCGAATGCACATGATAGATACGTTCATATCTAGATTGACCTCTGCTGATATTCAATCTACCATAACGCCAGATGAAGGGCGAAACGTGCCATGGCACATAAATTCCATACGTGGGGTAGAAACCGCCAAACACGCGCTTGTGGGTTTGGACGGAATAAAGAATTACGTGAAATTAGATGAAAAAAAGATAAATGAAAAGGTTCGTGAACTCAAAATGCGGGCCATTTTGATGCTTGAAGATATAATAGAAGTTGGCGGCTACTTCGAGGCGGTGGAAGAAGGTTTCTTTGTAGATAATGGATACTATCCAGAACGTATGGGTGATGGAATAAAACGAAAGAAAAATGGCGAGATCGCGGCAGGAACAGTGGTTCCAAGGGATAAAGAGTACATGGCGCCGGTTTGCCATCATTTCGGATACAACAATTTACCGCAGGGATTGGAAAAAGCCTGTGATCTCATAGGTGGATGCACACTTTGTGACCATTCCAAGATCAAGTACATAGATGAACTTGATGAAAGTGATAACGTCAATATTCGCCTGAATGATGTTGAAAAGATGAAAGAGAAAAATCTTTTGAAACCCGAAGTTGAATGGGCAAATGACGGAACGATACAGATAGATATGACCTTTTCCGAAAAAGAGGAAATTGCTGAAGCAGCGGCTATAGAAACAGCTAAGCGCATGGGTCTAACTGATATAAACGTTATACACAAGACGATCCTTCATCCGGCTGAGGGAACGTATCTTGAAATAAAGGCGAAGGTTCCCTTTGCAATCGACAAGACGAAATTGAAGATTCCAGAACGTGTGAAACCGCTTTCGGACAATGAAATTACACAGTTTTTCAAAGAACACCCGATAACCGTAGTAGCCGGCACGGTTGGAAACGATGAACACTCCGTTGGCCTTAGAGAAATTCTTGATATAAAGCACGGTGGCATTGAAAAATACGGTATATCGTACATTTATTTGGGAACCAGTGTACCGGTTGAGAAGCTCATAGATGCGGCTGTAGAAACTAATGCTGATGTCATTTTTGCTTCGATGATCGTCACTCATAACGATGTACACATTCACAACATGAAAAAACTCAACGAACTTGCCATCGAGAAAGGTGTACGAGATAGATTCATCATAGTGGCTGGTGGAACTCAGATAACAAACGACCTTGCAAAAAGTTCCGGAATGGATGCCGGCTTTGGACGCGGTACTCATGGAGCAGATGTCGCAAGTTTTCTTGTGAGAAAGCTCAGAAAACGTAAATCGTAAATTTTATTGTATGGGCGGGATTTGCCCCGTCCTTTGGGAGATAAAAAGTGAAAATTTTCGTTTCATTAAATGATGATTTTGTGGAAAATATCTTGCTTTCATCTTTAAAGGATTCTGGAGCGGAGATCTTTCCACTTCCGGAAGACTTTTCCAATGTGGACATTGCCTTAGTTGGAATTCATGATGAAAAAGACTTAGAAAAAATCAAAAAGATTCGAAAAAAGAATGAAAGCTCCTTGCTGATCGCAGTGCTTTCTTACAAAAGTGAGAGAGTCAAAGAAGAGGTTTTGAACTCCGGAGCGGATGAAGTGATGATTATGCCAATAGATCCAGAAGAATTCAAAACCATTCTGTATTCCTTAGTAACCGCGTTAAAAATAAAAAAAACCTACAGTCCTGGAAGACTCGACGAGCTTCACAAACGGGTAAGCAACATGATCAAAATAATGAGAGAGAACGAGATATTATCCTTTGAGCTCTTAGAAAAATTAGGAGATATTGCCAGCATTCGAGACAATGAAACGGCTGATCACACTCAAAGAGTGGGAAAAATTTCCGAGATGTTCGCTGAGGAATTGGGCATGTCACCTCAAGAGACTATGGAAATGCGTCTCACGGCTCCTCTTCACGATATAGGAAAGATCGGAATTCCAGATGCAATACTCTTCAAAAATGGGCCCCTGGATGATGACGAGTGGAAGATCATGAAAACTCATACCGAAATAGGTGCACGTGTACTTGAAAGTAAAGTCGAGATATTAAAGCATGCGCAAAAAATTGCTCTTTATCATCACGAGAAATACGATGGAAGTGGCTATCCTAAAGGGCTTAAGGGTGAAAACATCCCTATGGAAGCCCGAATAGTCACCATAGCTGACTCTTTTGATGCAATTGTCAGTAAGAGGCCTTACAAAAAAGCAAAGCTTGTTGTCGATGCTATGGATGAAATTGTGAAAAATTCAGGCACTCAATTCGATCCTAAACTCGTTAAAGTGTTTGTAAAAATGGCTGAAAAGATCGAATCGTTGTATCGAAATGCAGGGATGGGTTGATCTTTTCAACATGTCAAATCTTAGAGTTAAAACTGTATCATTTTACACGGATCTGCTGTTCGCTTAGAATTTTCACTTTATAGAATAGGATCGTAACGTTGAAAATTCTAAACTAACTCGTTGGCCCCGCTTTTAAAACGTAATTACTCTGATTTTAAATGTTGTGAATGGAATAAGAGGGAGGTAATTGAATTGAAGTTGAATTTGGAAAGTATCGAGGATTTCAGAAGGAATTTCGAATCCTCGGACAAGAATATCGTTGCGATGAATGCGGCATCAAATGGAGCCTTAACTTCTGTCGCTTTGAACAGAAGTCACTACGCTCAGAGTATTAACAGAACCTTTTCCAACGAAATAAAGACAAGGGGAATAACGAATCAAAAGAAAAGTGGAAGATGCTGGATGTTTGCCGGCCTGAACGTGTTGAGAGAAAGTATAGCAGATAAACTCAACCTTGAGTCTTTCGAACTTTCCCAAAGCTACCAGATGTTTTGGGATAAACTTGAAAAAGCGAATTATTTTCTCGAAAGTATTATAGAAACGGCAAAAGAAGATCTTCACGGACGTCTTGTAATGTGGCTACTATCGAAGCCCGTTGAAGATGGTGGCCAATGGGGAATGTTTGCCGATCTTGTGGAAAAGTACGGCGTTCTTCCCAAAGATTTGATGGATGAAAGTTTTCAGACGAGTGAATCCGCAACGATGAACAGATTGCTCGAGACAAAACTCCGAGAAGATGCCATGGTACTTAGAGAACTCATCAACGAAAATAAAAGTTCCAAGGAAATTCAAAAGAAAAAAGTTGAAATGCTGAATGAGATTTACAGAATGCTCGCGATAAATATTGGATTGCCTCCTGAAAAGTTTGACTACGAGTACAAGGATAAAGATGGTAATTTCCATAGAATAGATGGAATAACTCCCGTTGAATTTTACAAAGAATTCTGTGATATTAAACTTGAAAATATGGTAAGCGTGATAAATTGTCCAACGTCGGATAAGGAATTCATGAAAACCTACACGGTTCAGTATCTTGGTAATGTTATTGGTGGAAAAGGTATTTTATATCTCAACCTTGACATGAAAAATTTCAAAGATCTGGCAAAAAAAGCCATTTTAGAAAATGAACTCGTTTGGTTTACATCTGATGTTAGTAAGATGATGGAACGTGTAAAAGGGGCACTCGATACACAGGTGTATGATTTTGAAAATCTTTACAGTACGCATTTTACATTTTCCAAAGCTCAAAGACTCGATTACGGAAATAGTTCGGCAAACCATGCAATGGTTTTCACTGGCGTCGATATCGACGAAAACGGAAAGCCTTTGAAATGGAAGGTCGAGAACAGCTGGGGAGATCAAATAGGAGATAAGGGGTACTTCACGATGAGTAATTCGTGGTTTGACGAATACGTGTATGAGATCGTTTTGGACAAAAAACATCTATCTCCAGAAATGAAGGAAGCTTTGAAGGCAAAACCCATTGCACTCAAACCCTGGGATCCGATGGGCTCTGTGGCTTTTGTAAGGTAAAAAGAGATATCTACATCTCAAAGTGTGCGTCAACTTTTCAACTCATAAAAAAAAGCCCGAATTAATTCGGGCTTTTTGGTTGTTTTCTCAATTAAGAAATCAAGCCAATTTGACGTTCGATGCCTGTTTGCCTTTCGAACCTTCGGTTACATCGAATACAACAGCTTGATTTTCCTCTAAACTCTTGTATCCATCGGATTGGATAGCTGAATAATGAACAAAAATGTCATTTCCATCTTCCATCGTTATGAAACCATAGCCTTTCTTAGCATCGAACCATTTAACAGTACCAGTCACACGCGTTACCTCCTTAAAAAATTAAGGTTCATCTGAACCGTAAATCATTATACCACAAAAAAGTAAAAAAGCAAGAGGTGATTATGAATTATATTTTAATCATATGTTAATCTCTGGAATGTGAGAGCCGCAGCTGCAGAAGAGACGATCGCATATCCAACGAGTACCACAACATCAACCCATATAAAACTCCATCCAACATTCAAAGTTATGACATTTCTCAAAGCATCAGCCGCGTAAGTGAGTGGGAAAATATACGATATGTACTGTAAGATCTTTGGCATCTGCTGAACTGGGAAAAACACACCAGAGAAAAACATCATTGGAAAGGTCAAAGTTGTCATCGATATCATAGCTGTTTCTTGCTCTTTCATTGCAGACGTGATCATAACCCCAATTCCTATAAAACTGGATGTTCCGAGTAAAAGCAAGAAGATCGTCCACAACAAAGATGTGCCGGAAAAATGCACTCCAAAGAAAAGCCATGAAACGACGAGAATTATCATGGCCGTTACGAATCCTCTTATACTTTGCGCAAGTACCTTTCCTACAACAACACTGCCACGCCTTACCGGAGTAACCATGATACCATCTAAGGTACCGAGTTCTCTTTCTCTAGTTATTGCAGAGGCAAGACCTGTCATGGCGCTCATTATCGCTATCATGGCCATAAGGCCTGGAACTGTGAAGTCGTAATAATTAAAGTGTGTTCCATCAGCATTGATGAGTTTTGATTGCACATTCCGTTTAACATTTTTGGCATCTTGCTGACCCAACATACTCACAAGCTCTTGAGACATCATTATACCAGCTTGAGGATTGGCTGGGTTTGGTATGATATCCATCGTTACAGGACGTTTAAGCGCCACGGCCAAAGAAAAATCCTTTGGGATTATTGCCCCGACTATTAACTTTCCACTTGCAAGTGCGTTAATGAGATCCTGACGTGAATCGTAAAAGATCATCTTGTTTTCGCTTGTACTCGAAACTGATTTCTCAACCTTCGCGTTAAAAATAAGGTCCTGTGAGTATATCCCTATATTACCAGAGTAAGAACCTCCTGTTTTCGGAAATATAAATCCCAGCATAATCATCATTATGATTGGCATTAGAACTGAAAAAATAACCCTTGTCTTTCCCCTTAAAAATGTTTTCAAGTCCTTCCACGCAATATCCAATGTTCTCATATACATCACTCCTTAGCACTTACAGTTTTACTTTGTTCTTCAGGACTATTCCCTTCCGATATCTCAATGTACACATCTTCAAGAGAAGGTTCAAGTGTTTTGAAACTTCTTATCCGAACGTTTAGTTTTGTAATGTCCTTCATGAATTGATCCAGATCCTCAACCTCGATTTTCATGTATCCGTCTTCTTGTTCAACGATCTTTCCCTTTACCTCATTTGCGAGAAGCCTTCTGTCTGTCTCAATTTCAACGATCTCCGCCTTTTTGAAATGTTTCTTTATCTCGTTCAAAGTGCCTATCGCCATAATCTTACCTTTTCGCATTATTGCGACTTCATCAACGTTCATGAGTTCAACATCGTGAAGTACGTGTGTTGTGTAAACGATCGTCCTTCCTTCTTTTCTCAAACCAATTATGAAATCCCTTATATGTTTGGTTGAAACCGGATCGAGCCCTAAGGTTGGTTCATCAAGAAATATTATTGGTGGATCTGGTACAAGTGCCCTTGCAAGATTTATTTTCTGCTTCATGCCGGTGCTCATCTTAGATACCAGCATATCTTTGAAATTCCAGATATCTAAAAGTTTCAGAAGTTTTTCAGTTCTATCCTTTATGAGGGAATCTTTCATTCCATAAAGTCTCGAAAAGAACTTTATGTTTTCCACGGCCGTTAGGTTATCGTAAAGTATGATCTTCTCTGCCACAAGTCCTATGTTCCTTCTCACATTTGCGGGATCCTTTAAAACATTGTAACCTGCTACCTCTACGTAACCGCTTGTCGGCACTGCGAGATTGGTTAAAATTCTTATAGTTGTAGACTTTCCGGCACCATTTTGACCTAACAGTGCGAACAATTCTCCATACTTCACCTCGAACGAAACATCATCAACGGCTTTGACTTTTTTGAAGTATTTCTTGAGATTCCTTACAAGTATGGCTTTTTTATTCTCCATTTGAAAACCTCCTTAAAATTTCTTCAGCTTCGACTATCAACTTCAGACTCTTTTTTAAACTCGGTTTGTTTTTGAAATCTTTACTCGAGAGATCGTGAAGTACGTAAAGCAAGTTCTTCACAACTCTCTTTACATCATGTGGCATCGAAGGATTTTTTTCCCTCATGACGATCCCGATTTTACGCATCATCAACTTCAAGGCATCGGTATTCTTTCTCAGTTCCTTTACGAAATATTTTCCTTCAGGGGTTAAACTGTACATCTTCTTCCTTCCGACGATCCTTTGCTCTATCATCTTTTTATCTAAGAGATCGCTCAGTTGTGGATAAACCGTTCCTGGCGATGCCGGCATGCCTTTCTCCTTGGCATATTTCAAAAAATCGTATCCCGTCACTTCATCGTGTTTTGAAAGAAAATTTAAAAGCATCATCTTCAACATCGGATAAGAAGTCCTCATATCTAGCCTCCTACTATCTATATAGATATATCTATATAGATATTATACCCTTTACATTTATTTTCGATCAAATATCAATTAATTTCTGATTACAAATGTTCACGGAAGAAGTTTGGAAGTGTCAAGACCGGCTAACGTTGGTTTGCTCCACGATCAAATTGACTGCGTTCTCCTCACAGAAGGGTACTTCGCGGATTTTTTCAAATATGGCTCTTTCTTCTTTTTGTTTAGGGATAAGTTTATAATCTCTTGTGAAGCTCATTTTCCTAAATTATATTGCTCCCTATACACGCTTCGAATCATTTCAATCATTCTCTTATACTCAAATGAAACATGTAAGAAACAACGAGAAGTCTGGCGATAAAAGTGATGATGAAGATCACTCTGTAGGCATTCACATCCCAAATCCACATTACGAAGTTCACTTGCGAAAGCATAGTCACAATCAACCCAGAGCAAATATTTCCCAGGAATGTCGAGGCACTTGTTATACTTGTGAAGGCGGAAAAGGCTTCAGTTTTGCCAAATGTTGGTACTATACCCATAAGGGTGTTGAAAGTCATTGGGAGAGTACCAGCCATGACGATCGTACCGATTAAAGCATACAGCAGCATAACATAATACATGGATGGCACAGCTATAAACCACATGAAAGCTAACATGGTTTGAAGTAAAAGGGCGAGTTTGAGCATTCTGAAGAATCCATGTTTATCACCGAGTTTCCCCCATAATGGTTGAAACAAGGCTGAAAAGATCGTTAAGATCACAGTTAAGAAACCCAACATCGCATAATTATACTTAAAATCATCTATGAGCATGACAACAGGATAAGGCCCTATCAACGCAGCAGAAAAATTCCAAAATGCGGAGATGATCAGAAATTTTTTGTAATCTCCCGGAATTTTCAACGCTTCAAGTACGAGTGGCAAATTGAACACGGGCTCTCTTTTAGTTACATCTTCATCTTGAAGTTTGAACATGTAAGCATCGAATGCTCCAGAAACAGAACCGATTATGAAAACAACGGCAAAGGCAAGGAAGCCCTTGCCAAGGGCATCGAGTATATATCCGGCGAGTAAAGCTGAAGGTACTGCTACTGCCCCTGTTATGAAGTTGCGCATGCCGAAGTATTTACCACGTGTTCTCATATCCACGATCTCGCTCATCCAACTTTGCCAGGGTGCGCCGGCTGTGGATGTCATAAGTCCAATGAAAAAAAGAATAAGGATCGCTACCCACACTCTCAAACCCGATTTTATGAAAGCTGTGAAAATCAAAGTAAAAAATGTTGGTCTTGATGCCCATACAAGAACTTGAACGAGTTTTTTCTTACTCGTGAATCTGCGTGCTAAGGCCAAACTAAAAGGCTGAAGCAGACTTGCCAGAGCGAAAACGGAGCCATAAACAGACATCATGAAAGGGGAAGCACCAAGCCATAGAAAAAAACCGGTCAGATAAGAGTTCCCGCCAAATCCACCGGTGAACTGTCCCCAAACCGTGGCAAAAGTTCCTTCAATTATGGAAATCCTCCGTGCATGTATCTTTTGATAATTCTCCATCATAATGGAGGTATTATATGACAATTTTTAACGTAATTATCAAAAGTCTCCATCCTCAACGAAGTAAGTGAAAGGTAGTTCACTAAGAACCTATCCTTAAATAATCACGATATCTTTAACTCTCAAGTATTGTCGTTCTCGACTTCACGGCTACCGTCTCTTGGCTGCCTTTAGTTGGTGAGATGAATTGCACTGTCATTTTTTTGCTTGACAAATAGCGAAGATTAATGGTAAATTATTAACAACTACATTTCTAAAGAAAATGTAATTAAACAAGAGAGTAAAAGTGTCTACTGTCCCTGTAGCTGGGAGAAAGGGCACTTTGTTTAAGTAAAAGCGTTCATTTTAACCTTGGTTTATGGGAGTTTGTCGTTTTTGAGCGTCGAGAAAATCGTGTAGCGATATTTATTGCCAGCGTAGCTCAGCTGGTAGAGCAACTCATTCGTAATGAGTAGGTCTAGGGTTCGAATCCCTACGCTGGCTCCAGAACTCAGAGTAAAGCTCTGAGTTCACTTTTTTATGAGAGTGAAAATTATAAGATCATGTGCCTTTGAACCTTGCAAGTGTTCAAGACTTAAACGAAATGTATTATATTACTACATTACGGAGGTGATTGATGAAGTTCAACGAGTTCGAATATAAACTTTTAAAATTCGTGAAAAAAGAGAAGCTCGTGACACCTGGAGAGCGTGTAGTACTCGCTGTCTCAGGAGGCGCAGATTCGATCGCCATGATGTACGCGTTAAGCGCACTGAAATCAGAATTGAAAGCTGATTTTATGGTTGCACATCTCAATCACATGATACGTTTAGAAGCGGCAAAAGAAGGTCCGGCAATTTACAAAATGGCAAGAGAACTTGGAATGGAATGTCTAATACAATCGAAAAACGTTCTAAAGTACAAGAAATACCACAAGGGAATGTCAATTGAAGAAGCTGCGCGCGTTGTGCGATACGAATTTTTCGAAGATGCGATGAAAAGGTTCAAAGCTCAAAAAATCGCCACAGCACATCATCTTTCTGATTTGGCCGAAAATTTCTTCATCAGGCTTTTTAGAGGAAGTGGCATTGGTGGATTGATTGGTATGCGTCCAAAAAACGGATCGTATATAAAACCTTTTTTGATCTTTGATGAAAAAACAATACGAGAATATGTTACAATAAAGAGGTTGAACTTTTTTGAGGACAAAACGAATTCAGATGTACGTTATACGCGAAACAAAGTGAGACATGTTCTTATTCCAATCGTTAAAAGTGAATTCTGTCCTGATATCGAAAGCAAGGTGTTTGAAGTTACAAAAATACTTCGTGAATATCAAGACTTCATCGGCGATAAGGTTATGAAGATGTTTAAAAATTCCGTAATAACAGAGGACAGAATAACTTTTTCAATAAAGGATCTCATTGGCAAGGAAGATCTTTTATTGTCTGAGCTTGCCAAAGAATGCTTCAGACGTTTGAACATCGAAATTTCCCGCGAGAAGATCGATTCAACAGTAAATCTGATAAGAAAGTTTGGAGAAGGTGAGCTTAACCTTGGTAGAGGAATATACGCTTTAAAAACGCGAGATACATTTTCCTTTGGTACAAAAGCCGAAACTGTGAATTGGACGGAACCCATTGAACTTAACGTACCAGGCGAAGTCGAAGTTGAAGAGCTGTCATTGAAAGTGCAGGCAAAAATTGAAAATTTTAACGATTACTTCGGAGATGCGAAAAGTATTGCCGTTTTGGACGCTGAAAAAGTACAACTTCCACTCTTTTTAAGAAGGGTAGAGATTGGTGAAAAAATAGTTCCTCTTGGAATGAAGAGAAGTAAAACTGTGCTTTCAATTTTGAAAGATCGAAAAATCTCTCTTTCTTTGAGAAAAAAGTTTCCTGTAATTTCTCAAAAAAATGGTAAGATAGTCTGGATTGTAGGAATAATGATACCCGAAGATTTTAAAGTAACAAAAACTACGCATAAGATTTTGTTACTTAGTCGGGAAGGAGGTAACTTTTAAAAGGATGCCCAAGAATTACAAACCAATTGGTCCAAATTGGAAATCGTTTATGCTTTACACGTTGGTACTGATCCTCATATTTTTTCTTGTAAGGAATATGTGGCAAGCACCTACTCCTGTTGTTCAAATTAATTTTACTAAGTTCCTGACAATGGTTGAAGAGAAACCGTCTCCGATAAAAGAAGTGATCATAAACAGTGACGGAAACACCACAGTTATAACCAACACAGGGAAGTACCAACTATACGCACCGTGGTTGCTCACAAGCAGTCAGTTTGTGGAAAAAATGCACTCTCAGAATATAAATGTTGTTGCGAAACAGTCAGGCAACGCTTCGATGTGGTTCAGTATATTGGGAACCGTCGTACCGTTAGTACTCTTTTTCTTATTCTTCTGGTTCATTATGAAGCGTATGAGCGGAGGGGGTTCTCAGGCCTTTACTTTTACAAAAAGTCCTGCAAAAATTTACGACTCCAACAAGAAAAAAGTAACTTTTGACGATGTTGCAGGTGTAGAAGAATCGAAAGAAGAATTGAGATCTGTTGTGGAATTTCTTAAGAATCCAGGAACATTCAACACACTTGGGGCGAGAATGCCAAAAGGAGTACTTCTTGTTGGACCTCCCGGAACCGGAAAAACTCTTCTCGCACGTGCCACGGCAGGTGAGGCCGGTGTTCCATTTTTCCATATAAGCGGATCGGATTTTGTGGAACTTTTTGTAGGTGTCGGTGCTTCAAGGGTGAGAGATCTTTTCGCTCAAGCCAAACAAAATGAACCTTCCATCGTGTTTATAGACGAAATAGATGCGGTTGGTCGTCAGAGGGGTGCAGGGCTTGGTGGAGGTCATGATGAGAGAGAACAAACTCTAAACCAACTTCTTGTAGAAATGGATGGCTTTGATCAAAACACAGCAGTGATCGTCATGGCAGCAACGAATAGGCCTGACATACTTGATTCTGCCCTTTTAAGACCTGGAAGATTCGATAAGAAAATTCTCGTGGATCCCCCGGATATAAATGGAAGAGAAGCGATATTGCGAGTTCACATGCGTGGAAAATCAATAGATAGAAACATCGATCCAAAGATTCTGGCGCAGAGAACTCCTGGATTTGTTGGGGCCGATCTTGAGAATCTTGTCAATGAAGCTGCCTTACTTGCGGCGCAAAGAAAGAAGAGACAAATAGAATTCGAGGATTTTGAGGAAGCGATAGACAGGGTTATAGCCGGCCCAGAAAGAAAATCGAGGCTAGTAAGCGCTAAGGAACGTAAGATAGTCGCTTACCATGAGATCGGTCACGCGATCGTTGGAGCAGTTCTGCCAAATGCAGATCCAGTTCACAAAATTTCGATAGTGCCGCGTGGAATGCATGCGCTTGGATTTACGCTGCAACTTCCACTTCAGGACAAATATTTGATGTCTAAAGATGAGATCTTGGATAAAATCACTGGACTTCTTGGTGGACGTGCCGCAGAAGACATTGTCTTCAACGAAATCACAACGGGTGCTTCTAATGATATAGAGAGAGCAACAAAGACAGCAAGAAATATGGTGTGCAAGTACGGAATGAGTGAAAATATCGGGCCAATTGCTTGGGGCTCGGAAGAAGAAGAAGTCTTTCTTGGGAAACAGCTTTCTCAAATGAAAAACTACAGTGAGGAAACCGCTTCGGAGATAGACAAACAGGTCAAGATCATAGTCAGCCAATGTTATTCTCGAGCCAAGGAAATTTTATTGAAATATCGTGATAAAATGGATAGCATAGCCGAAATTCTTTTGGAAAAAGAAACCATACAGGGTGAAGAACTCAATCGTTTGCTTAAAAGTGACGATATAGCTGCAGATGATGTAGATAAAGCCGGTAAAAACCACAGTGCCCCTAAAGGCAATGTTACAACCGAAAACGGCTGAAACGGCCCTTATCAAAGCAGGCGGTGGGCCTTCGATCGCGTTGATCTTTCCAAATGATTACGCTTCGGCAATCTCGAACTTGGGATTCAATGCGGTGTACGCAATGTTGTCACGAGTGGGATTTGCGTGTGAGCGCTTTGTATACGATGAAAATACGCAGTTGAGATCCATAGAACACAACAGGCCACTATCTGATTTTGATATATGGGCTTTTTCAATTTCATTCGAATCAGATGTTTTAAATGTTTTAAGCGTATTTAAAAAGAGCCATATCAGTGCTTCCTCGTACAAAAGAAATGGAAGTCCCTTGGTGATTGTAGGGGGGGCAATGACTTTTTTCAATCCTAATTCTTTATGGATTGTGGCAGATGTGATTTTTCACGGCGAAATAGAGGGTTGTCCGGAGTTTTTTGAAGAAATGTACTCTTTTTGGACACAAGGTGTACGGGGTGAAAAACTTTTAGAAAAGCTCTCGAAGATGTCGTGCCTATCAATACCAATGCTTGGTGTTAGAACCGTGAAGCTTTCAAAGCTGGAAAATATGGAAAACTCCTTGGCAGAATCATTCTTTCTATCTTCTCGCGGTGCTTTCGGCAAAAGATATTTGGTGGAGATAGAGCGCGGTTGCACACGTGGATGTAGATTTTGTGTAGCAGGTTACGTTTACAGACCGGCACGGTATATGAAATTGGAGAAAATCAAGAGTAAAATATCTAATGCCCTTAAATACACCGAAAATGTGGGATTAGTTGCGGCAACAGTTTCAGACTACCCATATCTGGATGAGCTTTTGGAATGGATCAAAGGCAAAGTGAGGGGATTAAGTGTTTCGTCTGTGAGACTTGATGCCATAACTCCACATTTAATAGATACGCTTGTAACTCTTGAAGATCGTGAAATAACGCTCGCTCCTGAAGCCGGTACACAACGTATAAGAGATCTGATCAATAAAAAGATATCTGATAGAGATATAGAACAAGCTATTAGATATGTCAAGGAGTGTGGGTTGAAGAGGGTAAAAATGTATTTCATTTACGGTCTTCCAGAAGAAAAACAGGAGGATCTGGATGGTATAATTGATATTGTTAAACGTGTTAAGGCCAATGGACTACTTCCTTATGTGAGTCTCAATCCTTTTATTCCAAAACCGTGGACTCCTTTGGAGAATTTTAAAATGCTGGATGGGAAGGAACTCAAATGGCGTAAACGGTATCTTAGCTCTGCATTTGGAAAGATGCATGTAAGGTCTAAATTTGAGAGTGCAAGATTGGCAAGAATTCAGTGGATAATTTCCACCGCAACTCCAGAACTTTCCAAAGAACTTGCAAATTCCGACAAACCTCTTGGAGTTTTAAAAGGCGTAGAGAAGTTTTGGAATCCAAGCCGAAGCTGGAGCTACATAAATGTTATGAATGAGTCATTTTTGAATCTTCAAAAGGATATGGCATTTAAATTCAAAACATATCCTGATTGTCAAATCGGAAAATGTGAAGTATGTGGAGTTTGTGAAAAGGCAAAGAATCAAGGAGGGATTAAAAGTGGCAAAAAAGCGGATATTGGTTGTTGACGACGAGCCATCAATAGTGGAACTTGTCAGCTATAATCTTAAGAAGGAGGGGTACGATGTCATCAAAGCCTATGACGCGGAAAAAGCTCTTGAAATAATAAACGAAAGCGACATAGATCTTTTCATAATTGATGTCATGCTCCCAGGAATGGATGGGTTTGATCTCGTGAGAACTCTAAGGAGCGGCGATAAAAACAGGGATAAACCTGTGATATTTTTGACTGCAAAGGGTGAAGAATTCGATAGAGTTCTTGGTCTTGAACTCGGTGCAGATGACTACATAACGAAACCCTTCAGTGTAAGAGAACTTCTTGCACGAATAAAAGCGATTTTCAGAAGAACAGATCAATCTCTTAAGAAAAGTGAGGAAAAACCAAAAAAGATCACCGCTAAAGATCTGGAAATAGACTTGGAAAAGTATGAAGTTAAGGTCAGAGGGAAATTCGTGAACTTAACACCTTTGGAATTTGACCTTCTCAGATTTTTGTCTGAGAACAAAAGCAAAGTTTTCAGCAGAGATGTGCTGCTTGACACTCTTTGGGGGTACGATTATTACGGTGACACGCGTACTGTGGATGTACATATAAGGAGACTGAGAACCAAAATCGAAGAAGATCCATCAAACCCCAAGTACATTGTCACGGTCAGAGGAAAGGGATACAAGTTCAAGGATCCGGGAAGCGAGGACTGATAGTTCACGACCTTGGTAATTGTGTTGGCAGTCATTGCAGCTGCAAGTCTTGTACTTGCATTGCTCTTATATCTTGAACTCGTTAAAGCCAGACGAATCCTTAGGGATGTCTCACACGCTATAGCCGATAAAGACGTACCAACAATAAAAATTCTTGGTGTGCTCAAAGATATGAAGCATGATCTGGAGGCTAAATACGAAGAGGCAATTCACAGCCGTGAAAACATGCGTATTATCCTCCAGAATATCAGTGATGGAATAATAATACTTGATAGATCCGGTAGAATACTGATGGACAATTCGGCTGCGCGTGAGATGGTCGGAATAAAAGAAAGAAAATCTGTCGGGGAAAAACTCGTGGAATTGGTGGATAATTACGAAGTGTTGAGTTTTGCCGACAAGAATCTCAAATCCTTCAAAAGCGACTCAACGGAGATATCCATCCTCTATCCTAAAAAGCGTTTCGTAAGGTGTGATGCCATACCTGTCATTCTGAGTGAGAAAGAGGAAGTTCTGATAATCCTGATGAAGGATGTAACCAAAGAACGAGAACTTGACAGTGCAAGAAAAGAGTTCATATCAAATGTTTCTCACGAACTCAAAACGCCTTTGACGTCCATTCACGGGTATGCGGAAACATTACTTGATGACGATTTTTCAGACTTGGAGACTGTAAAACACTTTTTGAGCATAATAGAAGCTGAATCGGCAAGAATGAGCAGGTTGATAAACGATCTTTTAGACCTTCAAAAGATAGAGGAAGGTAAAGCGGTATTCGACTTTGAAGAAGTTGAAATAAGCGATGTGGTCAAGTACGTTTCAAGGATAGTGAAGCCTATGGCCGAAAGTTTGGGAGTTGATGTCAAAATTTCTTGTAATTCAGGCATTACCGTTAATGGAGATTTTGATAGACTGGTTCAGGCCATTCTTAATCTTACGGACAATGCTATAAAATACACATCACAAAAGGAAAAAGGCGAAAAACGTGTTGAACTGTCATGTGGTTTTGCTGATAAAGAATGTATTTTAATTGTCAAAGATACAGGCTTAGGCATACCGTCTGATTCTATTTCAAAGCTATTCGATCGCTTTTATAGAGTAGATAAAGCACGTTCAAGAAAAGTTGGCGGTACAGGTTTGGGACTTTCAATCGTAAGAATGATCGTTAAAAGACATGGAGGTCGTATTGAAGTTTCGAGTGAAAAAGGTGTTGGCTCTGAGTTCAAAATATTTCTTCCGATTTTGATGAAAGGATGAGATGTGTGTCGAGACATGGTATGAGACGAGGCTGTGAAAAAGGAAGGAATCTCAAATCGGGTCAGTGGCTCGAAGGATACGTATTGCTATTACTTTCAAGAGAACCCGCTCATGGCTACGATCTCACCAAATCGCTCGGAGAATTCGATGTTGAGTTCAATGGAATAGGACAAATGGGAACTCTTTATAGAATACTTCGACAGATGGAGGCAAAAAAAATAGTTGTCTCAGAGTGGGACACTACCGGTGTAGGAGCTCCACGCCGGGTTTACAAGATCACGGCTGAAGGGAAAAATTATCTACATTTGTACGTTAGAGATTTGAAAGACACAAGAGCACGCATAAATAAGTTCATTGAAATGTATTCCAAGATTGAACATAAAGAATAGCTATAACTAAACGATCCTTTTGCTTTTCTATGTGTGGTGGCTGTGTTTCTTGTATTTTTTATTTTTCTGATTTTTCATTCAAAAAATCTCTTCCTTTCAATCAACTTTCCATATGGTTGTAGTGCCTTGCAGGTGAAATACACACCGTGTGATATAATTTTTCGTATGCCAAATCTTCCAAATAGAGGAGTTGTACGCAATAATGGGCATGTATAAAAGAGAGATGCTGGAATCAGAGATGGTTAAAATCCTCTCCGAAGCTCTTAGAAATATGAAAGATCCGCGCATTGAAGGGATAGTATCAGTGGTAAGAGTGGAACTCTCCAAGGATTACAGATATGCACACGTGTATTTCAGTGTTTTTGAAGAAAACGAAAAAAAGAATGAAGAGATCTTTGAAATTCTTGAGAATGCAAAGGGTTACTTTAAAACGAAAGTCGCAAAGCATATCAGAACATTTAAAGCGCCTGAACTGATCTTAATACATGATAAAGGAATAGAGAAGTCCTTCGAATTGGACAAACTTTTCAAGAAAATTGAAAATGAAAAACGGAATTCTAAAAGTCGATAAACCTTCCGGTCCAACATCTCATGATGTTGTAGATCAGGTAAGAAAACTCACGCTTACAAAACGTGTCGGGCATTCCGGAACACTTGATCCTTTTGCAACTGGATTACTGCTCGTTGGTGTGGGAAAAGCCACACGTGTGTTGGACTACCTTTTACACATGGAAAAAACTTACGAAGTTGTTGCCAAGTTAGGTACTATCACCGATACTTTTGATAGGACAGGAAAGATCGTCGAGAAACATCTTTGCAGTGTTGATGAAAGATCCATTCGTGAAGCTTTGAATTCTTTTGTTGGCGAGTACGATCAGGTTCCACCCATGTACTCTTCTAAAAAATACAACGGTACACGTCTTTACAAACTGGCACGTGCGGGAAAGATCATCACAATGCCTCCTAAGCGTGTCAAAATTCATCTTATCGATATCTTAAAAATCGATATTCCATACGTTCACTTTGTGACGGTCGTATCGGAGGGAACGTACATCAGAGCACTTTGTCGAGATTTTGGAATGAAATTGGGATGCGGTGCAATAGCTTACGAACTCAGGAGAACTCGGATAGGAAATTTCAGCGTGAAAGGTGCCATTGACGTTTACAAAACCGATCATCTTGAAGATCATGATTTTATAAGCCTTGAGGAAATAACAAATCCTCTTTTCCCCACAGTTAAAATCACCAAAGAAGCTATGAAATCCGTTTTAAACGGGCAACCTGTAACTGTCGATCAAATGGAGAGTTTTGATGAGTTCGGCAAAAAAGAACTGGTCAGAGTTGTGGGACCAGCTGGAAAGTTCATTTCGATCGCAATGAGTGAGAGAAAATCCACGTACATTCCCACCATTAAAAGGCTCGGAAGACAAGAGGTTATCTTGCGCCCTAAGAAGGTGTTCAGTTGAGAGCAATAACGATAGGTGTCTTCGATGGCGTCCATGTTGGACATGTTTTCATTGCAAAAAGAATGGTTGAACACGCGAAGAAATACGATTTGAAAGCGACTGCTTTTGTCTTTGCTCTTCCGTACGAAGCGCTGATCGAACCAAATGATTTTTACGGTCTTCTGACAACACCTTTGGAAAGAATTGAATTGCTTAAGGGTTATGGAATTGATGAAGTCATCATCAAGGATCTCCGCGATATTTTTCAAATGAACACCACGGAGTTTGTAAAAATGCTTGTAAACGATTTGAAGGTTCGCTCTGTGTGCATCGGTCATGATTTCAAGTTTGGCAAGGGTGCAAATGGAGACGCTGAAATGATGGCTGAGTTTGGGAAGCGTGAAGGATTCGAAGTCACGATCATTCCTAAAATCACAAAACGCGGTAATCGTGTAAGTAGTAGTTTGATACGATATGAATTGAAGGCGGGAAGACCAGAAGTAGTTCCAGCATATTTGGGAAGATATTTTGCGATCACAGGTAAAGTTTTTCGAGAACGTGGGCTTGGAACGAAGATAGGATTTCCAACAGCCAATCTGAAACGTCCAGAATACCCACTCTTGGTTCCGAAATACGGAGTCTACATTGTGAGATCCACGATAGATGGTGAGACTCTACATGGTGTTATGAACATTGGGACAAGACCGACAACAGATAAAAATGGAAGGGTAACTTACGAAGTACACTTTTTTGAAAAAAAATTGAATCTATTTGGCCGCAATTTGAAGATTGAACTTCTCCGCTACATGAGACCTGAGATCAAATTTTCGAGTCTTTCGGAGCTCAAAGATGCGATTGAAAATGACGTGAAAGTAGCCAGGTCGGTGATCAACTCATCAAAAACTTTGTGAAATGATCAAAAAGCTCTTCGATTCAAAAATCAACATATCTGCTGATCGACACGTTGAAAATGTACAGTTGTTAGAATTGTCACTTCTGAATTCTCTTAAGTGGTATACTTGAGTATGGATCGAATTATTTGGAAGGAGAAAAATGAAGAAAACAATTATTTTTTCGGGAATAATCGTGCTTTTCGCTGTTATTTTCTTTGGGCAGACGATCGGTGAGCTCTTATCTCTTGTCAATAATGTATCGAATATCGACTACGCGCAATCACTTTCGGCAATATCAGGTATAAATTATTGGAGTGTTGATTTGGGAGGTTCTTTGTCATTTCCTCCTTCGCTTGCTGGCACTGCAACCACAAAAATCGAAGTATCTAAATCTTTAAAAGTCGGTATCAATCTCTCAAACGATGAGATGGGGATTTTTGCAACCTTCGATCCATTTGCCTATCAGCAAGCATCTGATAAGATACTTTATGAACATATCAATGAAAAAATAAAACTCAAAATGAAGATCATCGATCTTTTCTTTGACGCCTACCGCAGTGATAGAACTGTAGATCAGTTATCATCCGAATCCAGCTCTTTGAAAAACGAGACCGAGATTTATCTCTTGAAATCGAAGTACACTTACGATCTTCAGATGATCAACACACTTCTCGGGATACGAATTTCAAAGCTCAAATTTCCAACATTGGAAATTCCAAAAATTCCTGAGAATTACACGCCGAGTAACTTCCAGAAGCCACAAAACAATGATTCAAATTTTTCGATAAATGGATATATGGGTTTTTTGAATCAATCAAAGCAAATGGATTTCAAAGTTTCCTTGAATTACGATTGGAGTCCAAAAGTAAAAACGAAGGCAAAGAATTTCTTTGATGTGGAAAAGCGACGTTATTTCAGAGATATTCATATCCTTTCAGGATTCGTGAAGGCCTATGATGGTAAGTTATCAGAACTTTTCAAGTTATATTCAAAAGTTTACAGCGATTATCTCACCGGAAAATGCAGCCTTGAAAAGGTCAAAAATGTGTCAAGTCAAATATCATCTTTGGGATACGAGAGGGATATGTACTGCATAAAACTCTTAGAAGAATTTTACCTTTACAAAGCCATTGGTGATTGAAATTGAAAAGGTCATTTCTCTTTTTGGCGTTTTTTCTCTTTGTAACAACTGTCTTGTTGTTTGGGATCTCTGTAAATGAAGTGCTTGCACTCTCTGAAAAACCAGAAACGCTCTTTCGTGCAAGAGATAAGGTGGTAGAACTCTTACTCTCAGATCCTTCTTCGCCTTTAATTCTACATGCTGCTCAAGTGATATATTCAAAATTGGAGATCTTGAAGAGTGCCAACTCTTCACCTGAAATTCACATTGCAAATCTCATTGTTAAAGGCGACTTGAATGAATTTTATGATTCACTGAGCGCTTCTGACGTAAAAAGACTTCCAGACAAATTCGATCTTGTATTCAATTTGCTGCCAATATCACGAGACTATTCAGATTTTTTCGATCGCATCTCCAATTCTGATTACACGGGAGCTGTAAAACTGTTTTCAAAATTAAAATTCATTTACAAGATTCCAAATTTCGAAACTTTTCTTCCAAAAGAGAAAATATCATCACTGTGGAGTTTCTTTTCGCAGGCCATAGAAACATCACCGGAGATCTTCGACGCAGATGCAGCGAAGTTCGTGGCATCTATATCCACGCCATACGACGTAAACAATCTCTCTATGAAAACTTATGTGTGGTTAAGCGGTCTTGATGCCTATCAAGCACAAAACGGGATTAAAACGGTAGATTTCGAAACGATGATATCTTCTTTCGCACACGTGAAAACAGATCCGAATCTTTTACAGTGGAAATACATCGTTTCGAAATATCTCTCGCTTTACACGTCTATTACCGATACCACACGTCAATTGTCAGATGCAAAAGATCTATCTCCTTTCGTAAGATATGCCACTAACTTTTACAGATCTACGCAGAATTTTCCATCTCAGTACAGAAAAGGCCTATCAAAAATCCTTGGAACGTACTTGACTTTGCTGTTAAACAGAGTATCAACTACTGAATTCGTGATACCAAAAGGTATAATAAACGATATGAGAAAGCTCGCCAGTTCAAATCCGGAAAATCCGAACTCTTCTAAGCTCTTAGCAATAGCTTTATCATCTCATTCCGTATCATCATCCGCCGAAAAAGAGAAAAAGGTGAGTGTTTCAAACATCAGTCCATGGATTTACGTATTTGTGGTGTTAATCGGACTTACATTTTCTTCTTTCATTCCACGAGTTAGACTTGCAGTGTACAGAATTTTCAAGTTCAATAAATTAGAGCTCGGTTTTTACATGAAGAAACTCTCAAAATCTCCAGAAGATTTCAGATGGCATATGAAAATAGCAAAAGTTTATGAAAAAATTGGGCATTACGAGGAAGCTCAAAAAGAGTACAGTGTGGCAATGAAATTGATTGGAACAAGGAGGTAAAGACCATGAGAATAGTTACCAAAGAAGAAATGAGAGCCATAGAGATAGAAACTGCAAACACTTATGGGATAGATGAATGGTTAATGATGGAGCATGCAGCCATAGCACTGTATCTTGCAGTAGAAGACGAATTCGAATCTCTTGTTGGCAAAAAGGTTCTCGTACTTGTGGGAAAGGGAAACAATGGTGGTGATGCACTTGCCTCTGCACGAAATTTTATAGAAGCGGGAGCTGAAGTTAGAGTTTACTTGGTTTTGGGAGAAACAAGCGGCAATCTCCCCAAAAGACATTTATCCATACTGAAAAAAATGGGAGTTCCAGTTGAGATTTACGAAAAATCCATGAGATCCGTCTTCATGAATGAACTCAAGAGTGCAGATATAGTAATAGATGGAATACTTGGTACAGGTGCATCTAATTTACTTTCAGATGAACTTATGGAATTAATTAAAATGGTGAATGAAAATTCAAAATTCACGGTCGCGGTTGATCTTCCAAGTGGTATTGAGTCCAATACTGGGAAACTTCTTGGCGCGGCTATTCATGCTGATTTGACCGTAACTTTTGGAGTATTGAAAACAGGAATGCTCTTTTATCCAGCCCGAGAGATGTGCGGAAAGATCAAGATAGGAAAAATAGGTATTCCAGGACATTTAATGAATGAAGCTCACTTTAAAGGAGAAGTCATAACTTTTGATGACGCAAAACTCTTGCTTCCAAAAAGGCCTGCACTTTCTCACAAAGGAACATTTGGAAAAGTTATGATAATCGCAGGCTCACGTCGTTACACAGGTGCACCGATACTTTCTGCTTATGGAGCCTTGCGTGTTGGCGCAGGACTTGTGACCCTTGGAGTACCCGAACCCTTCAATACCACCGTCACCACTTCTTTACCGGAAGCAATAGCGATTCCATTGCCGGTAACTCAGGATGGGTCATTGGCAGTTACATCAAGACAGGAAGTGAAGGAACTTATCAACAAATCAGATGTAATCGCAATTGGCCCTGGCCTTGGAGATAATTTCGAAACCGGAGAGATCGTGAAATGGATCGTTTCGAATTTCGATAAACCCATGATTTTAGATGCAGATGCACTGAATCTGCTTTCAAGAGACACGAATGAAATCACTTTTTCAGAAAAAACAGTGCTGACTCCGCATCCGGGAGAATTCGCAAGATTGACATCCAAAAAGGTAGAGGATATATTATCAAACCCAGTAAAGAATGCCGTTGAATTCGCTCAATCAAAAGGCATTAGCGTGTTGCTCAAAGGTGCCACAACGGTGATAGCCTCTCCAGATGGAAGATATTATCTCAACGTGACTGGCAACAGCGGTCTTGCAACGGGGGGCTCGGGAGATGTGTTAACAGGGATGATAGCGGGATTTATGGCACAAGAATTGAATTCTTTAGATGCGTTAAAACTTGCAGCCTACGTGCACGGCAGAGCAGCCGAGATTTATGCGGAAAAAAGTAACGAGGCCTCGTTACTTCCGCGAGACCTCATAGAACTCATACCCCAAGTTCTCAAAAACTTATCATCGTAGTTACCAGTTCCCACGTATTACCGTCCTTGACACTGGATCAATACTCAAGAAGTTTTTCAAGAAATGTTGGTGCCACAAAAGATGCTTCGTGGATCTTGAAATTGTAGTAGAAGAGGGAGCCAATGAGTTTCTTAAGCCTCGATTTACCGTCTTTAATTGTCGGAAGGACATTTTTAGAGGCGTAAGCAAAAACCCAAAATCCAGATGGATACATGGGAACGAAAGCAGTGTAGGGTTTAACCATGGGAAAGGCCTTATTCATCTCCCTAAAGCACTTTTCCATCTCTTTGCCGTCATAGACGGGATTTTCTGCTTCTGCGGAGAAAATTCCATCTTCTTTGAGGGCATTTCGACAAGCAGTGTAAAATTCTTCGGTGAAAAGCGATTCACCAGCACCTTTGTACGGATCTGTTGAATCGACTATTATCACATCGTATTCAGTATCTTTTCTCATCACAAAACTTTTACCGTCCTCGTTGTATATGGCAACCCTCGGATCGGAAAGTTTAGATGCTGTGGAAGGTAGGTAATTTTTGCAGGCTTCGATAACGTCTGGATCTATCTCTACGAGATCTACCTTTTCAACTGATGGATGCTTGAGCACCTCACGCACAACGCCCCCATCGCCTCCGCCTATCACGAGAACATCTTTCGGATTGGAATGTGAAAACATCGGAACGTGAGTTATCATCTCATGATATGTGAATTCCCACCGTTCATTCAACATTATCGTTCCATCTAACGCGAATATCCTACCAAGATCCGCGGTTTCGAATATGTCTATTCTCTGAATTTTGCTCTGCTTTGAGTAAATCACATTTCTTATTCTAAGAGATGTTGCAACATTCCCGTTGCTGAATATTTCATCAAAACGTAAAGAGGAATTCTCCTTAGGCAATTTCAGCACCTTCCATTGCTTTGTATTTTGAATTCTTTGGAATACCGATTTTATCATATTCACCACGTTTGAGTTCAATAACCGATTCTCTTAAAGGATGAAAAACTCCCTTGAGATATTCAAAAGCTTTCCAGGGATTGACCAATTCTCCACAAGTAAAGAGATCCACCGCAGCGTACTTGTATTCCGGCCACGTGTGAATTGAAAGGTGCGATTCAGCTATGACAACAACTCCGCTGACTCCGTATGGACTGAAACGATGAAAGGTAGAATTGACAACCGTTGAATTGGCTTTCCTTGCAGCAGTTCTCATGTGCTCTTCTATTATCGTCACATCATCAAGAATATCAGAATCACAATTGTAAAATTCAACAAGCAAATGCCTACCAAGGGATTTCATTTAACACGCCTCCATTTCTTGTTCAATCTATGGTTATCCAAAGAAGTTTTGATTTTTTACTCTTTGAGGTATTTCTCACTTGATGTCGATGGTCTGCTTTGTAATAAAAACATTCACCAGATTTGACCTTGTAACGTGTTTCATCTAACCAAAGCTCGACATTTCCTTCCACGACAAAGCCAAACTCTTCACCTTCGTGGTAATCTTCTGGCGAGGTAGCACTTCCTGGCTTGAGAACAACAAGTCTTGGATCTATCTTCTTATCCTCAATTCCTTGAATTAGCAATTGAGTTTTTACACCCTCAGGCTCATCGTAGAGAGGTACACGATCTTTTTTGGTAAAAGTTACCTTGGAGGGCACCTCTTCAGAAAAAAATTGTTTTAAGCTTACTCCAAGCACGTTGAGCATCTGCTCGAGTGTCGCAATGGATGGAGAAGTTTTGTCTCTTTCAAGCAAAGAGATGAACCCCTTGGTAAGATCGGATCTTTTGGCAAGTTCCTCTTGAGTGAAACCTCTTGAAAGCCGGATTCTTTTGAGTTTTTTCCCTATTTCCATAGCATACCTCATTAATTCTGCTTTTTTGTTTAAAATTATAAACCCCACTCATTCTTACAACAAGTGGTACATTCATCTAAATATTATTCCCTAAAACGCTTTTTTTGTGGATTTTTTTCAATCAAAATTGCATATTATTAAACTCATTGATTAGTAGCATTAAATATTATACGCTTAACCTATATTGTTGTCAACATCTACGAGGCATGTTTTTTTAATCTCATGATTTTTTTAAGGGGATACTTAGAAGCTATCCTTAAATAATCACGATATCTTTAACTCTTAAGTATACTAACTCTTTTTCAAAATCCGAAATATAATTTAAATTTGACGGAGAGCAAACTTGCCTTGCAGGTGGCCTCCGCAGCACAGCGAGGACCAGACACCGAAAGGCAATTGCTGAAGTCAAATGACTTCACTTTTAAAGTTGGTTTAGTATATTATCGTTTGGGACTTCACGGCTACCGTTTCTTGGATGCCGTCAAAACAAAGATTTTTTTGAGTGGAATTTTCCTTTGTTTTGCTGCCGGGGTGACGTTGGGATTTAAGACTACATTGAGAATGCATTAGGAGTTAAAGATTTTGAGCAAGCATTTTCCCATGAGCAGTGGCATAAGTTATCGATCTTGTGTGGCCGCTACAATCACCTATAAATTTGAGATTTTCATATTTACCGTTGTCAAGCTTGTTACTGTAAAACTTGACCTCTACTGCGTACATCAGATTATCCGGATAAGCTAATCCTGGAACAACTTCACCGAGTTTCTGGATGAATTCTGAGACGGAAAGTGCAATTCTTCTTGGAAGCACAAGGTTCACGTCTCCGAGTACATAAGCATTATTTGGGAGCGTTGGTTCGACTCTTCCAATTTTTTTCGTTCTCTTGCATTTTACAAAATCTTCATAAGTTTGAAGTAGCACTTTTCTTCCACCGGCAAGAATATTTCCCAACTTGCTTATGTACGAGCCGTATCCCACCGGATCGTTAAAAGGTTCGGTAAAAGATGTGCTACACAAGATGGCAAAATTCGTGTTCGATGTTTCTGCCATCGAATTCGAATGACCATTGACAGTCACAAAATCTTCATACTTTTCAAGCACGACCTTTCCGGATGGGTTGTTGCAGAAGGTTCTCACCATGTATCCAGTTTTGGTTCGCATTTTGACTTTGAATTCGTACATTTCTTCGTTTAGTTTCTTTACAACATGATTCGGTACCTCATATCGTATTCCTATGTCCACCACATTGCCGGAAAGCACAAGCTCGGGGTGCTTTTCAGCTATCCGATTTACGAGTTTGTGTCCACTTCTTCCTACAGCGATCACAACGTAATCGAACATGTCATCGAAGTTTTCGGATTGAACCTTTATCTTTCCGTCTTGAAGAATTACGTTGTCGATTTTGACCGCAAAGTGGAATTTTACGTTTTTTGACTCCATAAATTCATCGTATATTTTTTTGAGAACGCTTGCGAGTTTGTCGGTTCCTATATGGAAAAATCGCGAATTGACTGGCTCAAATCCCTTGGAATAGAAGATTTCAAAATATTCAGAATCTTTTGCGAAAGAAATACCTGTTTTGATGTTTTTTCTATCTGTTTCACTCAGTTTCGAAGTGTAGTAATCGATCACTTCTCTTTGAATTTCTATCGGAATGTGGAGATCTCCGCCCATATCCTTTGAAACGAAAAGCTTGCCATCAGATCTTAGCCCGCTTATACTTGAGCTGTACACGTCTTTTGATCTTTCAAAGATGTGGATCTTGTGCCCTTTCTTTATCGCTTCACTTACAAATCCTATCGCGGCAGCTCCAAAGCCCACAACTGCTATTTTCATTGTGTTCACCTCAGTTTCGAAATTTAGCGTTAAAATCTTATCACTAAATTCGACATTTGACAAATTATCACTCCAATCAAAGTGCTCATAACGTGTGTTAAAATAAAAATAGATTTAACGCTAAGACGTAAATAGTTTTTTCTTGTATGTGGTGAGGGTTTGCACGAAATCAAAGGAGGAATTTTCTCAAGATGAGAAAATACGTGTTTTTTACACTTTTTTTATCGGTATTATTTGGAACTGTAGCCTTTTCACAATCAATATGGGGAGGATATGTAAGTGCTGGAATGGGTGTTGAATTCACAGAAAATTTCGGAAACATGTACCTTTCTTCTGGATTTTCGGTGAACAAGGCTGCAATTTCCTTGAATCAGGGAATTGGATTAAACATCGACTGCAGTGTATCACAACTCACACTATTTTTGAGAGGCGGCGTGAGTGCTTCAATACTCTTTGCGAGCTCTACAGATGCAAATGCCGTTTTACTTTCTGGTGACAGCAGAATTGGGGCTCGTTTACACGATTTTGGAGTGTTTGTCGGTGTAACGAAAATCTTTGTCTTTTTCAATGACACATCGAATCATATTCCATCAAATGGCAAGTTGTCTCCTGAATTTGGAGTGGGGTACGTATGGTAAAGCCGGACACTATTGTAGCCATTTCTACTGCACCAGGTAGAGCGGCTATTGGAATGATAAGGTTAAGCGGTCCTGAATCCTGGAATATCGTCTTAAAACACGTGAATATCCATCCGAAATCAAGAGTTGCTAGTCACGCCAGTTTCACAATCGGAAAAGAGACTTTGGATGATATCGTTGTGATCTTTTACAAAGCTCCCCACACCTATACTGGAGAAGATATGGTAGAGATATCTTTTCATGGTAATTCTTTAATTCTATCAAAAGCCGTAAGGGCGATGATCGATTCTGGAGCAAGATTGGCAGAACATGGAGAATTCACTAAACGTGCATTTTTGAATGGCAAGATGGATCTGACCATGGCAGAAGCTGTGGAAAAGATCGTGGATTCAACGAGTGAAGTAGGAATCAAAATTGCAAGAAAGACAATGGATGGAGCCTTTTCTAAATTCGTTAAAGCTTTGAGAGAAGAGCTTTTAAATCTTTCCGCCTCAATAGAGGTGAGAATCGATTATCCTGATGAATTTGAAGATGATTTCAATTTAGATCTTTCGCCAATGACAAAAAGATTGAAACAACTCATCTCAACTTATGATCCTGCGAAAACTGCCATAGAAGGCGTTAAAGTTGCACTCTTGGGTGCTCCAAATGTTGGAAAATCTTCCATACTCAACGCCTTAATTGGACGTGATCGGGCAATAGTGACACCTGTTGCCGGAACTACCAGAGACACTGTCGAAGTCGATACTTTTATAGGTGGATTGCGCGTAAAACTCATTGACACTGCTGGAATACGAGAAACACCGGATAAAATTGAAAAGATTGGAGTAGACCGAGCACTTAAGGCGGCACAAGAAGCCGATATCAAAGTACACATTATGGATGCCACCGTATCTGAAAAAAACAACACTGAACTTTCAGCTGACATTCGAGTCGTAAACAAAATCGATCTTGCAAAAAGGAGATTCGATGGTGTTCTGAACGTTTCTGCGAAAACAGGCCATGGAATAGAAAAATTGCGAGATGAGATCGTGAAATTGGCAACTTCGGTAACTGAGAGCATGAATAGCGTTGATGCCGTTGTAATAGCTGAGAGGCAGTACGATCTGTTGAAGAGGGCACTGAATGAAATAGAGGAAGCCGAAGTGGCACAGAAAAGCAGATATCCCATTGATGTTGTGGACATTAATATAAGGAAAGCCATTGAGTTTTTGGATTCTCTTACTGGTAGAAGGTACTCTGACGATATTCTCGATATTATATTCTCGAATTTTTGTGTTGGAAAGTGAGGAATGGATAAATGACAACTGTGAGAACACGTTTTGCACCGAGTCCCACGGGTGAACTTCATGTAGGTGGTGTGAGAACTGCCCTCTTTTCTTTTCTATATGCCAAAAAATACAAAGGACAGTTCGTCCTCAGAGTAGAGGATACAGATGTTGAACGATCGACTAAGAAATCTGAAATAAGCCTCTTGAACGATCTGAAATGGCTTGGATTTGATTGGGACGAAGGGCCTGATATTGGAGGGAAGTACGGTCCTTACAGACAAAGTGAAAGAACGGAATTGTACAAAAACTACGCTCAAAAGCTGGTTGATAGTGGAAAAGCCTATTTTGTTTACGCCGAAGCGGAAGAAATAGAAAAGCTCAGAGAAAACATGATTTCAAAATCCCAGGCTCCGCATTACACCCGTGAAATGCTTGAGAGTTTCTCCACACACGAAAGAATAGAGAGGTACAAAAAAGACGGTAGGCAACCTGCCATATACTTCTCACTTGAAAGAAAAGATCGAATACTGAACGATCTTGTAAAAGGCGATGTACATTTTGGAGCTGACTCGGTTGGAGATTTCGCCATTCTCAGATCCAATGGAATACCAACGTACAACTTCGCTGTTGTTATAGACGACTCTCTTATGGAAATCACTCATGTTATACGTGGAGACGATCATCTTTCAAACACCGTTAAACAAATAGCTCTTTACGAAGCTCTCGAATTTAAAGTTCCAAAATTCGCACATCTTTCAACGATACTTGGTCCAGATCGAACACGATTGAGTAAACGTCACGGATCAACTTCCATTTCTGAATACAGAAAACGCGGTTTCTTACCTCAGGCGATGATCAATTACCTTGCACTTCTTGGATGGTCACATCCTGAGCTTAAAGAGGTGATGAGTATGAATGAGTTGATCGAAAATTTCGATCTCGATCGTGTTTCCAAAAATCCGGCAATTTTCGATGAAAAGAAACTCATCTGGATGAACGGACAATACATAAGGAAACTTTCAGAGGAAGAACTTTATGAATTCTCAAAACCATTTGTGGTTCCGAAATTTTTATCAGAAGAGGAGTATACCTTCAGTCGAAAATGGACGATGGCAGCACTTTCATCAGTGAAGAATGAAGTAAACGAATTGTCTCAACTTCCTGAAAAACTTGAAGTGTACACGAAAACTCCTGAAATAAACTATGAATTAAAAAAATTATTGGAAAAGAGCGGTATTTCACTCGTTTACAAGACACTGAAAAATTCTTACGAATCGATGGACGAGTGGACCCCTCAATCCATTACCCAGGCAACCAGACGCGTTGTCAAAGAAACAAAAGTTAAACCTGGGGATTTTTATCACTCTCTTCGAGAAATATTAACCGGCAAAGACTCAGGCCCTGATCTTGTGAATTTGATTTTTCTTCTTGGAAGAGAAAATGTTATTTCAAGGCTAAAACGATTTCTGGAGGATTAACATGATCAGGATAACCAACACACTGAGTGGGAAAAAAGAAGAATTCATTCCCTTAGAAGAGGGAAGGGTAAAAATGTACGTGTGTGGCCCCACTGTTTACAATCTGATACATGTTGGGAACGCCCGAGCGGCTGTGGTATTTGATAGCTTTCGAAGATATCTTGAATACAGAGGATACAGTGTCACTTACGTACAAAATTTCACGGATATAGATGACAAGATCATAAAAACTGCGAATGAAGAAGGAATATCCACAAAAAGATTATCCGATAGATACGTGGCCGAATACTTTAAAGATGCTTGTAGGCTCGGAATTGAGCCTGCAACCTTTCATCCACGTACCACCGATTTTGTGAACGAAATCATCGATTTTATATCAGTTCTTCAAAAAAAAGGATTTGCATATTCCAAAAACGGCGATGTTTATTTCGATGTGAGTGCTTTCAAAAGTTACGGCGCTCTTTCCAACAGAAAACTGTCTGATATGCGATCTGGTGCAAGAGTGGAGATCAACGATTCTAAAGACGATCCTCTCGATTTCGTGCTTTGGAAAGCAGCCAAAGCGGGAGAGCCGAGTTGGAACAGTCCATGGAAATCTGGGAGGCCTGGATGGCATATAGAGTGTTCTGTCATGTCCACTACACTCCTTGGTGATTCGTTCGATATTCATGCCGGCGGAAACGATCTTATATTCCCCCATCATGAAAACGAACGTGCTCAATCTGAAGCATGGAGTGGAAAAAAATGGGTGAATTATTGGATGCACAACGGTATGATATCTGTGAAGAAAGAAAAAATGTCCAAATCGCTTGGCAACATCTTCAACGTTAGAGAAGCCTTAAGAGTGTACGGACCTAATGCACTTAGAATGTACTTGCTTTCAAAACATTATCGAAGTCCGATGGAATTTTCCTCGGATAGGATGGAAGAGGCAAAAGCATCTTACAATAGAATTGCAAACGCTATGGACGAGATCAAAAGAAAAATCGGTGATGATACAAAAGCTGTAGAAGACAGTTTTTCAAAAGAATGGCGCGCGCGGATGAATGAGGCACTGGATGACGATTTTAACACTCCACAAGCTTTTTCTGTTATATTCGAGCTTGTAAAAGAAGCTCTCCTCACGGACGATCGCGAGCATTTGGCGAAAATTCGCGCCCTTTTTATGGAATGGAATTACTTCTTAGGCTTTGACTTTGAAAAGAAAAATGTAAACGCTGATGCTTTTGTAGAAACCCTTGTGGAGTTGAGGAATACTGCACGAGTTCGTAACGATTACGAACAAGCCGACGCGATAAGAAAAAAACTGAAAGAGTTAGGGGTAGAAATCAGAGATTCATCCAATGGAAGTCATTGGCGCTGGATGTGATTTCAGTTGCGCACTTCTCGTCAACTAAAACGGTAAGATTTGGATGGAGCTGAAGTACAGAAGCGGGCACATCTGGCGTAACTTCTCCCCAAAATGCATCTTTTAATATCTTTGATTTCTCGGTACCAGTGGCCATAAGTACGATGCTCCGAGATTTCATTATGGTTTTAATGCCCACTGTTATTGCAATATCGGGAACTGTTTTTCCAAATTCCTTCGAATTTCTTTTGATCGTTGATGGATGAAGATGAGCGACATGCGTGATAGACGAAAAAGGAGTTCCAGGTTCATTGAATCCTATATGGCCATCAACTCCTATTCCCAACAAACACAGATCGAAGCCACCCACTTTTTCTATTCTCTTTTCGTAATTGTTTGCCTCCTCTTCCGGATTTCGTGTATCAGTTGATGGAATATCGTGTTGAACCTTTTCGATCTTTGAAAGAAGATGCTTTTTCATGTAATAAGCGTAAGACATCGGATTTTCTCGAGTAAGACCCACATATTCATCCAAATTGAAGAAACGCGCTTTTTGGGTGAAAATAATCCTGTGTTCAACTAATTTCACGATTGCTTCGTACATGGGAATTGGTGTTGTTCCAGTAGGAATCGCTATTACGGAATTAGGCTTCTTTATCAGTTGCCTCGCGATTATCGTGGCTGCACTAAAACCAACCATTTTAGAATTTTTCTCAATTTTGATCATAAATATCCTCTCTTTCAAAGATGTACTTACAAGTATACAAATAGTATACATCGAGGAGTGGAATTTTGTCAAGTGTGATTTGATACTTAGAACTTATCCTTAAATAATCACGATATCTTTAGCTCTCAAATATTATCGTTTTCGACTTTATAACTACCGTTTCTTGGTTGCCGTTAAATCAAAGATTTTTTTATTCTACTCTCCTGACGTCTCGGCTACCGGTCGCGTCTACCGACTTGGTCGTAAAAGCCGAAATAACGAGTGCCGACGGGCACTCTCGGCTCCTCAAACAATAATGCTGTAAAGACGAGTGCCTCCAGTCGCAGCTATCGCTTTGGTCGTAGAAGCGGAAAAAATGGTGCTAAAGGGTCGCGGCTGCCGCCTTGGTCGGGAATGTCGAAGTAACGAGTGCCCACGGGGTCGCAGCTATCGCTTTGGTCGGGAAAGCGGAAAAGATGGTGCCGCTGGCACCTCCGCTCTCTCGGCTCCTCCGCTCCTATTTTGTTTAAGGATAAGCTCTAAATACAAATATCGTGTATTTGATTCACATCACTTTCACATTTACCTATGAAAATAAAGAAACTCCACGCTCCTGATCATGAAACCACGAAATGGTATAATGTGAATGATTTTCTGATCTGATTTATCTTCAAGAAACGATGAAATTGCATTACGGATTTCTAAAAGAAAAGAGGGATAGTTTTGAAGGTCGAATTTTCAAATTTTTTGGAAAGTTCGCGAGAGAAGATACACGAACTCATCGACAAGCTTTCGACGCATTTTGATTACGTCTCAGTTTTAGGAACAGACAAAAATGGCACTTTTTTTCTCGTGAACGCAAATGGTGTGGAAATTCACGACAGCGCCTGGACTGAAAGAGGATTTGTGGTGAGAGTGCACGATGGAAATTACCGTGAATTTTCCTTCAACGAGTTGAAGGATATCGAGGAAATTGAGAAAACGATCGTGGAATCCTTGAAACTCAACAGCAAAATGGAAATTTCATCTTATCCCGTGATCGAGGAAGAAGAAATCAAAGAGGATTTCTCCACTGATGTGGAAATTCTTCCAGAGAGCGTGAGTGCTCAGAAGAAGATCGAAAAACTTTCCCGGATGAAAGATGTAGCCTTCAAAATCTCAAACAAGCTCAAGAATTTCAACGCGATCTACGAAGAAGTCCAAAGCAACAAGATGTTCATCTCGAATAAAAAAGAACTGTCGCAGGCCTACGTGTGGACACAAGGATATTTGCAGCCAATAGTTGCGGAAGGCAATAACATAAAAGATACTTATGAAAGCTTTTCAGGTCTCAAGGGAGTCGAACTCCTCGATGAAATGGATGAGAAAGTACCGAAAGTTGTCGAAGATGCAGAGGCACTCTTGGGTGCGAAAAGATTAGAACCCGGTGAATACGATGTCATATGTTCTCCGGATGTTACCGGTGTGATAGCCCATGAGGCTTTTGGACACGGTGTCGAAATGGACATGTTCGTCAAAGGGAGAGCCAAAGCTGCGGAATACATGAACAAAAGAGTTGGTTCTGATCTTGTCACCATGCACGATGGTGCCGCCGCTGCGAAAGAAGTCTCATCCTACTTTTTCGATGATGAAGGAACACTTGGAACTGACACCGTTGTCATAGAGAACGGAATATTGAAAAGAGGACTTTCCGACTTACTCTCCGCTATGAAACTTGGAACCAAACCCACTGGCAACGGAAAACGACAATCCTTCGAAAGAAAAGCGTATGCGAGGATGACGAACACCTTTTTATCGCCCGGTAAAGACAAGCTTTCAGATATGATAAGTTCGATCAAAAAGGGTTATCTTCTTGAAAAATATGGAAGTGGTATGGAAGATCCAAAAAACTGGGGAATTCAGATCATGATAACTTACGCGAGAGAAATAGAAAACGGGAAACTGACAAAGAAGATCATTTCGCCAATTGTAATGACGGGATACGTCCCTGATCTTCTCAAATCGATCTCCATGGTTTCAGATGACTTCAAGCTTTCTGGAAGCGGAGCCTGTGGGAAAGGCTACAAGGAATTCGTCAAAGTTTCCGCCGGTGGCCCGTACATAAAAGCGAAAGCGAGGTTGGGATGATGGTCGATGAGATCCTTAAAAGCCTTAGAAAACTCGGTATCGAAGAGTGGAAAATAATCGAAAAAAATGTGGAATCGAAAGAAATGTTCTTCATAAAGAAAATCCTTGATATGAACAGGGCAAAAAAGGTAAGGAAATACGAACTGACCGTCTACAAAAAATTCAAAGAAGACGGTAAGAATTACATGGGATCATCGAGCATAAAAATCCATCCAACGATGTCGCAAAACGAGATCGAAAAAACCATTAAAAAGGCAATCTTTGCAGCTGATTTCGTCAAAAATGAACCGTACCCGATCGCAAAGCCACGGAAAAAAGACGTACGTAAACCCTTGAGTGTTTTAGAAAAAGTTGACGGTGTGATCGAGGCCATACTCGTGGACAATGATAAAGCCTGGATCAATTCGGCAGAAGTGTTCTTGACCACTGAGAACGTCAGAATCTTGAATTCTACAGGTCTTGATGTATCCTACAACCATGAGAAACTCGAGATCGAATTCATAACAACGAGCAAGGGCAAAGAAGAAGTTGAGCTGTACCATGACATCAAAACATCTAACCTTTCTCCAGAATCGATTTCCTCCAGAGTTCTCGATGCCTTGAAAATAACCGCTGATAGAGCTGCTGCCAGATCGACACCAAAAATAAAAGATATCCCCATAATATTCGATGAATCCGGAACTAAAGAGATCATGAGTTACTATCTTGAAAAAGCCTCGGCAATGAATGTCTACGAGCAGATGTCAAACGCTAAAATTGGAGACAAATTCCACGCTCCGATAACGTTGTACATCGATCCTACGATCGAAGGATCGTACTTTTCCGTGCCTTTTGATAACGATGGAGTTGAGCTGAAAAAGGTCAAGATAATCGACAACGGAAAACTCCTCACGTACTGGGGAAATCTGAGATTTTCTCATTACCTCAACACAAATCCGACTGGAAACATGACCAATTTCAGTGTGGATCCTGGTAAAAAAAGCATCGATGAGCTTAGAAGTGGTAGATACATTGAACTCAAGTCATTTTCCGATTTTCAAATGAATGCGTTGACAGGTGACTTCGCCGGTGAAATAAGGTTAGGATGGTACTACGACGGTGAAAAGAAAATACCTGTAACTGGCGGGTCGGTTTCAGGAAATATAAAAGATGTGCAAGAAACGCTTGAACTTTCGAAAGAAACCGTGAAAGAAGGCAATTACTATGGTCCTAAGGCTTTGAAAATTCACGGCGCCAAAATAGCAGGAGTAATTTGAAATACATCGAAACCTGTCATCATCACTTGATAATACTTGCTCCTATTTACTTTGAAGTGGGGGATTTTTTACTAATTGCCTCTTAATGTGCGTCAAGATTACGATAAATGTTACGAATAAATTTAAACATTCTAAGAACTTATCCTTAAATAATCAGGATATCTTTAACTCTCAAGTATTATCGTTTACGACTTCACGGCTATCGTTTCTTGACTGCCGCCAAA